>DASVPH010000034.1:0-7327 GCA_036382945.1 Casimicrobiaceae bacterium
GGGTGGTGAAGTGGGACCTCGACACCAACGTGCGCCGCGAAATGGCGTACAACCACTACTTCGGCCGGACCGCCAAGTCCGCAGCGAAGAAGAGCTAGTCGCAAGCGTCTCGCAAGGGAAGCCCAGACACCATCCGGCATAATCGCCGGGTGGTGTCTGCGTTTCAGGGGGGGAAATGCAGAAGGTCCTTCTTTTCGTCGACAAGGTGAGCACCTGGATCGGCCGCGCGTTCTCGTGGCTGATCGAAGGCGGGCACGACCTGCTCGGCCGGCCGACGTTGACGCTGAGCGTCCAGGGGCATCTGCCGCTCGTCTGTCAGCGCTGTCTGCAGCCGTTCGACATGGCGATCGAGCAGTGCTCCGAGCTGCTGCTCGCGCGCGACGAGGCCGAATCGGCGCAGTTGGACGAGGGCGAGCGGGAAGTCGTGCTGGCCTCGACGTTGCTCGAGGCGACGACGCTGGTCGAAGACGAGCTGCTGCTCTCGCTGCCGTTCGCGCCGATGCACCGCAAGGCGCAGTGTCCGGCGGCTTCGGTGCAGGCGAGCGCTTCGCGCGAGAGCGGGCAGCACGCCGCGTCCCCCTTTGCGCGGCTCGTCGCGCTCAAGAAGGGTCGCGGCGGGAAAAACTCTTGAGGAGTGAACGAAGATGGCTGTCCAGCAGAACAAGAAATCGGCGTCGAAGCGCGGCATGCACCGCGCACACGATTTTCTGACCAACCCGCCGCTCGCGCTCGAACCGATTACCGGCGAAGTGCATCGCCGGCACCACATCAGCCCGAGCGGTTACTATCGCGGCAAGAAGGTCATCAAGACGAAGGCCGACGTCTAGTCCCGTTCCGCCCTCCCGGCCCGCCGCAGTCTATGTTTGCGTCGGGCCCGCTCGAGCGCCCGCACTGACCCGATGCCGGTGACCATTGCCGTCGACGCGATGGGTGGCGACCACGGGCCACCGGTGACGGTTGCCGCATCGCTGCGATTCCTGGAAGAGACGCCCGACGCGCGCATCGTGCTGGTCGGCAGGGAAGACCCCATCCGGAAGGCGCTCGAGGCCGGGTACTCGCCGGCCGTGGAGCGTGCGCGGATCCATGCCGCGAGCGAGATCGTCGAGATGCACGAGCCGCCCGCCGATGCGCTGCGCCGGAAGAAGGACTCGTCGATGCGTGTTGCCATCAATCTGGTGAAGGACGACGTCGCCCAGGCCTGCGTCTCGGCCGGCAACACCGGAGCGCTGATGGCGATCTCGCGCTTCGTCCTAAAGACGCTACCCGGAATCGACCGGCCGGCAATCGCTTCGCAATTGCCCACGCGCCAGGGCGTGACCACCGCGCTCGACCTCGGCGCCAACGTCAACTGCACGCCCGAGCAACTGCGGCAATTCGCGGTGATGGGAAGTGCCTTGGTGGCCGCCGTCGAAGGCAAGCAACGTCCCACCGTCGGCCTGCTCAACATCGGCGAGGAGGACATCAAGGGCAACGACGTGGTCAAGCAGACGGCCGAGCTGCTGAAGGCGTCGGACTTGAACTTCTACGGCAACGTCGAGGGCACCGACATCTACAAGGGCACGACCGACGTCATCGTCTGCGACGGCTTCGTCGGCAACGTCGCGCTCAAGGCCTCGGAAGGACTCGCCCTGATGCTGGCCGACTATCTGCGCGAGGAGTTCACGCGCAACACGCTGCGCAAGAGCCTGGCGCTGGTCGCGCTGCCGGCGATCAACGCCTTCAAGCGCCGCGTCGATCCCCGCCGCTACAACGGTGCGACGCTGATCGGGCTCAAGGGCGTGGTCATCAAGAGCCATGGCTCGGCGGACGCGCTGGCGTTCCGTTACGCGCTCAAGAAAGCGTACGCCGAGGTGACGCATGGCGTGCTCGAGCGCATCGCGCAGAGGCTCGCGGTGACGCCGGCCACCGCGACGCAAGCAGCCGCGGCAACCGCGGGTTCCGGCGATGCGTAGCCGGATCGCGGGCACGGGCAGCTATCTCCCGGCACAAGTCCTCACCAACGACGAGCTGGCCGAGCGCGTCGATACCAGCGACGAATGGATCCGCATCCGCACCGGCATCCGGCAACGGCACATCGCCGCGCCCGGCGAGCAGACGAGCGACCTCGCGCTCGCCGCCGCGCGCGCCGCGCTCGCGGCGGCGCAGATCGCGCCCGCCGATGTCGACCTGATCATCCTGGCGACCACCACGCCGGACATGGTGTTCCCTTCGACCGCGTGCATCCTCCAGGACAAGCTTGGAACCCGCAACGGGCCGGCGTTCGACGTCCAGGCGGTGTGCAGCGGCTTCGTCTATGCGCTGGGGCTCGCGGACCTGATGGTGAAGAGCGGCCAGGCGCGAAACGCACTGGTCGTCGGCGCCGAGATCTACTCCCGCATCCTCGACTGGAGCGATCGCAGCACGTGCGTGCTGTTCGGCGACGGGGCGGGAGCGGTGGTGCTGCTGCCCGCCGCGCAACCGGGCATTCTGTCCGCGCACCTGCACGCCGACGGGCATTACCGCAACATATTGGCAGTCCCGGGCACCGTCGCGCATGGGAGGGTGAGCGGCACGCCCTTGCTGACCATGGAAGGCAACACCGTGTTCAAGTTCGCGGTGAAGGTACTGGCCGAGGTCGCGCACGAGGCGCTCGCCGCGAACGGGCTTGCGACCACGGCGATCGACTGGCTGATTCCGCACCAGGCGAATATCCGCATCATGGATGCGACCGCGAAAAAGCTGCACCTGCCGCCGGAACGCATGATCGCGACGGTCGACCGCCATGCGAACACCTCGGCGGCCTCCATTCCGCTTGCGCTCGACCTCGCGGTGCGCGACGGACGCATTCGTCCTGGGCAGCATGTGATGCTGCTCGGCGTGGGAGGAGGATTTACGTGGGGGTCCGTGCTGTTGCGATGGTGAGTGAATGATGAAGCTGGCGATGGTTTTCCCCGGTCAAGGCTCGCAGTCGGTGGGCATGATGAGCCGCTATGAGGCGTTTCGGGTCGTGCGCGACACGTTCGCGGAGGCCTCCCGAGCGCTCGGTCAGGATCTCTGGATGTTGGTCGAAGGCGGGCCCGACGACGCGCTCAACCAGACGGTGAACACGCAGCCGGCGATGCTCGCCGCGGACATCGCCGTCTATCGCGCGTGGCGGGCGGCCGGCGGCGGCGCGCCCCATGTGCTCGCCGGCCACAGCCTGGGCGAATACGCCGCGCTCGTCGCCGCAGGTGCGCTCGCGTTCGGCGACGCGATACCGCTGGTTCGATTCCGCGCCCAGGCGATGCAGGACGCCGTGCCCGCCGGGGTGGGTGCCATGGCGGCGGTGATGGGATTGGATGCGGCGGGAATCGGTGAGGCCTGTCGCGAGGCGGCGCAGGGGCAGGTGGTCGAGCCGGTCAACTTCAACGCGCCGGATCAAATCGTCATCGCCGGGCACCGCGAGGCGGTCGAGCGCGCGAGCGCCGCCGCCAAGGCACGTGGCGCCAAGCGCGCGGTGATGCTGCCGGTGAGCGCGCCATTCCACAGCGCGCTGATGCAGCCGGCCGCGGAGCAGCTCTCGGCGCGGCTCAAGCAGGTGGCGATCGATCCGCCCACCGTTCCCGTGATTCACAACGTCGACGTGTCCATCGCGAGCTCGCCCGATGCGCTCCGCGCCGCGTTGGCCGCGCAGGCGGCGAGCCCGGTGCGCTGGGTCGAGACCATCCAGTCGTTCGCGGCCCACCGCGTGACGCACATCGTCGAGTGCGGGCCCGGCAAAGTGCTGACCGGGTTCACCAAGCGCATCGCGCCCGATCTCACTGCACTGCCGCTCAACGACGCCGACGCCATCGCCGCGGCGATTGCGGCGACGAAGTAAGGAGTTTCGATGCTCGAAGGACAGATCGCGCTCGTCACCGGCGCCACGCGCGGCATCGGCAGGGCGATCGCGCTCGCGCTGGCTCGGGCGGGCGCCAGCGTCGTCGGCACGGCGACCACCGACAACGGTGCCGCCGCGATCTGCGCTTATCTGCGCGAAGCGAACCTTCGTGGCGAGGGGATGCGTCTCGACGTAACCGACGGCGCGAGTATCGAGCCGGCGCTCGCGACCATCGCCACCCGCATGGGCGAGATCGCGATCCTCGTCAACAACGCCGGCATCACCCGCGACAACCTGCTGCTGCGCATGAAGGACGAGGAGTGGGACGCGATCATGGACACCAACCTCAAGTCGGCGTATCGGCTGTCGAAGGCGGTACTGCGCGGCATGATGAAAGCGCGTTACGGCCGGATCGTGAACGTGGGCTCGGTGGTCGGCTCGAGCGGCAACCCCGGGCAGACCAATTACGCGGCCGCGAAGGCGGCGCTGCTCGGCTTCACCAAGTCGCTCGCGCAGGAGATCGGCAGCCGCGGCATCACCGTCAACTGCGTGGCACCCGGCTTCATCGACACCGACATGACGCGCGCGCTTCCCCAGGCGCAGCGCCAGAAGCTCGTCGAGCGCGTGCCGCTGGGACGCCTCGGATCGCCCGAAGAGGTCGCGCACGCGGTCGCCTTCCTCGCCTCGCGCGAGGCGGGCTACATCACCGGCGCCACGCTGCATGTGAACGGCGGGCTGTACATGGCTTGATCTGGTAGACTTATTGGTTTGCAACGCTTGGGACCCCACAGGGGAGGAGACGCATGGAAAACGTGGAACAACGAGTCAAGAAGATCGTCGCCGAGCAACTGGGCGTGAACGAGGCCGAGATCAAGAACGAGTCGTCTTTTGTCGACGACCTCGGCGCTGACTCGCTGGATACGGTCGAGCTCGTCATGGCGCTCGAAGAGGAATTCGAAACCGAGATCCCCGACGAAGAGGCAGAAAAGATCACCACGGTGCAGCAGGCCGTCGACTACATCAATTCGCACCTGAAGAAGTAACCCACGTTGCCGGGCCTTCGCTGTGTGCCCGGCCGCGCTCTCGCGAGTCCGCCGCGCGGGCTGCATCCGCGTCGCCCAGTTCGCCACTTTCGCTGAAAGCCATGCTCAAACGCCGCGTCGTCGTCACCGGAATGGGCATCGTGTCGCCGGTCGGCATCGGGCTTGCTGCGGCGTGGGAGAACATTCTCGCCGGGCGCTCGGGCATCGCCACCATCACCCGCTTCGACCCCGCGCCGTTCACCTCGCGCATCGCCGGCGAAGTGAAGAACTTCGACGTCGCCACGTATCTGTCGGCGAAAGAGGCGCGCCGCTACGACACGTTTATCCATTTCGGTCTGGTGGCGACGATGGAGGCGATCAAGGACGCCGGGCTCGAGGGCTACGCGGGCGACCTGGAGCGCATCGGCGTGTGCATCGGCTCGGGGATCGGCGGCCTGCCGATGATCGAGGACACCGCCAGGGCGTACGCGGCCGGGGGCCCACGCAAAATCTCGCCGTTCTTCGTTCCGGGCTCGATCATCAACATGATCTCGGGACTGGTGTCGATCCAGTACGGCTACAAGGGCCCGAATCTCGCCACCGTCACCGCGTGCTCGACCGCCAACCACAGCATCGGCGAAGCCGCGCGGCTGATCGAATACGGTGACGCGGACGCGATGGTCGCGGGCGGCGCCGAGGCGACGATCAGTCCGCTGGGGGTGGGCGGCTTCTGCGCCGCACGGGCGCTGTCCACACGCAACGACGATCCCGCCACCGCGAGCCGCCCGTGGGACGTCGACCGCGACGGCTTCGTGCTGGGCGAGGGCGCGGGTGCGCTGGTGCTCGAGGAGCTGGACCACGCCAAAGCGCGCGACGCGCGCATCTACTGCGAGATTGCGGGCTACGGCATGTCCGCAGACGCGCATCACATCACCGCGCCGCCCGAGAACGGGGAGGGCGCGGCGCGAAGCATGGCGAACGCGCTCAAGAACGCTGGGCTCGCCACCACCGACGTCGACTACATCAACGCCCACGGGACGTCGACGCCGCTCGGCGATGTCGCCGAGTGCATCGCGGTCAAGCGCTGCTTCGGCGCTCACGCGGCGCGGCTCGCCGTGTCCTCGACCAAATCGATGACCGGGCACCTCCTCGGCGCGGCGGCGGCGATCGAGGCGGTGTTCACCGTGCTCGCCCTGCGCGATCAGATCGCGCCGCCGACCGCAAACCTGTTCAAGCAGGACCCGCAGTGCGATCTCGACTTCGTTCCCAACACGGCTCGCAAGATGAAGATCCGCTCAGCGCTGTCCAACTCCTTCGGCTTCGGCGGCACCAATGCGACCCTCGCCTTGCGCATCCTATGAGGCGCGACCGGAGCGCACTATGGCGCTGATCGTCCAGAAGTACGGCGGAACGTCGGTCGGCACCACGGAGAGGATCAAGGCCGTCGCCCGTCGGGTAGCCCGCTTCCACCGCGAGGGGCATCAACTGGTGGTCGTCGTGTCGGCGATGAGCGGCGAGACCAACCGCCTGCTTGCGCTGGCGAAGGAGATCTCGCCCGATCCCGATCCGCGCGAGCTGGACGTGATCGCCGCGACCGGCGAGCAGGTCACGATCGGCTTGCTGGCGATCGCGCTGCACGAGCTGGGGCTCAAAGCAAAGAGCTACACCGGCGGCCAGGTGCGCGTGCTCACCGACAGCGCCTTCACCAAGGCGCGCATCCTCGAGGTCAATGCGGAACCGCTGCGCAAGGACCTGGCCGAGGGCACGGTCGTCATCGTCGCCGGCTTCCAGGGCGTCGACGCCGACGGCAATATCACGACACTCGGACGCGGCGGATCGGATACCTCCGGCGTGGCGCTTGCCGCAGCGCTCGGCGCCCGCGAGTGCCAGATCTACACCGACGTCGACGGCGTCTACACGACCGATCCGCGCATCGTGCCCGAGGCGCGGCGGCTCGAGCGCATCACCTTCGAGGAAATGCTCGAAATGGCGAGCCTCGGCTCCAAGGTGCTGCAGATCCGCTCGGTCGAATTCGCCGGCAAGTACAAGGTCAAGATGCGCGTGCTCTCCTCGTTCGACGACCCGGAGAGCAACGCCCCGGGCACGCTCATCACCTACGAGGAAGACGAGACCATGGAACAGGCGATCATTTCCGGCATCGCATTCAATCGCGACGAGGCCAAGATCTCGCTCATGGGCGTCGAGGACCGGCCCGGCGTCGCGTATGCGATCCTCGGCCCCGTCGCCGACGCCAACATCGACGTCGACATGATCGTGCAGAACATCGGGGAGTCGGGACACACCGATTTCTCATTCACCGTCAACCGGGCCGAGTACAAGAAGGCGCTCGAGGTGCTGAGCGGCGAGAGAGGCAAGGGATTCGCGGCGCGCGAGATCATCGGCGACAACAGGATCTGCAAGGTGTCGCTGGTCGGGATCGGCATGCGCTCGCACGCCGGCATCGCCG
>DASVPH010000035.1:0-18968 GCA_036382945.1 Casimicrobiaceae bacterium
GCGGTCGATACCGCACCGGTGCGCTCGCCTTGGCCTGGCGCTCGACCTCCATCCCTGCCCCCTCGGCCCCGCCTTGCGGCGGTGGGGATTAAGGGTGGGCGCAGGTGTGCCGGCCGCCATTGGCCGCAGGGACTACGTCGCGCGGCTGACCTCATGCTGTCGCGCGCGACGCGGCGACATCGGGCGACCGATTTGACGCATCTTGTGGACCATCGGGCAGTAATTGAGTGTGATGAGCTAAAAGCGCTCGCGGCGATGATAAGAACGCGACGATGAAAACCGACGAACTGGTCACGCTGCTTGCGACCGGTGCCGGGGCGGTCGAGTCCGACGCCGCTGCGCGGCGCTACGCGACGGCCCTTGGCTGGGGCGCGTTCGGCGCGACGTTGCTGATGGCCATTGTGCTCGGCGTGCGCCCGGACATCGGCGCAGCCGCGCGGTTGCCCATGTTCTGGATCAAGCTCGCCTTCGCAGCGTCGGTGGCGGTCGGGAGCCTGCTCGCGGCGTCGCGGCTATCGCGCCCGGGCGCGCGGCTCGGCTGGGTGCCTGGCGCGCTCGCGGCGCGGGTGCTCGCGCTGTGGCTGCTCGCCGCATGGGTGCTGCTGGGCGCGCCTGCGCCGGAACGCGCAGATCTCGTCATGGGTCGCACCTGGAAATACTGCTTGGTCTCCATTCCCATGCTGTTGGTGCCGGCACTTGTGGCCATGTGGTGGGCAATGAAGGGGCTCGCGCCGACGCGCCTCGCGCTCGCCGGGGCGGCCGCCGGGTTGCTCGCCGGGGCGATCGGCGCGCTGGTCTTCGCGCTGTATTGCCCCGAAATGGCGGCGCCGTTCATCGGCGTCTGGTACGTCGCGGGGATGCTGATCCCGGCTGCCGTCGGAGCGCTGCTCGGCCCCCTCGTACTGCGCTGGTGAGCGTAGCGGCGAGTGCATTGAAGAATTTGAGGAGGCCGGCGACAGCGCAGGAAAGGTGACCGCGCGATGCCCCGACCGGGTTTGCCGAGCTCACCCGCAATGCACCTTGACGCCGACGATCTCGACTTGAACGGTCGAGTGCCCGATGCCGAAGTCGTGCTCGACCAGCTCGGTGATCGCCGGGATGACCTGCCGCTCCTCGCACGATGCCGGATCGACGATCACGTGGGCGCTCATCACCGTCTTGCCGCTGGTCAAGCCCCACACGTGCAGGTTGTGCAGGTCGGTCACGCCGGCAACGCCGCGGATCGCGGCTTCCAGCTCCTCGACATCGACGCCCTCGGGCACACCTTGCAGGAGGATGTTGATGCTTTCTTTCAGCAAGGTCCAGGTACGGGGCAACACCCACAAGCCGATGCCGGCCGCAACGAGTGAGTCCACCCACGTCCATCCCGCCGTTCCGATGATGATCGCCGCGACGATCACGCCGACCGAGCCCAGCAGGTCGCTCCACACCTCGAGATAGGCCCCTTTGACATTGAGGCTCTCGGTGCTGCCGGCGCGCAGCAGACGCATCGCGACCACGTTGACGACGAGCCCGATCGAGGCGATGACCAGCATGCCCAGCGACTGGATCTCGGCGGGAGCGCGAAGCCGCTGATACGCCTCGAACAGGATATACAGCGCGACCAGGAACAGCAGAACGGCATTGAATGCGGCGGCGAGGATCTCGAACCGGTAATAGCCGAACGTGCGCTTGTGGTCCGCTGCCCGCTTTGCGATCCAGATCGCAGCCAGCGACACGGCCAGCGCCGCGCTGTCGGTGAACATGTGCGCGGCGTCGGACAGCAGCGCGAGACTTTGCGTGATCAGCGCCCCGACGACCTCGGCCGCCATGAACGTCGTCGTGAGGCCGAGCGCAATCCAGAGCACCCGCTCGTGGCCGGCTCGCACCGCCCCATGCGAATGACCGTGCGAGTGACTCGAGTTCATCGCGAATTCCTGCCGCTCATCGTGAATTCCTGCGTCAAGCGGTACGCGGCTCGGGACGCGGCAGGCTCGGTGCAGGCTCCTCGCGCCGATCGCGACGAAGCAGGCGCAGTCCGTTGAAGACCACGATGAGGCTCGCGCCCATGTCGGCGAACACCGCCATCCACAGCGTGGCGAGCCCCGTGAGCGCCAGCACGAAGAACACCGCCTTGATGCCCAGGGCGAGCGTAATGTTCTGGATCAGGAGGACGTGCGTCCTGCGGCTGATCTCGATGAAGTCGGCGAGCTTGCGCAGGTCGTCGTCCATCAGCGCGACGTCGGCCGTCTCCAGCGCCGTGTCGGTACCGGCGGCGCCCATCGCGAAGCCGATCGTGGCCCGGGCCAGCGCGGGCGCATCGTTGATGCCGTCGCCGACCATGCCGGCGACACCGTGCTTGGCGACCAGGGCGGCCACGGCCGCCTGCTTGTCCTCGGGCAGCAGGTTGCCGCGGGCCTCCGCGATCCCCACCTTGCGTGCGATCGCTTCGGCGGTGTGAGGATTATCGCCGGTCAGCAGCACCAGCTCGACGCGCGAACGCCGCAGACGATCGATCGCCGCCTGGCTGGTGTCGCGAATCGTATCGGCGACGGCAAGGAGCAGTTGTGGCGCGGTAGCCGAGCAGAGCACGACGACGGATTTGCCCCCGCGCTCGAAGCTGTCGAGCTTGGTCTCGAGGGCCGGGCCGCAGATGCCCAATTCCTCGACGAAGCGATGATTGCCGAGGTAGAGCACCTGCCCGCCGATCGTGCCCTTGACGCCTCGACCGGTCACGGCTTCGACGCCGGCGACCTCCTGTAGCGCCTCCGACGGCGACGTCGCGCGCCAATGCGCAACGACGGCCGTCGACACCGGATGATCGGAACGGCTGGCCAGGCTCGCCGCTCGCCGCAGCAAGGTTGCCGAGTCGCTGCCGTCGATGACCACGGCATCGGTCACTTGCGGCTTGCCGGCGGTGACGGTGCCGGTCTTGTCCAGCGCCAGCGCCTTGAGCTTGCGTCCCTGCTCCAGGTACAGCCCGCCCTTGATCAAGATCCCGTGTCGTGCGGCGGCGGCAAGACCGCTCACGACGGTGACCGGCGTGGAGATTACCAGCGCGCAGGGGCAGGCGATCACGAGCAGCACCAGCGCCTTGTAAAACCAGGGCTGAAACGGTGCACCCATCGCGAGCGGCGGCACCAGGGCGACCAACACGGCGAATGCCACCACCACCGGAATGTAGTAACGGGCAAACCGGTCGACGAAGCGCTGTGTGGGCGCGCGCTGCCCTTGCGCCTCCTGCACGGTCCGAATGATGCGCGCGAGCGTCGAATGACCCTGGTCCGACGTGACCCGATAGTCGAAGGCGCCGCGCTCGTTGATCGTGCCGGCGAATACCGGATCGCCGGGCTCCTTCGTGACCGGAATGCTCTCTCCGGTGATCGGCGCTTGGTTGACCGTGGTCCGGCCGGCAACGACGGTGCCGTCGAGCGGGATCCGCTCCCCGGGTTTCACACGCGCGAGCGCGCCCACCACGACGTCCCTCGCGACGATTTCGCGCCACGTGCCGTCCTCGCCCCCCACCGTGGCGAGCTCCGGCGTCATCGCCATCAGGCCCTTGATGGCATGGCGCGCGCGGTCGAGCGACAGCGCTTCGATCATTTCCGCCAGGGCGAACAGAACCACCACCACCGCGGCTTCCGGCCACTCCCCGATCAGCGCCGCGCCGATCACCGCGATCGACATCAGGAAGTTCATGTTGAGCGAGAAGCTGCGCAGCGCGATCCAGCCCTTCTTGAGCATGTCGAGGCCGCCGGTGAGCATCGCGGCCAGGGCCAGCGTGACCACCTGCCAGGACTGCTCCTCGCCGGTGACCCACGCCATCGCTTCCGCGGCGATCGCCGCAACGCCCGCGACGGCAACGAGCAGCCACCTGCGGCGGGGGAGCGAATAGTCGCCGACGCTGCGGGGGTGTTCTCCATTGGCGGCCGCGTCGGCAAGCGAGTCGGCTTTCACCTTCGGCTCCATGTCGAGCGCCTTGAGGGCGCTGACGAGTGGTGCGATCGATCCCAGCCGATGGGCGACGGTCAGTTCGCGCTGCATCAGGTTGAACGACAGCGCCTCGACGCCCGCCATGCCCTTCAGGCGGTCGCGGATCAGCTCTTCTTCGGTCGGGCAGTCCATCTTCGGGATCAGGAAAACGACGCTCGCCGCCCCCGAGGGGCGATTCGCCGCGATGGCATGCGCGTTCGCGCCGGCGCTGACGTGGTCGTCAGCGCAGCAGTGCGGCGGGGTTGCGGGCGTGGATTCCGGGTTCATGGGCTTGATTAGGAACCCTGAAGCTACTATAGAGTCAATGGTCTCAAGGACCGGATGTCCCGGTCACAGGAGTCACCGATGACCACCGGCATGAGGATCGGCGAGCTGGCCCGGGCAACGCTGTGCCCGGTCGAGACCGTCCGCTACTACGAGCACGAGGGCCTGCTGCCCGCACCGAAGCGCAGCGACGGCAACTACCGCCTGTACGGCCCCGACCACGTCGAGCGGCTGCGCTTCATCCGCCATTGCCGCTCGCTGGACATGACCCACGAGGAGATCCGCACCTTGCTCGCGTTTCGCGACGCACCGCAGAAAAAATGCGACGAGGTCAATGCGCTCCTCGACGAGCACATCGGCCACGTCGCACGGCGCATCGGCGAGCTGAAAGACCTCGAGCGACAGTTGCGGGCGCTTCGCAACCGTTGTCGAGCGGTGCGGGCCGCGCGCCATTGCGCCATCATGCGCTCGCTCGGCCGCGATTCCCTCCGTCCGGCCGCGAGGAAGGAAAGCCACGGCCGATTACAGCGTACCCACCGCTAGCTCCGTGCGTCGGCCCGCCGCTGACCCGCCTGCGGGTGCACTACGCTATTGATTCGATCGACCGGCAGTTGGGCCCGCGGCGCCGGTCTCGAGGTCACTTTTGAATGATCTCGTAGCCGCTCTTTTTCCAGTCGATCATCCCGCCGGCCAGATGCGACACCCGGCTATAGCCGAGCCGGGCCAGCTCACGCGCCGCTATCTCGCTCATCCGACCGCTCTGGCAATACAGCACGATCTTGGCACTCTTGTCCGCAGGCAGCTTGTCGAGGTTGTCTGCAATCTTGTCAAACGCAATGAAGGCGTCGGTATTCCTTATCTCGCCGGCGTACGGTATGTGCACATTGACGAAGAAAAAATCCTTCCTCTGCAACATCGCCGCAAGCTGCGCGCCCGTGAGCGTGCCGAACGCTTCGCCGCGCTGCGTGGACGCCCGCGTTGGTGCGGCCTGCGCCGCGGACGCAGAGCCCCCATCCACGTCGTACCACAGCAAAACGCCGCCGAGAGCCAAGGCGATGGACACGCCGGCGAGACTCCTGTCGGTCATGGCGAAAGTGAAATACGTGGGCTCCGGCGTCCGTGCGTCGATTTCCGATCAGGCGCAGGTGGAACAGGCACTGCACCCGGGACAGCCGCGCTGAGCGAGGAGAAGCGCTTCATCGGCTTCCTTCTCGAGGCTGACGCCGCACGATGCGCCGCCGCGCTGTTGGGGGAAGAGGCCGAGCTCGCTTACCTTTCTCGCCGCAGCTCCCGCGCCGGTGGCGGTCGAGAAGCCCTTCCCCATGACGATCCTCGGATCGACGCTTTCCCAATCGGTATTGTTCACCGCCTTGAAATACACCGCGGTCTGAATGTAATTCTGCGGGAACCAGAACGAGTTGAACGCCAAGGCCTCGCGATACAACTGCTCCTCGGTAAGTCCCTGGGATGCGCCGAGCTCCAGGAGCCCGAGCAGCGCCGAGCCATGGTTGCAATCCTGGAAGAAGGTCGAGTTGTTGCAGCACGGCCGATAGGTATTCTCGGCAATTCGGGTAACCAACGCTTCCTGGTCCGGCGTCAGCGCCACGATCTTCAGCTTGTTGAAATAGGCCCCGCCGTTTCCCTCTTTGCCCAGGTTCCAGCCGCCGGTGGACGCGAAGTTGAAAAGAGAATCGCCGTTCACCGGACTTGCCGCGTTGCGAGCCATGTAATTGGCAAGACCCAGCGGCCACAGCAGGTTGACGTAGTAATAGGCATTCGTTCGGGTGAGCTGAATCGCCTCCGCGGACGGCTTATCGAGAAGATCCTTGAGCTCTGCGGGCAGGCCTCCGTTTGCCTGGTAGATGGCCAGGAATTTCTTCCGATCGATGACGCCATTCTCCACCAGCTTGACCACGCTGTCGCCCAAGGCAACGCTGCTCTTGAAGCCCTGCTCGGGGAAAACCTTCGCCTCCGCCTCGTCGAAGAGCTTGCCGTTCGCATTGGCGGCGGCAAGCGCATTAGGTTTCGGCGGCTTGCTGTCGACGGACTGGGCGAGCGCGGGTCGGGCCTTCAGCGCGTTCCAGCTCGTGGACACCAGCACGATCGCGGGAAGCGCCCACCTCAAGAACCGCCGCCGGTCTTGCTCGAACGGCGCTCTCTGCTCAAAGGAAGGGCCGTCATCATCGCGCTGAAGTTCTTTCATCCCGGGCTGCATTGCAACTCTCCTTCGTTTTGCCGGATCCGCCGCCGGCCCTCTGCCGGGCACGGCACCCTCCTCGAGGTCACTCTATCATGCATGAGTAGCGGGTACGCCCTCGGCAGTCGATACGCTGCTACCGTTTGTCGGCCGATCACCGATTTTCAGTCGCAATCCGACCCAACTCAGCCGATTGCCTAACGTATTCCTTGGCGCTTTCGCGGTGCAGTACAGGCGCAAACCTGCGATAATGCCCGCCGCCGGAAGCGACATGAGGATTACGATGAGAACGGAACGCAGAAAGGATCGGGTGTCGATCACGGGCGTCGGCTGGGCACTTCTGGCCGGGATCATGCTGTTCGCCTCGGCGGCGCATGCTCAAACCGCAACCAAGAAGGCCGCCGATCCCGCACTGGTCGAGCAAGTCCGGGATGCGGTCATGAAGGAGCTGCGCGAGAGCGGCGCCCTCGACCGCGCCGTCGACGATGGCATCCGCCGCTTCGTCGAACAGCGCCGCGCCGAGGAAGGCGCCGATCAGCGCGAAGCGAGTGCACGCGCCAAAGCCATTCGACCCGTTTCCGAGACCCGCGACCACATCCGCGGCAATCCCGCCGCCCCGGTGACGCTGGTCGAATACTCCGATTTCGAATGCCCGTTCTGCAAGCGCTTCCATCCGACCGTGAAGCAGATCGTGGACGAATCCGGCGGCCAGGTGCGCTGGGTGTACCGCCATTTCCCGATCGATCAGCTCCATTCCAAGGCGCGCAGGGAAGCTGCGGCATCGGAATGCGCGACCGAGCTCGGCGGCAAAGATGCGTTCTGGAAATTCGCGGATCGCTTCTTCGAGCTTACGCCCTCCAACAACAACACGGATATCGATACGGTGCTGCCGCAGATCGCCCGCGAGATGGGGCTCGACCAAGCGCAGTTTGCATCGTGCCTCGCCAGCGGCCGCTATGACCGGCACGTGGAGGAAGATCTCCAGAACGCCGCCGCCACCGGCGGGCGCGGCACGCCGTGGAGCATCATCGTGTCGAAAAGCGGCCAGACCTATCCTCTCTCCGGGGCGCAGCCCTATGCGGCCGTCAAGCAACTCATCGAGCTGGCGCTTCGGGAGAAGTGATCGGCGTGCGTGTGCGCAAGCAGCAGTCTGAGGTCGAGCCCGCGCGCAGTGCGACGGCGCGAATGGGCATCGGCTAGCGCGCCGGCGCGGGGAGCTGGCCGGCATGCCGTCTCCTCACCGCGAGGCGATAGCCGAGGAGCACGGCGAGGATGACGGCGTAGATTGCGGGCTGGGTGATGTCGCGCTTGACCATCCACCAGAAATGCAGCACCCCGAGCGGCGCGATGAGGTAGACCAGCCGGTGCAGCGCCACCCAGCGCTTCGCGCCCAGGCGGCGCACCATGGCGCTGGTCGAGGTGGCCGCGAGCGGGGTCATCAGCACGAGCGTGATGAATCCGACCGTGATGAAAGGGCGCTTGGCGATGTCGCGCAGGATCTCCATCGGCTGGAACAGATGGTCGAACGCGACGAAGCTCGAAAGATGAACCACGGCATAGAAGAAGGTGTAGAGGCCGAGCATGCGCCGCAGCCGCAGTAGCCAGTTCCATCCGGTGAGCTTTCTGAGCGGCGTGATGGCCAGCGTCGCGAGCAGCAAACGCAGGGTCCAGTCGCCGAGCGCGCGGGTGATGAATTCGGCAGGGTTCGCGCCAAGCCAGTCGGGGAAGTAAAGGGCGCCGGCGGCGAGCCAGGCGAGCGGCAGCAGCGCGACCACGAACACCAGCGCCTTAAGGCCCCTCAAAGTCCTTTGCGATGGTTGCAGCTCGCGCATCGGCAAGAATTTTCTGTGGCTCAGGTCGATCGATTCCGGCTGCCGCAAGTCCAGCGCCGCACGACGCGGGTGAAGCGAATCAGTAGAATTTCTGGAGATCCATGCCGGCATACAGGCTCGCCACCTGATCGCCGTAGCCATTGAAGATCTTGGTCTCGCGGCTGGCGAAGAACTCCGGGATGCGGCGCTCGCGCTTCTGCGTCCAGCGCGGGTGGTCGACGTTCGGGTTTACGTTCGAGTAAAAGCCGTACTCGTTCGCGGCGGCCTTCTCCCACGCGGTCCGCGGCTGCTTTTCGACGAAGCGGATACGCACGATCGACTTCCCCGATTTGAAGCCGTATTTCCACGGCACGACGAGCCGCACCGGCGCGCCGTTCTGGCCCGGCAGCACCTCACCGTAAAGTCCTACGGCGAGGATCGCCAGCGGATGCATCGCCTCGTCGATCCTCAGTCCTTCCACGTACGGCCAGTCGAGCATGGGGAGCCTCACTCCGGGCATGGCGTCCGGCTGCAGCGCAGTAACAAATTCGACGAATTTCGCCTTGGAGGTCGGCGCGACGAGCTTGGCGATGCGGTTGAACTCGAAGCCGATCCAGGGAATGACCATCGACCAGGCTTCGACGCAGCGCAGGCGGTAAATGCGCTCCTCGAGCGGAAAGCCGAGAATCTCCTCGATGCCGAGGCTGCGCGGCCTCTCGACCTCGCCCTCGACGACGACCGTCCACGGCCGCACCTTCAGGCGCCCGGCGAAAAGCGCGGGATCGCCCTTGCCGGTGCCGAACTCGTAATAGTTGTTGTAGCCCGTGACGTACTTGTACGCCGTCGGCGGCTCCATGGTTCTGAAGGCGCTTTTCCCGACCTTCTCGAGCTTCTGCAGCCCAAGCGTCTTGTCCTGAGCGCTTGCGAGGCGCCCGCCGAGCCCGGCCGCGCCGACCAGCGCGCCGGCGCCGGCCAGCTTCATGAACTCCCGGCGCCGCTCATAGACGCCGCGCGGCGTGATCTCCGACGCAACGATGGCGCTCGGACGCCTGATCAGCATCGCGGACCTCCAGTCAAGGTGATGCCCGCATTAGTCGCATGACAATCGCAATTATGACACTCGCAATGATGACACGTCGAAGTCTGGGGCGCGTATCCGAGCAGCCACCGGGCTGGGGAATGGATCGGTCTGCGGAGCGCTCGATACCGAGCGCGAGCAACGACATGCCGATGGCGCTTCCTACTTACGCCGGCGCAGCGCTCGAGAACCGGCAGTTGCGCATCATTCCGCCGTCCTCGTGCTCGAGATTGTGACAGTGGTACAGGAAAAGCCCCGCGACCGTGGGCGCGATCGACACGCGCACCCGCTCGCCGGGGAAGATTCCGACCACATCCCTGAAGCCGGCATCGAGTACGCCTTCGCGCAGATCCGCGGGCGGCGCGTTGCCGCTTCGCTCGATCACGCGAAAGCGCACGCCGTGGACATGGATCGGATGGGGCATCGGCATGCCGTCTCCGTCGTTGGCGAAGGTCCACACCGATGCCTCCCCGACCGGCAGCCACTCGTCGTCCGCCACCGCCAGCATGTTCTCGGTATCGAAGCGCCGGCCGTCGAGGAAGCCGCGCATGTGACGGAAGGCAAGCTGCGTGCGCAACTCCCGCTTGCCGTCCGGGAGCCCCGCTTCGGGCTCCGGAAGCGCGACTGCCTGCGCGCTTACCCGCGCACCGGGCGATACCGTGAAGCGTGCCACCTCAAGCGCCTCGCCCTGCGCCGGACCCATCATCCCGCGCATCATTCCGCCCATCATGCCACCGCCGCCCATCATCCCGCCGCCGCCCATCATGCCACCGCCGCCCATCATCGAGCCCATCATGTCCAGACCTGAGAACGCCTTGCTGACGAGCGCGACCTCGGCACCGTCGCGGCGCGCGCCGAAATCCTCCAGGAGCTCGACCCGCTCGAACGGAAAAAGCGTGACGTACGGCCGCTCCTGGATGCCCTCGGCGCGACTGAACACTCCGCTGCCGGAGCCGATCGCCCGCAGCGGCCGCGCATCGGACCAGGCGAGCTTGTAGACGCGGGCGTTCGACACGTTGGCGATCCGCAACCGATAGGTGCGCGGGGCGACCTGGAACGCGGCCTCGTCCACGCCGTTCACCAGCACCCGGTCGCCCAGCACGCCGTTCATGTCGTCCATCATGCTGCGCTTGAAGACGAGCTGATTGTCCTCGGCGATACGGCGGTCCTGCAGCACGAGCGCGAGATCGTACTCGGGCGCGGGTAGCCCGATCTCCTGCTCGTAGGGCTCGCGCACGATGATCAGTCCGGCGAGCCCGCGGTACGTCTGCCGGCCGGTCAGGCCGTGCGGATGCGGGTGATAGAGATACGTTCCCACGGGATTGCTCACGGCGAATTCGATGGTGTAGCTCTGCCCGGAGGGAACCGCCTGGTGCGGGTGCCCGTCGGCCGCGTCGGGAACGATCATCCCGTGCCAGTGAATCACCGTCGGGTCGCCGACGCGGTTCACCACCTCGATGCGCACGCGCTCGCCGCGGCGCAATTCGAGCGTCGGGCCGAGATTGCCTGGCGAAGGCCGAAGCGCGTCGGGCCGGCCGCGCAGCACCTCGCCCGTGTAGCGCAGGATCGGGGTTTGCGGTCCGCGGCGCAGCGCGACGCTCGCGGGCGCGGCAACCAGCTTGAGCACGAGATCGGGATTCTCGGCGGCGAACGCGGAGCGCAACGCCGGCGGCATCGCGAGCACGGCACCCGCGGCACCGAGACTCTTCAGAACATCGCGCCGCGCTGGCATGAATGATGGCGGTTGTGGCATCGCAATCCCCATTCAGATGCGCGCAGCGCGTAGGCGCAGCGCGTTCCCCATCACCAAGAGCGAGCTCAGGCTCACGATGCCGCCTTTTTCCTGCGGCAGCACCTCGGCTTCGATCTCCTCGATGCCGAGCTTGCGGGCAACCGCTTGCGCGGTGATCCGGTTGTCGCCGGTGAGCATGACCACGCGCAGGCCGCGCCCACGCAGCTCGGCAATCGACCTGGACGTGGTCTCCTTGATCGGATCGGCGACAGCAACGAGGCCTGCAAGCCCACCGTCGAGCGCTACGAACATTACCGTCTCGCCTTCGGCTCGACGCTGTTCAGCGCGGTCGACAAGCGGCCCGGCGTCGACCCGAAGGTCGGCAAGAAGGGCCGCATTGCCCAGCGCGACCCGCCGGCCCTCGACAGTGCCGACCACACCCTTGCCGGTCGGCGCATCGAATTCTTCGACGGGGCTGAGCCTCAGCCTGCGCTCGGCCGCGGCCTGCGCGATGGCCTGCGCGAGCGGATGCTCGCTCGCCCGTTCCAGGCTCGCCGCAAGGCGCAACAGCTCATCTTCGCCTAGCTTGGCGGCCGGTTCGACGCCGACCACGCGGGGCCGGCCTTCGGTGAGCGTGCCCGTCTTGTCAACGATCAGCGTGCCGACCTTCTCCAGCCGCTCGAGCGCCTCGGCGTTCTTGAACAGCACGCCCGCCTGCGCGCCGCGGCCCACACCGACCTGGACCGACATCGGCGTGGCCAGGCCAAGGGCGCACGGACAGGCGATGATGAGCACCGACACCGCGGCCACGATCGCGTAGGGGAGTGCCGGCGCAGGGCCCAGCAACGCCCACGCGGCGAAGCTCAGCCCGGCAATCGCCGCCACGATGGGCACGAAATACCTCGATACGGTGTCGGCGAGGCGCTGGATCGGCGCGCGCGAGCGTTGCGCCTCGCCCACCATGTGCACGATCTGTGCGAGCAACGTCTCCTCGCCCACGCGCTCGGCTCGCATCACGAAGCTGCCCGTGCCATTGATGGTGCCGCCGATCACCTTCGTGCCCGCTTGCTTCGGCACAGGCAGCGCTTCGCCGGTGACCATGGACTCGTCGACCGAGCTGCGTCCTTCGACGACCTCGCCGTCGACCGGAATCTTGTCTCCGGGGCGAACGCGCAGCCGATCGTCCACCCGCACGGCATCGAGGGGCACCTCTTCTTCCTCGCCGGTTGCAGCCATCCGCCGTGCCTTCGGGGGCGCCAGGTCGAGGAGCGCCCGCAGCGCGCCTCCCGTCCTTTCTCGCGCTCTGAGGTCCAACACCTGTCCGAGCAGCACGAGCACGCCGATGACCGCCGACGACACCTCGAAATATACGCCCACGCTGCCCGAGGCATCGCGCAGCTCCGAGGGAAAGACACCGGGCGCCACGGTCGCCACCGTGCTGTAGAGGAACGCGGCGCCCACTCCCATGGCGATCAGCGTGAACATGTTGAGATTCCAGGTGGCGATTTCGGGCAGGTGCCCGGCCGGTCCTGCACGACGTCGGGGTGCATCGGGCAGGTGTACTTCGCCCGCGTCGACGGCGCTCCGGCGCGCTCCAATGCCATCCCGCATTTCGGACATGCCCCGGGTGCAGGACTTTGCACCTCGGGGCACATCGGGCAGATGTAGGTGTGCGTCCCTGGCGCGCGCGAGTCGGCTTGCTTCGCCGCATCGCGCTGGGCGTGATGCTCGCCGCGCACCGGTTCTTTGGCGCGAGCCCTTTCGATCATCGACGCGCGACCCATCGCTCTACCCTTTGTCCAACTCGCCGAGGATCGGACAGTCGGGCCGCGCATCGCCGTGGCAGCGTTCGACGAGATACGCAACCGCTTTGCGCATCGACTTGAGCTCGGCGATCTTTCGATCGAGCGCTTCGATATGCCGCATGGCAAGCGCCTGCACCGTAGCGCTCTTGCGCGATTTGTCCCGCCACAGATCGAGTAGCTCCCGCACTTCGTCCACCGAAAACCCCAGGCTGCGTGCCCGCTTGATGAAGGCGAGGGTACGCATGTCGATTTCTGAGTAGCTGCGGTAGCCGTTCGCGTGGCGCCGGGGCGCCGCGATGAGCCCGATGCTCTCGTAGTAGCGGATCGTCTTCGGCGGGACGCCCGCGGCTTCGCCCACCGAGCCGATGTTGAGGCCCGCCTTCATCGACCGTCCTTTCCAAGGTGATCGCAGGCTGCGGTGGCTGCTGTTCAACGGCTCCCAGACGCCATCGATGTGACCGAGTTGATAGGCGGCCAGGGTGCGGGCAATGAAGAAGCCGACCGCGCCGAGCGCGACGATGGGCAGGCGCTGCAGATAAGTCGAAGGCGAATAGGTCCACCCCGTCGGCGTATCCGAGGAATCCATCATGCCTTCGCGGCTCATGCCCGGCATCATCGGCACCAGGATGGCGAAAGTAATGACCAGTGCGCCAGTCAGAGTGTCATTGGCGTAAACGGCTGCGCTCGGCGACCAGAAGACCAGCGGCGAGAACAGCAGCCAAATCCCCACGGCGGCGTTGACCCATTGCGCCCAGGCAAAGCGCTGCGACAGCGACAGGACACCGAAACCTACGATCAACACGCCGCTCAGGAGATCGCTCCACGCCGTAAGCGTGGTGCGCAGCGCAGGATCCCAGAGACCACGCTCCTCGGTGACACGCAGCACCGCGTCACTGAAGCTCGCTTGATCGAATGTGCCAAAGACAAATGGACTCGTCGCGAGCCAAGCGCCAAGCAGGACATTGAGGAAGTGCACCCAGAGCATGTCGAGATGCATACGCCGCATCTGCTCTTGATGCTTGAGCATCGTCTCGTGCTGCTCAACGGGATCGCTTGTCTTGGGATGCTCCTGTTGCTTGGTCTCAACCGACGTTGCGGCGACCCTGGCGGCGTTCAGCTTGTTCGTGCGGTACCATCCGGGCGGATCGGCCTTGAGCGTGGCAACGATCTTTGGCAACGTCTCGCGCAGAGTGTGCTCGGGGGTCCAGCCGGCGCACCACCGCCTCGATGTGCTGGTAACGGTCCTGGTCGTTGCCGCAGCCGCGAAACTCGACCTCCTGGGTGCCGTCGAGAAACTGCCGCAGCTGAACCAGCGTCACCAATTTCTGCTCGCTCATGTCGATCACCATGTCCCTGATGATCGATCCAGCACGCCGACAGCCGACTCATTTCAGACTCATCCCTCGTTGGAAACACGGGCCTCCGTCCAGACTCATACCATATTGGAAAAGACTGTCGCTTGCCGCGCCTGCTCGAATTCTCTATGCTGGCCGCTCCGCACCGGGGCGAAGCCGGAGCAGCACGAGAACGCGACCATGGGTCATCGGCTATCGAAGATCGTCACCCGCACCGGCGACACCGGTACGACCGGCTTGGGCGATGGCACCCGGGTCGCGAAGGATTCGGAGCGCATCGAGGCGATCGGCGCGATCGACGAGCTCAACTCGGCGCTGGGCGTGCTGCTCGCGGAGCGGCTTCCCGACGCGGTCGTCGACTGCCTGGTCGAGGTGCAGCACGATCTGTTCGATCTCGGCGGGGAGCTGTCGATCCCGGGCTACCACGCCGTGCGCGAGGGACAGGTGGTCCGCCTGGAGGAGGCCGTCGAGCGCTTCAACGCCGAGCTCGCCCCGCTCAAGGAGTTCATCCTACCCGGAGGCACGCGCGCGGCGAGCCTCGCCCACCTGGCGCGTGCGATCTGCCGCCGCGCCGAGCGCGTGCTCGTGCGTCTGGGTGCATCCGCGACGCTGAGCGAGCCCGTACGCAAGTATGTGAACCGGCTCTCCGATCTGCTGTTCGTGCTCGCCCGCGTGCTCAACCGGGACGCCGGGAAGCGCGACGTGCTGTGGCGCCACGATCGCCGGGACGGAAGCTGAGACGACCGCGCGTGTCCACGCCGGATCGTACCTCGCCGCGAAGAGCCAGCCCCTGACGTGGCTGACCCGCATCGTCCGCAGCCGCTGCCTGGGCCCGGTACAGCGGACGTTTGCTTCGGGTCTTCCCTGTTCGCTAGCTCGGCTGCTTGCGCTGCTGCAGCAGCCCCAGCAACCGCTCGAGGATCGACGGCGTACGCGGGCCGATCACCACGATATGCGAGGGCTCGATCGTCACGCGAGTGCGCTCCGCAACATGGGGGCGCTGCGCGGTGACCGTGACGAGCATCCGGAAATCCGGTGTGCCGGTGGTCGCTTTCGGCTGGACGAACGACAGTCCGATGACGATCGCCGCGGCGAGCGCCGCTACCCCGATGAACGGCCAGAACCACTTCGCTGCTTCGCTACGTTGCATGATCCTCTCCATCGGTTGGCCGACACGTCGCGGCCGGTTCGTTGTTCCCTACCTCATCGCGTCGCGGCGAAAAATTCCTCGAAGGTCCGGCGCGTCGTCGTCGGTTGCTTGGATGCACCGGCGCGGCCTTTCGGATTCGGCAGGTTTGCGCTCCGTCTTCAGCGCGAAAATTAAAGGTGGCGGCCCTCACCCACAAGTCGCAAGCGACGAAGCGCGCGAATCGGGGGCCGAACCGTGCGCTCGAGGCGATGAAGCGCACGCTGCCGAGTGGCTTCCGGCGGCGCCAAGGCGATGCCCGGGCGTGGAGTGCGTCGGACGCATAGCCGGGATTCGCGCAAGCGCGGATCCCGAGAACGCGATGGCGAGCGCGGCCAGCGCGCTCAGCTTGGCGGGGGCTTTCTACGACGATCGCGCGCCGCTGTCGGTGCGCCGCTTCAGCGTGTACCCGTCGGGCCGGTCTTCCATCTCCCAGCCCGCGGCGTGCAGCTCGGCGCGGAGCCGATCGGCTTCCGCCCACTGCTCGGCGGCGCGCGCGGCGCTGCGCGCGGCAGCGAGCGCTTGGATGGCTTCCGGGATCGCTTCCTCGCGCGGTTGCCACTGCGCGAGCCCCAACCCGAACACGCGGTCGAACGCGGCGAGCGTCGCCTTGCGCGCGGGCGCTGCCAGATCGCCGCGCACCACCTCCCAGGCGAGCGCCAGCGCACGCGGCACGTTGAGGTCGTCGTTCACCTCGGTGGTGAAGCGATCCAGATAGCCCGCAGCGGCGGCGCCGCCGTCGGGAAGCGCGTGGAACGCTCGCCGCATCCGCTCCAGCGCGGTCGCCGCCGCGTCGAGCGCGTCCCAGGTGAAGTTGAGCTGGCTGCGGTAATGCGCGGTGAGGCACAGGTAGCGATACGCGAGCGGATCGTAGCCGCGATCGGTCAGCGCTTTCAGGCGCAGGAACTCGCCCGCCGATTTCGCCATCTTCGCCTGACCCTCGAGCAGGAAATAGCCGTGCATCCAGAAATTGGCGAGTCGCGTTCCCACGCGCGCTTCGGTCTGCGCGATCTCGTTCGTGTGGTGCACCGGGATGTGGTCCTCGCCGCCGCAATGGATGTCGAAATAGTCGCCGAGGTATTTCTGCGCCATCGCCGAGCACTCGATGTGCCATCCGGGAAAGCCCACGCCCCACGGGCTTTCCCATTCCATCTGCCGCTTGCCGCCGGGCTGCGAGAATTTCCACAGCGCGAAATCGGTCGGATGCCTCTTCTCGCCGGTATCGACGCGCTTGCCGGCCTCGAGCCCTGCCTTGTCCAGCCGCGCGAGGTGGCCGTAGTCCGCCTGCCTGCTGGTGTCGAAGTAGATCCCGTCGCTGGTCCGGTAGGTGTAGCCGTTCTTCTCCAGGTCGGCGACGAACGCGATTTGCTCGGCGATGTGGTCGGTGGCGCGTGGCAGGTGCGTCGGCGGCTCGATGTTGAGCGCGCCCAGGTCCTCGAGAAACGCGTCGGTGTAGAGCTTCGCGATCTCCCACGCGCTTTTTCCCGTGCGGCGCGAGCCCTTCTCCATCTTGTCCTCGCCCTCGTCGGCATCGGAGACGAGATGGCCGACGTCGGTGATGTTCATGACGTGGCGGACGCGGTAGCCGTTCCACTCCAGGACGCGCTTGAGCACGTCCTCGAACAGGAAGGTGCGGAAGTTGCCGATGTGCTGATAGTCGTAGACCGTGGGGCCGCAGGTGTACAGACCGACTTCGCCCGGTTTGAGCGGCGTGAACGCCCTCAGGCTGCGGGTGTAGTTGTCGTAAAGCGTGAGCGCGGCGGCCATGGCGAGGAGAAAAAGAAGCCGCCGGCGATCCCGGCGGCTCTCGGCCCGTTGCAACGGGGTCCGACGATGGTAGCCAATCGCCGCCCGGCGGGCAAGGCGCTCTAGCCGGCGATTGTTCTAGCCATGATGTAGTCGTCCATCACGAAGCCGCCGCCGATGTCGACGCACACCGACTCCCGGATGGCGAAGCCGTTTTTCTCGTAGGCCCGGATCGCCTTGGTGTTGTGCTTGTTGACGTTGAGGATAAGCGTTCGCCGGCCCTGCTCGATCGCGGCAGCCTCCACGCGGGCGATCAGCCGGCTGCCGATGCCCTGGCCGTGGTAGCCCTGATGCACGTAGAGCTTGTCGAGCTTGAGCTCGCCCGGATCGTCGGGGCGATAGTACGCGGCAAAGCCGGCGAGCCGGTCGCGAACGTGGGCGAGCAGCAGCCCCGCGCCGGCTTCGACGAGAAACCGCCGCAGCGCGTCGAGCGAATAGCCGAGCGCGAGCATGTATTCGATCTGCTCGTCGGTGATGATCCCAGGATAGTGCTTGCGCCAGATCACGCTGGCGAGCTCGGCGACCGCGGCGAGATCGGCTTCGGTGGCGGCGACGACGGACAGCGCATCGATCTCACTCATCATGCAGCGCAGGATAGCACGTCGACGCCGACGAGATCGCGGGTCCTGTCCGGGCCTAAAGACGCAGAAGAAATTTCGACGAGGCCGAGGCACGCGTGCCTCGGAAAACACAATCTTCATCTCGTTTTCAAGCGTCCGCGACCTGCTTGCATCCGGATCGCAATGCGCAGTTCGAGTATATCAACGGCACGGTCGATCGAACGCGGCCAGGAAGCGCTTGCGCCCGCTCTCCGTCAGGTTGCAGCTCCCGGCGGCGCGCACGAAGTCGCTGGGACGGACTTCCCCGTTGTTGATCGCCATCAGCACCACCGAGTCGCCGACGAGCGGCCGGAACGGCTCCATCATGTCGAGAGCGAGCGCCGGCCGCGCAAAGCGCGGCTGATGGTAGAAGCCGCGGTAGGGATCGAGGTCACGGCGAACTGCTGGCGAAGATGCAGCCGGTGCGCGTGCCGCGCACGTTGCCGGTGGTGTTGAGCCGGGACGAGGCGAGCCGTCTGATCGCGGCGGCGCGCAACCTGAAGCACCAGACGGCGCTGTCGGTGGCGTACGGCACCGGCCTGCGCGCGAGTGAGGTGGTGGCCCTGAAGGTCACCGACATCGACAGCCAGCGAATGACGCTGCGCATCGAGCAGGGGAAGGGGCGCAAGGATCGCTACGCGATGCTGCCGCCGCTGCTGCTCGAACGGCCGCGCACCTGGTGGCGAGTGGCCCGGGCACAGGGGAAGATGCTCGACGGCGGGTGGTTGTTCCCCGGCATGAATCCGCTCGATCCGGTCACCCCGCGCCAACTCAACCGTGCCATCCATGACGCGGCGCTCGCGGCCGGGATCGACAAGCGGGTGTCGATGCACACGCTGCGGCACAGCTTCGCCACGCATCTGCTGGAGCAGAAGGTCGACATCCGGGTCATTCAGGTGCTGCTCGGGCACAAGAAGTTGGATACCACAGCCCTTTATGCCCAGGTCGCCCCGACCTGCTGCGGGAAGTGATCAGCCCGCTGGAGCGTTTGCCGACCGCGTAGCGCCCGGCCATGGGGCGCCCCGCCCTGGAGGTCGCGGACATCTTCCGCGCCCACGGGCCGGCCTGGCGGCAAGCGCAGCACGGTCACCTGAGCCTGAGTCAGCTCAAGGTGATGTCCGCCATCGAACAGTGCCGCAGCGCGGCGCTGGGGGGCCATGTAC
>DASVPH010000036.1:0-52281 GCA_036382945.1 Casimicrobiaceae bacterium
ATTGCGGCGTCGGACCCGAGCATAACGCAGGCTCCGCCGCGAGCAAGCGAAGCTCAACAATCGAGAATTACGCGACGCGCGATTCCGGGGCCGATGCGCGGCTATCCCCAAAATCCCGCGGATTCAGATCCCCGTTAACACGTGTGCCATATGCTCGGCGAATATGGCAAGGGCGACATTCATACCAACACCATCGAAGGCTTCTTGAGCTTCAAGCGTGGCATGAAGCATCTACCAGCATTGCGGGCACAATCACCCGCACCGCTATCTGGCCGAGTTCGATTTCAGGTATAACAACCGCGTAGCCCTTGGTGTCAGCGACTCCGAGCGCGCCGAACGGCTCCTGCAAGGCGTGAAGGGCAAGCGGCTTACTTATCAAACGACTGCTGTCTGAGTGTGGCTGGCGTAAAAGGAAAAAGCCGGAAGCGAAAGACTAAGCCGGATGACCCGGCTCACGGCGCGCTTTATCGGGTCGGCCAAGCAGCTCGGCGTGGACGAGTCGGGCGAAGCTTTCAAGCGCGCCCTGGACACCCTCTTGCCGCCCAAGGGACGCGCTCGCAAAAAACGAGTCGGATAGGCCGTAGGATCTTTCTGGGCCTTGGGTACGCGAAGTCTAATATCGCCTTCTTTTGGGCACGGAAGGGTGTTTGGCCGTTTGGCCGGCAAGCTCGACCGCATCTCCGATGCATGTCATTTGAGACTTTCTAGCACAGTCTGAAGCTCATGCAATGCGTCGAGCTCCGCGGGCGCCAGTTGAGAGGGTGTTTGGATTGAAGCTTTCTCGGCCGCATAGCTGTCCGCCCCTGCAACCGCAACCCTTGCAGTCTTTACGCCTGGGGCATTACTACCTGCCGCCGCCTGCGCGCTCTTGAAGCGGTTACCCACCGTACTGGAGCTGGCGCTTGGGAGACTCGTCTTTAGGAACGTGGATTCCGTGCCTTCCACAAGGTTCACTCCTTCGAATGTGAAGGTAAAAAATTCGTAGTAGGACGGCGATGAGTCGAGCAGCACTGTCCACTGGCCCAGGGCTGGCGAGTACTGCCCGACAGCGATGTTGTTGGCGCCGGTCTCACCGGTTCTGTTGCCAACGGCATACTGAGACCCATTGATCGTCTGGATGCTTGTAAAGCTGATGCGATCACCGAAATAAACTGGAAAGATTGCGTCCCCGGTTACGAATCCAAATTCCCCCAACAGGGGTTGGGTGGTGCTCGTAAAATCAACGCCAAAGAGTTCCCGAGTTACGGAAAAGACGACTCCATTTAAGTTAATCGTGGCCGTAGTCGTCGTAGTAAAGTCAATCGTGACGTACCCGTACAGAGTAATTGTTGCAGAGCGATAAGCGCCCCCCAGTGGTTGACCACTCGAGGTCTGATACACGTCCCCCGAGTATGTCGTAGCAGTCGACATCGGACCGCCGGACACGAGCCAAATCGGGTTACCGGAAACGTCATAGATAAACGCCGCCATGAATAGCGTGTTGTTTTGGATTTCGATATTGAAGCCACGCCCTGACTCATTTGGATTGAAATACCAACCGCCGTCGGGCACGACAGCTGTGGCGATCTGGGCGGTGACAAGCGTGATGCACACAATCAGTATTTTGAGGAAGCTCATGACTCTAGACATTCTTGGATCTCCCTTGGTTAGCGCTAGCCTTGTCCCTCAGTGTTGAGCTGCCCTGGAGCGTCAGGTTGTGACGCGCACGGGCAATACGCCCATCCACCATTGGTCGTAGGTACGTTGGTCTTAAGCGCCGCAATGTTTATGCCCACGAGAACCGGGCAAACCTCCGATAACTGCGCGACAACCCCGGCGAAACCAGCCTATGCTCGATTCTCGCCGCCTTCACTAACGCATGCCGCTCACACCTAGCCAGCGACATTTTCTCGCTTTTCGCAAGGCAACTTCGATCGGTCTCGCAGGTCATCCCTTCGGCGGCAACGGCGCTGGCACCGGATTCTGAACCGACTTCATCGACCTCAAATACGCGAACACGGCTTTCAGGTCGGAATCGCTGAGCACGGCGACGTCTTACATCGGAGGCAGGAGCGGGCGACAAGTGCTTTCCGGTGCGCATGGTCTTCACGAACTGCTCGGGTGTCCAGCCACCCAGCCCCGTTGCTGCATCGGGCGTGAGGTTCGCGGCGAAACTCGTGCCCCATGGTCCGACCCACGCCGTCAAGTCGCTGTTGGTGATCGCCGCCCACTGATTCGGCGCCGGACCGAGCACGCCGGCGGGAAGCGGCGGCAACTGCGAATCGGCAGGATGGCTCGCGAGCCGCCGCGACTTGTCCGGTGCAGGTCCGTTGGGCGTCATCACCTTGGGCGAGTAGCAATCGTCGCAGCCGCCGTAGCTCACCAGATATTCGCCGCGCTTGAGCTCGGCGTTCCCCGCGCTCTTCGTTTGAGCGAGTGCGACCGGGGCTACCGCAAGCGTCGCGGCGACCAAACCTGCGATCCAACATCCGATCCTCATCGTGCCCTCCCGTATCAATGAGCGGCGTAGTCCATCGATCCAACGTCCGCGAAGGCAAGCGCCGGTCAGGCCAGTGCTTGGCTTTCCGGCCCGATGTCGAGTTGTGAAACCGGGCCCTGACCCGCGATAATGTCAATTTTCCCGCGGCCAGGCCCGCACCGACGATAAGGGTTTCCCGATGCGAGTTTTCAACTTCAGCGCCGGCCCCGCCGTGCTCCCGGAAGAAGTGTTGCGCAAGGCGGCCGCCGAGATGCTCGACTGGCACGGCAGCGGCATGTCGGTGATGGAGATGAGCCATCGCGGCAAGGAATTCATCGGCATCTACGAGAAGGCGCAAGCCGACCTGCGCGCGCTGCTCAAGGTTCCAGCGAACCACAAGATCCTTTTCCTGCAGGGCGGGGCGATCGCCGAGAACGCGATCATCCCGATGAACCTGCTGCGGGGCCGATCGACCGCGGACTACGTCAACACCGGCGAGTGGTCGAAAAAGTCGATCAAGGAGGCGAAGAAGTACTGCACCGTGAACATCGCGGCCTCCGCGGAGGACCGGGGCTTCACCTACGTTCCTGCGCGCGAGACCTGGAAGCTCACCCGAGACGCGGCGTACGTGCACGTGTGCACCAACGAGACCATCGGCGGAGTCGAGTACCCGTGGACGCCCGACACGGGCGACGTGCCGCTGGTGGCGGACATGTCCTCGCACATCCTGTCGCGGGTGATCGACGTGTCGAAGTACGGCGTGATCTACGGCGGCGCCCAGAAGAACATCGGCCCCGCCGGCCTGACGCTGGTGATCGTGCGCGAGGACCTGCTGGATCGGGCGCTCCCGATCACGCCCACCGCGTTTCACTGGCAGGAGCAGGCCGCCGCCGATTCGATGGTCAATACGCCGCCGACTTACGCGATTTACATCGCCGGGCTGGTGTTCGAATGGCTCAAGGCGCAGGGCGGCGTCGAAGCGATCGAGCGCAAGAACATCGCCAAGGCGCAGCTCATCTACGATTACCTCGACCAGACGAGCTTCTACCTGAGCCCGGTGCGCAAGGAGGATCGCTCGCGAATGAACGTTCCGTTCAAGTTGCGCGACGCGTCGCTCGACGAGGCGTTCCTCAAGGGGGCGAAGGAGCGCGGCATGATCCAGCTCAAGGGTCACCGGTCGGTCGGCGGCATGCGCGCGTCGATCTACAACGCCATGCCGATCGAGGGCGTGCGCACGCTGGTCGCCTACATGCGCGAATTCGAGCAGCGGCACGGCTGAGGCGGGCGGTGCGAGCGCGACACCATGACCAAATACAACATCCTCACCCTCAACCAGATTTCGAGCCAGGGGCTGCACCGCTTTCCGGCTTCGCGCTACACGGTCGGCAAGGCCGTCGAGCATCCCGACGCGATCCTGGTGCGCTCGCACGACATGCACTCGATGCGTATTCCCGCGAGCGTCAAGGCGATCGGCCGGGCCGGCGCGGGAACCAACAACATTCCGGTGGCCGAGATGTCGAAGCGCGGCCTGCCGGTGTTCAACGCGCCGGGCGCCAACGCCAACGCGGTGAAAGAGCTGGTGCTCGGAGCGCTGCTCCTCGCCGCGCGCAACGTGATTCCGGCGCTCTCCTTTGTTGCCGCCCTCGACGCCCAAGCGGACGGACTGGACAGGCGCGTCGAAGAAGGCAAGAGGCAGTTCGCCGGGATCGAGCTGCCGCAGCGGACGCTGGGCATCATCGGCCTGGGCGCCGTCGGCGGTCTGGTCGCCGATACCGCGATCAAGCTCGGCATGAAAGTCGTCGGCTTCGACCCCGAGATCACCGTCGACGCCGCGTGGCGCCTGCCCTCGTCGGTGCGCAAGGCGAACAGCATCGAGGAGGCGCTCAAGGCTTCCGACTTCGTCACCCTGCACGTGCCGCTGCTCCCCGTCACGCGGCATCTGATCGGCGCCAAGCGGCTCGGCGTCATGAAGCCGGGCGCGGTGCTGCTCAATTTCGCGCGCGACGCGATCGTCGACGAAGGCGCGGTGGTCGAGGCGCTGCGGGCGCACCGGCTCAAGTCTTACCTCTGCGACTTTCCGAGCGCGAGGCTCCTCGGCGAGCCGGGTGTGGTCGCGCTGCCGCACCTGGGCGCGTCCACGCAGGAGGCCGAGGAGAACTGCGCGGTCATGGTGGTCGATGAGGTGCGCGAATACCTCGAGCACGGTACCATCGCCAACTCGGTCAATTTCCCGGCGGTCGAGATGGCGCGCGAATCGCCGTACCGCGTTGCGATCGCCAACGCCAACGTTCCCAACATGCTCGGCCAGATCTCGACGACCATGGCCCGCGCGGGTCTCAACATCCACAACATGGTCAACAAGTCGCGCGGCGAGACGGCGTTCACGCTGGTAGACGTCGACAGTCCCGTCAAGCCGGCGCTCATCAAGGCGGTTGCTGCGATCGAAGGCGTGCTGTCGGTCCGCTCGATTCCGCAGGAAGAATCCTAGCCGGTCGCGCGGGCCATCCTATTGAGCTTTACTCAACCGCGTGACGCTTTGCATCTGCACGATCGTCGTCCCCGCGAAAGCGGGGACCCAGCGCCTTTACGGGCGAAGACACTGGATTCCCTCCCCGCTTTCGCGGGGACTGAAGGCCGCGGGAATGACGCCGGCGAGAGGTGACGCGTCACGCGGTTTCGTAATCGTCGATAGTATCGCGCTGCGTCCGGCTACAGGCGGTCGGAGGTCACGCGCACCACGCCCGCATCGTTCATTCTCGTCCACGCCGCAGCAAGCGAGCCGCCAGTGTCGATCGCCCGACAGGCGTCCTCGATGACCACGGCGCCAAAGCCCGCGCTCCGGGCATCGACCGCCGAGAACGCGACGCAGAAGTCGGTCGCCAGTCCGGCGAGAAACACGCGCCTGATTCCGCGCTCGCGGAGGTACCCCGCGAGCCCCGTGCGCGTCACGCCGTCCGCCTCGCAGAACGCGGAATAGCTGTCGATCTCGCGCCGATAACCCTTGCGCACGATGAATTCCGCCTGCGGCACGTCGAGCGCGGTGGAGAGCTCGGCGCCGGCGGTGCCCTGCACACAGTGGTCCGGCCAGAGCACCTGCGCTCCGTAGGGCAGCGCGATGGTCTCGAACGGCGCGCGCCCTGGATGGCTCGAGGCGAACGACAGATGTCCGGGAACGTGCCAGTCCTGGGTGAGCGCCGCGTGGGCGAAGCGCCGCGCCAGCGCGTTCACGACCGGCACGACGGCGTTCCCCTGCGCCACCGCGAGCGCCCCTCCGGGCAGGAAGTCGTTCTGCACGTCGACGACGAGCAGCAGATCGTGTTCGGTGAGCGCGAAGGTCATGGGGTTGTCCTGGAAAGGGGGTTTGCCGAGGCGATGCAGCTTGAGGAATTTTCGCGCGGTTCGACGCAATTGGACACAGATTCCCCCGGGAGAGCGACATGCCGCCTGGTCTCAGAGCCGATCCTACGCAGTGGTAACGAACTCCTACAGCCGAAACAGCGCACGTCCGATTGACGCTAGCATGCGGAGCCGGGACGATCCCTGCCAAGCGTTCAACCGAGAAGGGAGATCGCATGAAATCGATCCTGGATCCCAGCTTCCGCTACGTCCCCAGTGTCGAGACCGATCTCAGAAAAACCTTCGCCCGGGTCCGGCGCGAGCTTCGCGCCGGCACCCAGAAAAGCGACGAGGCGCTCGCGAAAACCAACGTGCTCTCGCTGCAGCGGCGGCAGGCCACGCCGGCTTCGCCGCGCTAGTCTGCCTCGCTAGGCGAGCCGGCCGGCGCGAGCTCCTTCGTGACCCGGCAGGCAGGCTCTCCCGCTCACTCGAGGGGCAGCCCGACGTAATTCTCGGCCAGCGTGACGGCCTTCGGCCGCGACGTCGTCACGTAGGCGAGCTCCGCGAGCTGCAGGCGCTCCTGGAACGGGTCGTTGCCCGGGAAGCGATGCAGCATCGAGGTCATCCACCACGAGAAATACTCGGCGCGCCAGACGCGCTTGAGCACCGTCTCGGAATAGCGCTCGATCAGATCCCGCCGGCCGTCGCGGTAGAACGCCACGAGGGCGCGGCAGAGCACCCACACGTCGGCCACGGCGAGGTTGAGCCCCTTGGCGCCGGTTGGCGGCACGATATGCGCGGCGTCGCCGGCGAGGAAGAGCCGCCCGTATTGCATCGGCTCGCAGACGAAGCTGCGCATGGCGACGATGTTCTTCTGGAGCACCGGTCCTTCGCGCGGCGCCCAGCCGTCGTGGGTCGCGAGTCGCGCGCGAAACTCCGTCCAGATCTGCTCCTCGGACCAGTTCTCGACATCGTCGTGCGGGTCGCATTGGAAGTACAGGCGCTGGATCTCGGGCGAGCGCGTGCTGACCAGCGCGAAGCCGCGGGGGTGATGCGCGTAGATCAGCTCGGGTGAGGACGGCGGCGCCCGGGTGAGAATGCCGAACCAGCCGAAGGGGTACGTGCGTGTGTATTCGGTGCGTGCCGACTCCGGCAGCGAAGGCCGGCACACGCCGTGGAACCCGTCGCAGCCGGCGATGAAATCGCACGCAAGCTCGCGGGTTTTGGCGTAATGACGGAAGGCGATCGAAGGCGTGCTTGCATCGACGTTGCGCGGCACGACGTCGCTCACGTCGAACAGGATCGTTCCGCCGGCCGCGAGCCGCGCCGCGATCAAGTCCTTCAGCACTTCGTGCTGGGCGTAGAGCATGATCGCCTTGCCGGCGGCGAGCTCGGTGAAATCGATGCGGTGCCCGCGCAACGCGAAGCGCAGTTCGATGCCGCGGTGCACGGCCCCTTCGCGCTGCATGCGCTCGCCCACACCGGCGGCCTTGAGCAGATCGACGGTGCCTTGCTCGAGCACCCCGGCGCGCAGCGTGGCTTCGACCGCGGCGCGGCTGCGGTTCTCGAGCACGACCGACTCGATCCCTTCGAGGTGGAGAAGGTGCGAGAGGAGCAGTCCCGCGGGCCCTGCCCCGACGATTCCGACCTGCGTGCGCACCGGATCTCCTCCCCATGGGGCGGCGCGCGCTCTCGCGCGCCGCGGCATTGATCATTAATGGTAGACGTGCCGCGATCTCGCGCGCAACACGCCGCGACTTCATGGAGGCGCTCATCGGCGGCTGGGAGGGGGGCAAAGGGAGCGGAGCGCTGACGCGGGACGGAACTATCGGGCGAATTTCCGCTCACGAGAGTAGCAGGCTGATGCGGAACCCTCATGTACGGGCAGCGGCCCCGACGGGTTCCGCGTGCTAGCCGCCGCACCGGCGCCAACGACAACAAGGCTCTCGCCATGCCACCCCCCGATGCGGACGCGGTGGTCCTCTTCGGGGCCACCGGCGATCTCGCCGAGAAGACGCTCTATCCCGCGCTGCTCGGGCTGGCCGAAAGCGGCCGGCTGGCCGTACCGGTCATTGGCGTCGGGCGCGCGACCTGGGATGCGACGCGTTTCGCGGCTCACGTGCAGGAGAGCGTGCGGGCGGCCGAAGTCGATGATGCGGGCTTCGCTGCGCTCGGGCGGCTGCTCTGCTACGTCGGCGGCGATCTGCGCAGCGTCGAGACGCTCGCCAAGGTGCGGGGCGCGCTCGGGCGCGCGCGGCATCCGCTCTACTACCTCGCCATTCCGCCGGATCTGTTCGCCGATGCGATCGAAGGCATCGGCCGAGTCGGCAGCGCCGGCGCGCGCATGGCGATCGAAAAACCGTTCGGCCACGATCTCGCTTCCGCGCGCGAGCTCGACGCCAGGTTGCGAAGCGTGCTCGACGAAGAGGCCATCTTTCGCGTCGATCACTTCCTCGCCAAGTGGCCGGTGCGCAACCTGCTGCGCTTGCGCTACGCCAACGCGGTGGTGGCGGCGCTGTGGAGCCGCGAGCACATCGCGAGCGTCCAGATCACGATGGCCGAGACGTTCGGCGTCGATACGCGCGGCAAGTTCTACGACCGCGTGGGCGCGCTGCGCGATGTGGTCCAGAATCATCTGCTGCAGATCGTGGCGCTGCTCGCGATGGAAGCGCCCGCGGCCGAAGATGCGCAGACGATGCACGCCAGCCGCATCGAGCTGCTCGAGTCGATTCGTCCGGCGAAGCCGATCGTCCGTGGCCAGTACGCGGGCTACCGCGAGATCGGCGGGGTGGCGCCCGACTCGGATACCGAGACCTTCGTCGCGCTGCGCCTGACCATCGATTCGCCGCGCTGGCGCGGCGTGCCGTTCTTCATCCGCGCCGGCAAGGAGCTTCCGCTCACCACCACCGAAGTGTGGGTCGAGCTGCAGCCTCCGGCGCACACGCTCTACCCGGGAACGCCGGACCATTTCCGGCTGCGGCTCGGCCCCGGCAAGGTCGACATCGGGGTGGGCATCTCGATCGGAGAGCCGGTGGCCGGCGCGCATGCGATCGAGATCGAGCCCAAAGCCGACCTCGGCCGCGAGCACGATCGCGACGCCTACGTGCGGTTGCTGGGCGACGCGCTCCGAGGCGATCGGACCGTGTTCGAGCGCTCCGAGGCAATCATGGCGCAGTGGCGGGTGATCGATCCGCTGCAACGCGAGCCTCCCCCCGTCGAGCCGTACGCGCGAGGGACCTGGGGACCGGCGGCGGCGCAACGTATCGTGACCCGGAGCGGCTGGCACGATCCGGCGCCGATGCCGTAGCGCGCCGGCACGGCACGCCGAAGCGAGGCTTCAGGCATGGCATCGCGCATCGAGGACTACGCCCTGATCGGCAACACCCGCGCCGCCGCGCTGGTCGGCCGCGACGGGTCGATCGACTGGCTGTGCGCACCGCGCTTCGATTCGCGCGCATGCTTTGCGGCGCTCCTCGGGACGCGCGAGCACGGCAGGTGGCTCCTGGCGCCGCGGCAAAGCGCGCGCCAGGTCCGCCGCCGCTATCGCGGCGAGACGCTGATCGTCGAAACCGAATTTGCGCTCGCCACGGGCGTGGTGCGCTTGATCGATTGCATGCCGCTGTGGGCCGAGCGCACCGACGTCGTGCGCGTCGTCGACTGCGTGCGCGGACGCGTTTCGATGCACATGGAGCTCATCCTGCGCTGCGGCTACGGCATCGCCACACCGTGGGTCCGGCGCGCCGATGGGGCGCTGCTGGCGACCGCCGGCCCCGATTCCTTCGAGCTGCGGTCGGCGGTCGAGACCCACGGCGTGGGCTTCACTACGGTAGCCGACTTCGCGCTGCGCCGCGGCGAGCGCGCCGCCTTCGTTCTGACCTACTTCCCTTCGCATCTGTCGCGCCCGCTGCCGATCGATCCCGCCGCGGCGATCGACGCCACCGAGCGCGGCTGGCGCGCCTGGTGTGCGCGCTGCGCCTATCGCGGCCGCTGGTCGGACGCGGTGCGGCGCTCGCTCGTCACGCTCAAGGCGCTGACCTATGCGCCGACCGGCGGCATGGTCGCCGCGGCCACCACCTCGCTTCCCGAGCGGATCGGCGGGGCGCGCAACTGGGATTACCGGTTCTGCTGGCCGCGCGACGCGACGATGACGCTCTATGCGCTGCTGCTCTCCGGCTATCGCGACGAGGCGCGCGCCTGGCGGCAATGGCTGCTGCGCGCAGCCGCGGGTCGACCCGAGGATCTGCAGACGGTGTACGGCATTGCGGGCGAGCGGCAGTTGACCGAGATCGAGCTTGCGTGGCTGCCCGGCTACGAGGGGTCGAGACCGGTGCGCATCGGCAATCGCGCCGCCTCGCAAACGCAGCTCGACGTCTACGGCGAGGTGATCGATGCGCTGTCCCTGGCGCGCGCCGCGGGCCTCGACCCGGACGCCGACGCCTGGCGCTTCGAGCGCGTGCTCATCGATTTCCTGGGCCGGAATTGGGAGCAGCCGGACAACGGCATCTGGGAAGTCCGCGGCGAGCGCAGGCACTTCACCCACTCCAAGGTGATGGTGTGGGTCGCATTCGACCGGGCGATCAGGTCGGCCGTGCGCTACGGGCTCGAGGCCCCGCTCGCGCGCTGGCGTCGATTGCGCGCGCGCGTCCACGCCCAGGTGTGCCGCCACGGCTACGATGCGGCGCGGAAGAGCTTCGTCCAGTATTACGGCTCGCGCGAAGTCGACGCGAGCCTATTGCTGATCCCGCTGGTCGGTTTCCTGCGGCACGACGATCCCCGCGTGCGCGGCACGCTCGCCGCGATCGAGCGCGAGCTCGTGGTCGACGGTCTGGTCGCGCGCTATCGCACGGCAGAGGGAGTCGACGGCCTGTCTCCGGGAGAAGGCTTGTTCCTGCCCTGCTCGTTCTGGCTCGCCGACAACTTGGCGCTCGCGGGGCGCCGGCGCGAAGCGGAGGCGTTGTTCACGCGCCTGCTCGCGCTGCGCAACGACGTCGGATTGCTCTCCGAGGAATACGATCCGCAGGCGCGGCGGCTCCTCGGCAACTTCCCACAGGCGATCACCCACGTCGCGCTGATCAACACCGCGCGCAACCTCTCCGGGCGCGGCGGACCTTCGGAGCATCGCAGTCGCGGGACGGAGGAAGCGCCGCAAGGAGCGACGGGCCGTCAGGCGAGCGCTCGCCGCGCGAAGAAACGCGGCTGAAAAATGGAACGGGCGCACCCGCTCCCCGGAGCGCGGGAGCTGGTCTAGTTTCCAATTGGCCAGACTGCACCACTACCGGAGCGCGAGCGCGCTTGACAATGCGTTTTGCGCTTACACGCGGCGGCGATACTCGCCGGTGCGCGTGTCGATCTCGATGCGGTCGCCGGTGGCGACGAACAGCGGCACCTGCACTTCGAGACCGCTCCCGAGCTTGGCGGGCTTGAGCACCTTGCCCGACGTGTCGCCGCGCACCGCAGGCTCGGTGTAGGTGATCTCGCGCACCACCGAGGTTGGCAGCTCCACCGCAATCGCCTTGCCGTCGTAGAGCGTGAGCTCGCAGGCGATCCCGTCCTCGAGATAGGCGACCGCGTCGCCGAGGCTTTCCTTCTCGACTTCGATCTGGTTGTACTCCTCGTCCATGAAGACGTACATCGGATCGGAAAAGTAGGAAAAGGTCACCGGCTTCCTCTCGAGCTGGATCAGGTCGAATTTCTCGTCGGCGCGATACACCGTCTCCGTGGCCGAGCCCGAGAGCAGGTTCCGGAGCTTCATCTTGACCACCGACGCGTTGCGGCCGGATTTGTTGAATTCGGCCTTTTGCACGACCATCGGATCCTTGCCGATCATGATCACGTTGCCGGCGCGGACTTCCTGTGCGGTTTTCATGGCTCAGTTTGCTTAGTCTGCTAATCCATTGATTCAGCCAACCGATAATTATAGCCGATCGGCACAGAACCTGACCAGAGTCGCAGCGAGATCGCTTTGGGCCGCGAGCCGGGCCGCCCAGGCCTCGGCGTGCGTCGTGAGCGCGGTGCGCTCCTCGGCCAGACGCGCCCAGGCGGGGCCGATGTTGCCGTCGCCGTTCCACGCCCGGCAAAAGGCGGATACCGCGGCGGCGAGCTCGGGCGCGAGCCCGGCGCAGTAGCGAGCGAGGAACGCGTCGAGCTTCAACCGATGCGCATTCTCGGACTGCGCGTAGACGTGCCAGACCACGGGCCGGGCCGCCCATTGCGCGCGCACGAACGAGTCCTCGCCGCGAACGAAGTTGACATCGCAGGCCCAGAGCAGCCGGTCGTAGTCGTCCTGGGAGACGAAAGGCACGCCGGCGAGCGTGAGTCGGCCGCGCACCAGGTGCTCGTCGATGTGCGGGGCCGTGCGGCCTGTCCAGCGGGCGAGCGCGTCGCCGGCCACACCTTGCGGAACGGCGCACACAACGGGGGCATCGCCTTCGGCCCAGGCATCGAGGAGATCGGAAAGCGGTGCATCCGGGTAGCAGAAAAGCGAGACGGCGAGGGTGCCAGGGCCGGGCCGTCCAAGGCCGAGCGTGCGCCACATCGACTCGCGCGCCGCGGCGTCCGCGCGAAACCGGTCGCGTCGTGCGACGAGATCGTGCTCGCGCAACAACCCTCCGCTGGCCGGGGTGAAGCCGGGAAAGAAGAAATAGCGCGTCAGCGGCAGCGTCGGGTGGCGCGAGGCGAGCCCGTGGCAGCCTTCGATCCAGTCTTCGGCCGACAGGTATTCGAGGTTGATCCAGACCGGCGCTCGCTCGCGTGCGGCCATCGACGCGAGATACGACGCGGGCAGGCCGCAGCCGAACGCTTCGATTACGACCGCTCCCGGGTCGGCGGGCCGCAGCGCCGCCGGTCTGCCGCTCCATTTCCGCACTTCGACGTTCTCGACGCGCTGCGCGTCGAGCGTGGCATCGACAGCGGGCGCGAGGCGGGCGAGTGCGGGAAGCCCGTCGACGAACAGGCGCACGGCGAGCGAATGCTCGGAGGCGAGCTGGCGGGCGAGCCGCCACGCCACGCCGGCGTCGCCGTAGTTGTCGACGACGGTGCAGAAGATGTCCCAGCGTGGGAGTGGGGCCGCCATCGAACGTTTCGCGCCACGAGCGGCAAGCTCGCATTTTGCCGTGGGCGCCGATGCGCTGCCAGCGCTTTGCGTACTACAATGCAAGCGGACAACCGGCTATGTCGGCCGGCCGCGTGAGTCGATGACGCCCGACGTGGATTGCTCAGCCACCGCCCCCGACCTCGCCGTCGACGTGGTCTCCGACGTCGTCTGTCCGTGGTGCTACATCGGCAAGCGCAAGCTCGAGCGGGCGCTCGCCGAGCTTCGCGCGCGCGAGCCGGGCATCGGCATCGCGGTGCGCTGGCATCCCTTCGAGCTCAACCCCGATCTGCCACCCGAGGGGATCCCGCGCAGCGCGTACCTTGACGCGAAGTTCGGCGCCGAACGCGCGACCGAGATCTACGCACGGGTGCGGGCAGTGGGCCTCACGGTAGGCATCGCCTTCGACTTCGAGCGCATCACGCGGCAGCCCAACACCCGCGACGCGCACCGGCTGATCGCGTGGGCGCAGCAAGCGGGCGACGCCGACGCCCTGGTCGAGGGGTTGTTTCGCGGCTTTTTTCTCGAGGGACGGCGGCTCTCCGACGCGGGCGAGCTCGCCGCGCTCGCCGAGAAGGCGGGTTTCCCGCGCGGAGGCGCTGCGGCGCTGGTCGCGTCGCAACGGCTGCGCGCCGAGGCCGACTCCGAGTATCGCGAGGCGCAGGACGCGGGTATCACCGCCGTGCCGTTTTTCATCTTCAACGGCCGGACGGCGGTCTCGGGCGCGCACGATCCGCCGACGTTGCTCGAGGCGATCGCGGCGGCGCGCGCCCGCGCATGAACGCGGCGCGCGAAGTTAAGGCGCGAAGCGCTCGGCGCCGTGCGAATGCGCAAGCGACCGACGCGCGACGACACGGCGTGGGCGGCGGGCTCAAGGAGGGCGCATGAGCGACGGCAGCGCCGCAGCGGGCCCGCGAACGAGCGGCGAGGCGCTCAGCGCGCTGTTCGCCGCGCAGCGCAAGGCGTTCGCCGCCGAGCGCGATCCGTCGCTGGCGGTGCGCCGCGACCGCCTCGACCGTCTCGCGGCGCTGATCGACGTAAACGAAGAGGACATCGTCACTGCAATCGACGCCGACTTCGGATCACGACCGGCCCAGGAGACGCGCCTCGCGGAGCTAGTCGTGGCGAGCGTCGGCATCCGTGGGGCGCGGCGGCATCTTCGCCGCTGGATGCGCCCGCGGCGGGTGGCGACCCCGCTCTACCTCTGGCCGGGCCGCAGCCGGATCCTCCGCCAACCCGTCGGCGTCGTCGGGGTCATCAGCCCGTGGAACTATCCGGTGCAGCTCGCGCTCCTGCCGGCCGCTGCCGCGCTTGCCGCAGGCAATCGCGTATTGCTCAAGCCGAGCGAGGTTACGCCGCAGACCTCGGCGCTGCTCGAGCGTCTCGTTGGCGTGGCCTTCGCGGCAGACGAATTCGCGGTCGTCACCGGCGGGCCCGAGGTGGGCGAGGCGTTCGCGCGCCTGCCCTTCGATCACCTCTTCTTCACCGGCTCGACCGCGATCGGCCGCAAGATCGCGCTGGCCGCCGCGGAAAATCTGACGCCGGTGACGCTGGAGCTGGGCGGCAAGTCGCCCGCCCTGGTACACCCCGACGCGGATATCGCCGCGCTCGCGCCGCGGCTCGCGGCCGGGAAGCTCCTCAACGCCGGGCAGACCTGCATCGCGCCCGACTACGTGCTCGCTCCCGCCGACGGGGTCGACGCGCTGATCGAGGCGCTGGCGAGGAGTGTGGCCGCACTCTATCCCATGCTCGGCGCCAACCCCGATTATGCGAGCATCGTCAGCGAACGCCACTACGCGCGGCTCGCCGCGCTCATCGAGGACGCGTCGAGAAAGGGCGCGCGCGTGGTCCGGCTCAATCCGGGCAGCGAGCTTCTACCCGAGCGCACGCGCAAGCTCGCGCCGACGCTGCTGGTGGGCGTGCGCGACGACATGGCGGCGATGCGCGAGGAGATCTTCGGGCCGATCTTGCCGATCGAATCGTACGCGACGCTCGACGAGGCGATCGCCAAGATCAACGGCCGGCCTCGGCCGCTGGCGCTGTACGCCTTCGGCGGCGATGCGCGCTCGCGCGAGCGCGTTCTGCGCGAGACGATCGCCGGCGGGGTGACGCTCGACGACACGCTGTGGCACTTCGCCAACGACGAGCTGCCTTTCGGCGGTGTGGGCGCATCGGGCATCGGCGCGTATCACGGCGAGCACGGCTTTCTCAGGTTCACGCATGAGAAGGCCGTGTTCGAGCAGCCGCGCTTCGCGCTGACGTGGCTGCTCTACCCGCCGTACGGCGGGCGGTTCGAGGCGATGCTGAAAATTCTGAAGAGGCTCGCTTGAGCGTTATCGCCGGCGGCGCCGCCAGAGCGCGCCGGCCAGGACCGCGACGACGAGCAGGTTCAATCCGAAGGTCGAGAGCCTGAGCGGGGTGATCCCCTTCGTGAGCGCGTACACCTCGAAGGGGACGTAGATCAGGCCCGACGCCGCGCCCAGCCACTCCGCCCATTCCCGGTCGAACCACAGCCCGTAGCCTTCGGCGATGCGCACCGCCGCGTAGGCGGCGGCGCCAAGCGCGAGCAGCCACAGGTTCACCGACTCGACGCGCTCCGCCAGCGCCAGGAAAATTCCCGGGATGCGGCTCGCCGGATTGAGATGCAGGTGCAGGAGCAGCTCTTCGGCCACATCCTGCACGTCCCGGTGCACCAACGCGAGCAAGCCGAGGCCTGCGGCGAGCACGAGCAAGCCTTTGGCCAACTCGAAGACGGCGACGAAGCGCAGCTCCGCGCCGAGCCAGCCGCGCAGATTCGGCGGCCGTTCGCCCTTGGCGGGCCCTCCTGCGTTGTCGGTCACGATCCAGCCGCTGCGGCCCGCCCGGGCGCGACTCAACCCGACGACCTCGCCGATTCGCGTCTACCCATGATATGCGTGGCGAATACCGCGCGATCGTCTCCGAGCATCATCAGCACGAACAGCCGCTCTACGAGGTCGGTCGTGCTGGCCATGCGCCGGGCCATGAGCGGTGTGGCCGCCAGATCGAGCACGACGAAATCGCCTTCCTTGCCGGCGAGGAAATTGCCGATGCGCTCGTCGAGATACAGCGAGCGCGCCGCGCCCAGCGTGGCGAGATAGAACGCGCGCAGCGGCGAGAGGCGTTGGCCGCCGAGTTGCGCGACCTTGTAGGCCTCATCCAGCGTGCGCAGCATGCTCAGGCTGGTGCCCCCGCCGACGTCGGTGCCCAGGCCGACGCGCACCCTGTGCCGCCGCGCTGCCTCGGCGTCGAACAGCCCGCTGCCCAGGAACAGGTTGGACGTCGGGCAGAACGCCATCGCCGTGCCGGTCTCGGCCATGCGTTGCCGGTCGGCGTCGTCGAGGTGGATGCAGTGCGCGTAGACGGCTCGCTCGCGCAGCAGTCCGAAATGGTCGTACACGCCGACATAGCTGCGGCTCCAGGGATAGAGCTCGGCCACCCAGGCGACTTCGCTCTTATTCTCGGCCACATGCGACTGGAGATAGACGCCGGGGTGTTCATCGAGGAGCCTGCCGGCGAGCTCGAGCTGGCGCTCGGTGGAGGTCGGCGCGAAGCGCGGCGTCACCGCGTAGAGCAGTCGCTCGCGGCCATGCCACTTCTCGATCAGCGCCTTGCTGTCCGCGTAGGCCGACTCCGCCGTGTCGCGCAGGTGCTCCGGACAGTTGCGGTCCATCATCACCTTGCCGGCGATCATGCGCAGACCGCGCGCCTGGGCGGCGGTAAAGAAGGCGTCGACCGACTCGGGATGAACCGAGGCGAAGACCAGCGCCGTGGTGGTGCCGTGGCGCAGCAGCTCGGTCAGGAAGAAATCGGCGACCTCGCGCGCGTATTCGGGATCGGCGAAGCGGCGCTCGATCGGGAAGCCATAGCGCTCGAGCCATTCGAGAAGCTGCTCGCCATACGCGGCGATGCTGTCGGTTTGGGAATAGTGCACGTGCGTGTCGACGAAGCCCGGCATGATCAGCTTGCCGGAGTAATCGACGAGCTCCGTGCCCTCGGGCAGACCCGGCAGCAACGCCTGCGCTTCGCCGGCGGCGGCAACCTTGCCCTCGCGCAGCACGAGCAGCCCGTCGTCGAAATACTCGTGCGCCTGCGCGCCGAGCTCGCCCGGGTCGCCGACGAAGTGGAGCACGGCGCCGCGGAAGGCCTGCACACGGGGAGGGGGCTCCGCCCCCGGAAATCTGCTCAAGCGGGCTCCCTACAGCACGAACGCGAGCCCGATGAGGAGCTTCTCGTTCTTCTCGAGCGCCCGGCACAGCAGGTCGTGGACGATGTCCTGCTCTCTTCGCGGCCACAAGGGCGGCACGCGCGCTGCAGTTGTGGGCGCGCGCCGGGCTCGACTTGAAGCGCAGCTTCGCCCGCAGTTACGCCGCCGGATCGGTGCCTGCCGGTCGCTATCTCTTGCCCGCGGCGCGAGCGACGTCCGCGAGCAGCTTGTCGGCGCCTTTATTGCGCGCGCTCATTCGGATGAAGATATCGGGTGGCAGGATCGGCTTCTTCTGGTAGTAGAGCTCGTTCCACTCGTTGCTGGCGGTGACGACGGTACCGTCGAGATTCAATCCGCCGTAAACGCCCTTGGCGCGGCTGAACGAGACCAGGTCGGCCACGACGTCCGATTTGGCGCCCGCGCCGACCGGCCCAGCGGCGATGCTGGCGTCGCCGCCGACCTTGAACGATGTCGCGAGCAGCGAGTTGAAGCCTTTGTCGGTCATCACCAGCGTCACCACTTCCGACACCGAGATGCCGGCCTGGAAGCCAACGCTCGCAGTTGCCATCACATAGAACGCCGGACCTACCCACCTGCCGCTCTTGGGATCGCGGGCGACGACCAACGCGCGGCCGCCGGAACCGCCGAAGATGAATCCGGCCTTGGCCACTTCGGGTGCGATCATGATCGCCTTCGCGCGACGGATGTTCTGTTGCAGCCAGGTCATGTCGGGATCGCGCAGGAAGTTCGACAGCGTCTTGTCCGCGGCGTTGACGAGACTCTGTTGCTCGGTTTGCGCCAACGCGACGCCGGTCGTCGCCGCGAACAGCAGCAGCGCGCCAAAGCTAGGCAGGATTCGTGTTATGCGTTTGTTCGGCATGGTCCGCTCCATTGGTCTTCACGACGGGCACTTCGCCCGAGACGCCATTATATGCTTCGCGCGCGACGCTGAGGCTCGACACCCGGACGTGCTATATTGCCTTCGCATCTGCCCCGCGGCCGATCCATGTCCCTCGATGCGGTGTTGTTGTCGCGTCTCCAGTTCTTCTGGGTCGTCGCGCTGCATATCCTGCTGCCGGCATTCACGGTCGGGCTCGCCTCGTACATCGCGGTGCTCGAGGGCCTGCACTTCTTCACCGGCCGCCCGGTCTATCTCCGACTGTCGCAGTTCTGGCTGAAGCCCTTCGCCGTGTCGTTCGGGATGGGCGTGGTGTCGGGGATCGTCATGCCGTTCCAGTTCGGAACCAACTGGAGCCGCTTCTCCGACGTTGCCGCCGACATCATCGGGCCGCTGATGGCCTACGAAGGGTTGACCGCGTTCTTCCTCGAGGCGGGCTTCCTGGGCGTGCTGCTGTTCGGCCGCGCGCGCGTACCGCCCTGGGTGCATTTCTTTGCCGCCATCATGGTGGCGGCGGGCACGCTGTTGTCGACGTTTTGGATCCTCGCGGTCAACAGCTGGATGCAAACGCCCGCGGGTGCAGCCGTGATCGACGGCCGCTACTTCCCCGTGGACTGGTTCGCCGTCATCTTCAGCCCGTCGTTTCCGTATCGGCTCGTGCACACCGCGCTGGCGTTTTACATCACCACCGCGCTGGTGGTGGCCGGGGTCGCGGCGTATCACCTGCGCGCGGGCCGGTTCCGGGAGGAAGGGGTGACGATGGTGAAGCAGGCGTTCGGTCTGCTCACGATTCTGGTGCCGTTGCAGATCGTCATCGGCGACCTGCACGGATTGAACACGCTCGAATACCAGCCGGCGAAGCTCGCGGCCATCGAAGCGAACTGGGAAACGCGCAGCCGCATGCCGCTGTTGCTCTTCGCCCTGCCGGACGAAAAGGCGCAGACCAATCGTCTCGAAGTAGGCATTCCCGCGGCGGGGTCGATCATCCTGCGCCGCGATCGCGACGGGGTGGTGCGCGGGCTCAAGGATTGGGCGCGCGAGGATCGGCCGCCGGTGGCGATTCCCTTCTTCGCCTTCCGCGCGATGGTGGGCATCGGCCTCGTCACGCTGGCGCTGGTCGCGTGGAGCTGGTGGGTCTGGCGGCGCAACGCGTTCGCCGAGGCGCGGCGGTTTCTGAAATTCTGCGAGCTGGCCTCTCCGCTCGGCTTCCTGGCCGTCCTCGCCGGCTGGGTGACCACCGAGGTCGGCAGGCAGCCGTGGGTGGTCTACGGTCTGATGCGCACGCGCGATGCGCTCACGCCTTCGCTCGCGGGGGTCGACGTCATCGTCTCGCTCGCCGTCTATGTCGTCGCGTACCTCGCGATTTTCGGTGCCGGCGGCTACTTCCTCACGCGTCTGTTGCGCGCCGGGCCGGTGGCGGGGCCCGCCGGCGAGCCTCTTCCCTGGGGCACTGCCGCGCGGCGGCTGTCGGCGGCGGCGGAAGGCGAATAAGTCCGAGGCGCCGCCATGCAGCTCGATCTCGTTCCGCTGTGGGCCACCATCCTCGCGCTGGGCGTGTTCATGTACGTGCTGCTCGACGGCTTCGACCTGGGTGTGGGCATCCTCTTTCCCTTCGCGCCGGACGAGGCGAGCCGCGATCTCATGATGGCCTCGGTCGCCCCGATCTGGGATGGCAACGAGACGTGGCTGGTGCTGGGCGGGGTGGCGCTGCTCGCCGCGTTCCCGCTCGCCTTCGCTATCATCATTCCCGCGGTGTATTTCCCTATCCTGTTCATGCTCCTCGGCCTCATCTTCCGCGGGGTCGCGTTCGAGTTCCGCCACATGTCGCAGCGGCGCGCACGCTGGGACCGCTCGTTCTTCGCGGGCTCCGTGGTCGCGACGTTCGCCCAGGGCGTGGTGCTGGGCACCTACGTGCAGGGGATTCCGATCGCCGGCCGGCAGTACGCGGGCGGCAGCCTCGATTGGGCCACGCCGTTCGCGTTGCTCACCGGGGTGGGGCTCATCGTCGGCTACGCGTTGCTCGGCGCGTGCTGGCTGGTCCTGAAGAGCGACGGCGCGCTCAAGGACTGGGCCTGCCGCAAGGCGCGCTGGCTCACACTCGGTGTGGCGGCGTTCATCGGCATGGTGAGCCTCTGGACCCCGTTCCTGCAGCCGCAGGTGGCGCAGCGCTGGTTCGCTTGGCCGAACCTCGCCTGGCTCTCGCCCGTGCCGCTCGTCACGCTGGCGCTGTTCGTCTGGTTGTGGCGCTCGCTCGCCGCCAAGCGCGACGTGGCGCCGTTCCTGGCCGCGCTGGGATTGTTCCTGATGGGCTACCTCGGCCTCGCGATCAGCATCTGGCCGATGGTCGTGCCCTACACGATCACGCTCTGGGCGGCTGCGTCCAGCGCCAAGGCGCAGGCCTTTCTCATGATCGGCACGCTGTTCCTGCTGCCGATCATCGTCATGTACATCGGCTGGTCGTACTGGGTGTTTCGCGGTAAGGTGAAAGGCGGGACGGGATATCACTAGGGGCGAGTCACTAGCTCGCGCCGGAGGAGCCCGCGAAGGGCAAGGAAGAGGCGCCCACCGCGGTGGCGCGGCTCGATTAAGGAGTGCGGTCATGCCGAGACTCGCGGCCAACCTGACGATGCTGTGGAACGAGCTCGACTTCCTGGAGCGCTTCAGCGCGGCGGCGAAGGCGGGCTTCACCGCGGTCGAGTACCTGTTTCCGTACGCGTATCCCAAGGACGCGCTTGCCGAGCGGCTCGGCCGGAACGGTCTGGAACAGGCGCTGCACAATCTGCCGGCCGGCGACTGGGCGAAAGGCGACCGCGGCACCGCTTGCGATCCGGCGCGGGTGGGCGAATTCCAGGACGGCGTGGGCAGAGCGATCGACTACGCGCGCGCGCTCGGCTGCAAGCAGGTCAATTGCCTCGCCGGCATCGTGCCCGCGGGCGTGGACGCGGACAAGGCGCGCGCGACGTTCGTTGCCAACCTGCGCTTCGCCGCCGACAAGCTGGGAGAGGCCGGTATCCGCCTGCTGATCGAGCCGATCAACACGTTCGACATCCCCGGCTTCTTCCTGTGCCACACGCGGCAGGCGCTCGAGATCATTCGCGATACGGGCGCGTCGAACCTCTACCTGCAGTACGACATCTATCATATGCAGCGGATGGAGGGCGAGCTCGCGAATACGATCAGGGCGAATCTCGCGCAAATCGCGCATCTGCAGCTCGCCGACAACCCGGGCCGGAACGAACCGGGCACCGGCGAGATCAACTATCGCTTCCTGTTCGGCTTCCTCGATGCGATCGGCTACGGCGGCTGGATCGGGTGCGAGTACAAGCCGAAGGGCGGCACGGACCAAGGCCTCGGCTGGCGCCGCGCGCACGGCGTCTGAGCGATCGAACACGGAGGAATCGGCATGGCAAACGTCGGCTTCATCGGGCTCGGCATCATGGGTGCGCCGATGGCGGGGCACCTGATCAAGGGCGGGCACAAGGTTTTTCTGCACACTCGCAGCGGCGTTCCGAAGGCGTTGACCGACGCCGGGGGCATCGCCTGCGCGAATGGGAAGGAGGTCGCGCAGAAGGCCGAGATCATCATCACCATGGTGCCCGATACCCCCCACGTCGAGGAGGTGCTCTTCGGCGAGAACGGCGTCGCGCAGGGTCTGGCCAAGGGCAGGACGGTCGTCGACATGAGCTCGATCTCGCCGCTCGCGACCAAGGGCTTCGCGCAGAAGATCAACGCGCTCGGCTGCGACTACCTCGACGCGCCGGTTTCCGGCGGCGAAGTCGGCGCGAAGGCAGCCTCGCTCACCATCATGGTGGGTGGCAGCGAGGCGGCGTTCGAGCGCGTCAAGCCGCTGTTCGAGCTGATGGGCAAGAACGTCACGCTGGTGGGCGGCAACGGCGACGGCCAGACGACGAAAGTCGCCAACCAGATCATTGTCGCGCTCACCATCGAGGCGGTCGGCGAGGCGCTGCTGTTCGCCGCGAAGGCCGGGGCCGATCCGACGAAGGTGCGCCAGGCGCTGATGGGAGGCTTCGCCTCGTCGCGGATTCTCGAAGTGCACGGCGAGCGGATGGTCAAACGCACGTTCGAGCCGGGCTTCCGCATCGAGCTGCACCAGAAGGATCTCAACCTCGCGCTCTCGAGCGCCCGCTCGCTCGGCGTGGCGCTGCCGAACACGGCCACCGCGCAGGAGCTGTTCAACGCCTGCGCCGCGCACGGCGGCGCGGCATGGGATCACTCGGCGCTGGTGCGCGCGCTGGAGCAGCTCGCCAATTTCGAGATCGGGCAGCGGCCGGCCGAACGCTGAGGCGCGCGGCGCTGTCATGGAATCGGCTCGCGCATTGCTGCGCGCGATGTTCGACGCCGCGATCGGCGCGGCGCAGCCCGCGCGCTGCCTCCCGCCACATCTGCCGGCGCCGCCTTCGGGGCGGACGCTCGTCGTCGGTGCCGGCAAGGCCTCCGCGGCGATGGCGAAGGCGTTCGAGGACCACTGGCCGGGCGAGGTCTCGGGCCTGGTCGTCACCCGCTACGGTTATGCGGTGCCGTGCCGCCGGATCGAGATCGTCGAGGCCGCGCATCCGGTCCCCGATGCCGCGGGACTCACGGCCGCAAAGCGCATCCTGGGCCTGGTCGGCGCCCTGGCGCCCGACGACCTGGTGGTGTGTCTGATCTCCGGCGGCGGCTCGGCGTTGCTCGCGCTGCCCGCCGACGGGCTCACGCTCGATGACAAGCAGGCGGTCAATCGCGCGCTGCTCAAATCGGGGGCGACGATCGGCGAAATGAACTGCGTGCGCCGTCACCTCTCCGCGATCAAGGGCGGGCGGCTCGCCGCCGCGTGCCATCCCGCACAGGTGGTCAGTCTGCTGATATCGGATGTTCCCGGCGATGATCCGATCAGCATCGCGTCCGGACCGACGGTACCGGATCCCACGACGTGCGCCGAGGCGCTGGAGGTCCTGCGCCGCTACGGCATCGAGGTGCCGACCGCAGTGGAGCGCCTTCTCGAATCGAACGCCGGCGAATCGATCAAGCCCGGCGATCCGCGGCTCGCGCGCGCCACGACGCGCCTCATCGCCACGCCGCAGATGGCGCTCGAAGCCGCCGCGAGGATCGCGCACGAGGCGGGTTACCCGGTCGCGATCCTCGGCGAGCGCCTCGAGGGCGAGGCGCGCGAGGTGGGCAAGGTGCTGGCCGGCATCGCGCAGCAGGTCGCCGTGCACGGACAGCCGCTTGCGCCGCCGTGCGTGCTGCTCTCGGGCGGCGAGACCACGGTAACGGTGCGCGGCAGCGGCCGCGGCGGACGCAACGTCGAGCTGCTGCTCTCACTCGCGATAGCGCTCGAGGGCCGGCGCGGAGTCTACGCTATCGCCGGCGACACCGACGGGGTGGACGGCCAGGAGGAGATCGCCGGCGCGATCGTCACTCCCGACACTCTCGCCCGCGCCTGGGCGAAAGGCATCCGGCCGCGGGAGAGCCTCGCGAACAACGACGGGCACGGCTTTTTCCAAGCGCTCGGCGATTCGGTCATCACCGGCCCGACGCTCACCAACGTCAACGATTTCCGCGCGATTTTCGTGGACAGCGAAAGCCGATCGGCCTGACAACCAACGGCGCAACGGTCGGTGTCTACGGCTGGTTTTTCGGCGTGGCCATCGCGGGCGGCGTCTACTATGTGCTGCGCGCGGCGTCTCGCGCCGAGAGCGAGAAGTCCGGCGCGCGTTGGGCGCTAGCGCAGGAGCTCGACGCCGCGATCGGTGACGCGTACGCGATCGCCGACGCGCAGGCCCGTCGGCGCCGCCTGACGGATCGTCGCCCAGCTCCCGTCGTCGTACTTGACGCCGATCTGATAGATCACCTGCGTCTGCGATTTCTCAACCTGGTGGCCGGCATAGGCGCCGCCGGCGGCGCCGACGACGGTGGCAACCGTGCGTCCAGTGCCGCTGCCAATGAGGCTGCCCAGCCCGCCGCCGATGAGGCCGCCGACGATCAGCCCTGCGCCGCTGGGATTCTTGGGCTCGATCACCTCGCGCACCGATTCGACCGTCCCGACACGCGTCGGCGGCGGGGTCTCGACGATCGTGTAGGCCGGCTGCGGGCCGCAGCCCGCGAGCACCAGCGCGCCGCTCAAGACCGCGATGAGCGCCGCCGTCGCGACCATCCCGGAACCGAACCGTCGTGTCGTCAGCGTCATGATTCGCCCTCCCTTCATTCGGGAATCGCATTCAACAGATACATCGCGGCGAGCAACCCCGTGGGCCGCCCCAGCGGACCGAGCCACTTGGCGAAGATATGATCGATATCGCCCGACAAATAGACCTGCGTCAGCGCGCGGTTGACCTCGAGGCGGAACGCCGAGTCGTTGCGCGGGAGCATGAACGCATAGGGCTCGAACGACAAGTCCTCGGAGAGCATCGCGAACTTTTTCGGATCCTTCGTCTGCGCGACGAGCCCCGCCAGCTTGATCTTGTCGCTCGCGAACGCCGCCACCGCGCCCGATTCGAGCAGCGCCACGCCTTCCACACCGTCCTTGACCGGCACGACCTTGGCGTCGATCAGGCGCTCCTTGAGCATCGCCGCCAGGCGCTTCTCGGTCGTGGTTCCGGCCGTGACCGCGACCGACTTGCCGGCGAGGTCGCCGAAACCGTTGATGGTTGAGTCGCTCGCCACCAGGAAGCCGCCGCCGTCGATGAAGATGAGGTTGCTGAAGTCGACGTCCTTCAGCCGCGAATGTGATTGGGTCGTGTTGGCGCATTCCAGGTCAGCCTTCCCGCTGGCGACCATCGCTACCCGGTTCGGCACCGTGTCCACGACCCAGTTGATCTTGAGGTCGGGAACCCCGGTGACGCGCGAGAGCGCGGCGACGACCCGCTTGCACAAATCGATCGAGTATCCAGCCGGCTGATTGTCGGGGCCGACGTAGGAGAACGGCAGCGCGTCGGCCGAGAACGCTATGGTGATCGCCTTGGCCGCCTTGATCTTGGCGAGCGTGTCTGGCGCGCGCTGCGCGAGAGCATTCTGGGAGAGCAGGCCGGCGAGGAGAAGGACGACAGGCAACGAACGTTTCATGCGACACCTCGCGAGGGGCACGCTGTGAGACGCAGAGCGCTCGACGTAGGTCCGACGGCCGCGCGACCCCGCGCCGCAGCGAGGGCCATTATAGCGGCCACGCGAGCGGCGCGCGCGCCATGCTACACTTTGCCGGCTTTGCCGCGCCGCGAGGGGCGCCGGTTTGCCTTGTCCTCGGGGGAGAATGCGCTTGGGTCGCAAGGGTGGCGTGCTGAGGCCGGCTTGTGCGTTGATGGGCCTGTGCCTGCACTTCGGAGTCGCCGACGCCGCGGAGCCGGCGCCGATGCTCGGCACGCAACTCGAGCACGTGCAGTGAACGCCGCTATGGCCACCGAAGGCGCCACGCCGTCCGACGCGGCGAGGCTTGCGCGCGCGGAGGCGGCCGACGGCAGCCGGCTGCTCGCGCTGTCAGGAAGGCTCGACGCCTACTCGATCGCCCGCATCTGGCCTGAAACGCGCGCCGAGCTCGCAGCGACTGCGACCCGGCGCGTCGTCATCGATGCGGCGGGTGTCGAATACTGCGACGGCGGCGGCGTGGCGATGCTCGTCGACCTGCTGCGCCAGCCGCGCGCTTCCGGCGCCGCGGTCAGCGTGCGCGGGCTCAAGCCCGAATTCCAGACGCTGCTCAGCCAGTTCGACCCGCAAGCGTTCGTGGCACCCGCGGAACCGGCTCCGCCGCCAACCCGGACGGTGGAGGAAATCGGGCGCGCGACCGCCCAGCTCTTCCGCGACCTGAGCAAGCAGGTCGCGTTCATCGGCGAGACGGCCGATGCCGGGTGGTATGCGTTGACGCATCCGCGCCGCATCCGCTGGAAGGACGTCTGGTACGAGTGCGAGCAGGTGGGGGCGAACGCCTTGCCGATCGTGACGCTGATCTCGTTCCTGCTCGGCGTGATCCTCGCCTTCCAGGCCGCGGTGCCGATGCGTCAGTTCGGCGCCGAGATCTTCGTCGCCGATCTGGTCGGCTTGTCGATCCTGCGCGAGCTGGGGCCGCTCATGACGGCGATACTGCTCGCCGGCCGTTCGGGCGCTGCCTTCGCCGCCGAGATCGGCACGATGAAGGTCAACGAGGAGCTGAACGCACTCACCACGATGGGCCTCGACCCGGTTCGGTTCCTGGTCGTCACGCGCATCCTCGCCGCGCTGCTGATGGTGCCGCTGCTGTCGTTGTACGCCGACCTGGTCGGCGTGCTCGCGGGCGGGCTCACCATGCTCTCGTTCAACATTCCGCTCGTGACCTATCTCAAGGAGGTCGACGGCATCGTCGATCTCAAGGATGTGCTGGCCGGGCTGGTCAAGACGCCGGTGTTCGCGCTGCTCATCGCCGGCATCGGTTGCCTGCGTGGATTGCAGACGGAGACCGGCGCGAGCGCGGTCGGCATTTCTGCGACACGTGCGGTCGTTTCCGGCATCGTGCTGCTGGTCGCCGTCGACGGTATCTTCGCGGTCATCTACTATATCCTCGACATATGAGTGCCGCAGGGCCGCCCCAAGGCACGAATTGCGTCCCCTCTGGGGGCAGCGAAGCGGCCGAGTTGGCCAATGAGGCCGCGAGCGTGGGGGTCCAATGAGTGCCGCAGGGCCGCCCCAAGGCATGAATTGCGCCCCCTCTGGGGGCAGCGAAGCGGCCGAATGGGCCAATGAGGCCGCAAGCGTGGGGGTCCAATGAGCCCCGCGCCCGATTCCGCGCCGATCGTCCGCGTCGAGGGCCTCGTCGCCGGCTACGAGGGCAACGTCCTGCTCCAGGACGTGAATTTCGCCGTCAACCGCGGCGAGGTGTTCGTCATTCTCGGCGGCTCGGGCTGCGGCAAGAGCACGTTGCTCAAGCACATGATCGGGCTCTATCAGCCGATCGCGGGCAAGGTGCTGATCGACGGTGAGGACATCGTCAGCGCGGAAGGCGCTGCCCGCCGCGCCATACTGACCAAGATCGGCGTCATGTACCAGAGCGGCGCGCTGTTCGGCTCGATGACGCTGCTCGAGAACGTCCGTCTGGCGCTGGAGGAGTACACCGCGCTCGACCCCGGCGCGATGGATCTCATCGCGCGCATGAAGCTCAAGCTGGTCGGACTCGAGGCGTTCTGCGGCCACATGCCCTCCGAGATCAGCGGCGGCATGGCCAAGCGCGCGGCGATCGCGCGGGCGATGGCGCTCGATCCCCGCATCCTGTTTCTCGACGAGCCCTCCGCGGGCCTCGACCCGATCACCTCCGCCGAGCTCGACGCGCTCATCCGGCGGCTGGCAGCGAGCCTGCACATCACCTTCGTCATCGTCACCCACGAGCTACCCAGCATCTACGCGATCGCCGACCGCGTGATCATGCTCGACAAGCGGGCCAAGGGCATCATTGCCGAGGGCGATCCCAAGGTGCTGCGCGACACCAGCGACAATCCGTGGGTGCGCCAGTTCTTCCTGCGCGAAGCGGAGGCGCCGGCGGAGGTGGTGCAGTGAGAGCCGATCTTGCTGCGCGCCCAAGGCGCGAGGCTTCGACTTGAGCGCCCAGGCCCACAACGTCAAGCTGGGCCTGTTCGTCATCGGCGCGACGATCGCCGGCGCGCTGCTGCTGCTCATCGTCGGATCGGGCCGCTGGTTCCAGTCCAAGACGGTGATCGAAACCTATTTCAACGAGTCGGTGCAGGGTCTGGACATCGGCTCCAAGGTGAAATACCGCGGGGTGAGCGTCGGCGAGGTCACGCGCATCGGATTCACCTACAACAAGTACGAGCTCGACAAGTCGGTGGACCAGCGCAAGCGCTACGTGCTGGTCGAGGCCACGATAGTGGGCCGCCTGATCGGCAGCCGCGCCGGCGCGGAGATCACCCGTCCGGAGGAAGTGCGGCGGGAAATCGAGAGGGGCCTGCGCATCCGTCTCGCGCCGCAGGGCATCACCGGCACCAACTACCTCGAGATCGATTACGTCGACCCCAAGGCCAACCCCGAGCTGCCGATTTCCTGGGAGCCGGCGAACCTGTACATCCCCAGCGCGCCGTCGACGTTCACCCAGTTCGTGTCGGCGGCCGGAGACGTCCTCGACAAGGTGCAGAAGCTCGACATCGACGCTACCCTGCAGCGGCTCAATCGGCTGCTCGACAACACCAATCGCAAGCTCGACGCGATCGATACCGGAAAGCTGTCCGACTCGGCGAACCGCGTGCTGGCGAAAGTGGACAGCAAGCTCGACCAGCTCCACGTCGATCAGTTGAACAAGGAGAGCACGGCGCTGCTCTCCGAGCTGCGACAGACCAACCAGAAGCTCGGCGCCATTCTCGACGACCCGGCGTGGAAGAAGCTTCCCGGCGACGCCGGTGCCGCCGCAGCGCAGGTGCGCAAGCTCGTCGAGGATCCGAACCTCGCCAAGGCGATCGCGCATCTCGAGAGCACCTTGTTGCGACTCGATCGAATGGCCGGCGGTACGGAATCGGATCTGCGCCGAACGCTTGACAACGTGCGCCAGATCACCGAGAACCTTCGCGACCTCACCGAGGATGCGAAGCGCAATCCGGCACGCCTGATCCTCGGCGCGCCCCCCGCGCCGGTGAAAGGCACCCAACCATGACTGCGCCCGCTTCCCCGTCGCGGCGCCGCGCGTTGTCGTCGGCGGCTGCGCTGTTGCTCGCCGGCTGCGGACTGTCGCAACCGGCACCGATCAAGTCGACGTACGTGCTGGAGCCGCCGCGTCCCGCCGCTTCGACCACGACGCCGCGACCGGCCACGCTCAAGGTGGTCGCGTTCACGGTCGCCGGTCCGTTCCGGTCGAGGTCGCTCGTCTACCGCGAGACCGATCTCAAGTACGAGGCGGATTTCTACAACGAGTTCCTGATCGCACCTTCGGCGATGCTCGGCGAGGCCACCGCCGACTGGCTCGCGGCTGCGAACCTCTATCGCACCGTGCTGCCGCCGTCCGGCACTCCGGAAGGCGACATCCTGCTCGAAGCGTTCGTGAGCGAGCTCTACGGCGACTTCCGCGATGCCGTGAAGCCGGCGGCGGTGTTGGCGATCAAATTCTTCGTGAGCGACGCGAACGCCGGTGCCGGTGCGTTCCTCTGGACCGGCGAGCTGAAAATGCGCCGCGAGATCCCGTCGCGCTCCGCCGACGCGCTGGTCGCCGGGCTGAACGCGGCGCTGGGTGACGTGCTGGAGCAGCTCGCCGCGGCGTTGCGGGCGTTGCCAGCGAAATAGTCGCGGGTCGGCTCGAGGCGCGGCAGCGACTCGACGCTACGCCACGCGTCGTGCCGTGAGATCGTGCTCGCCGCTCGCCACGATGCGCACTCGCGCAAACGTGCCGGCGACCAGATCGCCGCGCTCCTCGATCCGCACCGTACCGTCGATCTCGGGCGCGTCGGCAGCGCTCCGCGCAATGGCCTGCGCGGCCTCGACCGCGTCGACGAGCACGGTCATGGTCTGGCCGACCTTCTGCCTCAGCCGCTCCGCGCTGATCTTCTCCTGCACCGCCATGAAACGCGCGCGCCGCTCCTCCTTGACGGCAGCGGGGACCGGATCGGGGAGTGCATTCGCCGCTGCGCCGTCGACTGGCGAATAGGCGAAACAGCCGACCCGATCGAGCCGCGCGTCGTCGAGAAAGCCGAGCAGCTCCTCGAACTGCGCTTCGGTCTCCCCGGGAAAGCCGACGATGAACGTCGAGCGGATCGTGATCTCGGGGCACAGAGAACGCCACAGGCGAATCCGGTCAAGGTTGTTCTGCGCGTTCGCCGGCCGCCGCATCAGCTTGAGAATGCGCGGGCTCGCGTGCTGGAAGGGCACGTCGAGGTACGGTAGAACCTTGCCTTCCGCCATCAGCGGGATCACCTCGTCGACGTGCGGATAAGGATAGACATAATGCAGGCGCACCCATGCACCGTGCTCGGCGGCGAGCTCGCCGAGCACGCGCGCAAGTTCCGTCATGCGCTGCTTCAGCGGACGCCCGCGCCAGAATCCGCTCCGATATTTCACGTCGACACCGTAGGCGCTCGTGTCCTGCGACACGACCAGAAGCTCCTTGACGCCGGCCTTGAGCAGATTCTCCGCTTCGATCATGACCTCGCCGAGCGGGCGGCTCGCGAGATCGCCGCGCAGCGATGGAATGATGCAGAACGTGCAGCGGTGATTGCAGCCCTCGGAAATCTTGAGATAGGCATAGTGCTTCGGCGTCAGCTTGATGCCCTGGGGCGGAACGAGATCGACGAACGGATCGTGCGGCTTCGGCAGGTGCCGATGCACTGCGGCCATCACCTCCGGCGCCGCGTGCGGCCCGGTGACCGCGAGCACCTTGGGATGCGCGGCCTTGACGAAACCGCCTCCGTCCTTTGCGCCGAGGCAGCCGGTGACGATCACCTTGCCGTTCTCGGCGAGCGCCTCGCCGATCGCCGAGAGCGACTCGTCGACCGCGGCGTCGATGAAGCCGCAGGTGTTGACGACCACGAGGTCGGCGCCCTCGTAGGTGGGAGCGATCGCGTAGCCCTCGGCGCGCAGCCGGGTGAGGATCTGCTCGGAGTCCACCAGCGCCTTGGGACAGCCGAGCGAAACGAACCCGACCCGCGGTTGAGCGGCGTGGCAATGCTTCATCGAAGGGACGGGAAATTCAGGGTGCTTTGCGATAAACGGCTACGCTGCAGTGCAGTTTGTGCACTGCTCTGCCGCGGCCTGCAGGAGGATCAGCGCTTCTTGTCGTCCTCGGGCGGCTCCTGCGGCGCCCCGAAGTTCGGAAACGGGAATGCAGTGAAAAGCCCCCGCGTCTGATCGTGCATGCGCTGCTGCATGTCCATGAACAGCTTGGCGCTCTGCTCGAGATAATTGCCCAACATCCCCTGCATGGCCGGTGCCTGCATCTGCAGGAACTGCTTCCACAGGTCCGGCGTGAGCATCATCTTGTCGCCATAGATCTGCTTCGCCTGTTCCTGCAGCCTGTTCTGGATGGCGAGAAAGGCCTTGACGTTTTGCTCCATGTAGTTGCCCATGATGCCCTGCAGCGCGTTGCCGTAAAAACGGATCATCTGCGAGAGCATCTCGCTCGAGAACATCGGCATCCCGGCGGACTCTTCCTCGAGGATGATCTGCAGCAGGATGCTGCGGGTGAGGTCCTCTCCCGACTTCGCATCGACGACCTGGAAGTCGACGTGGTCGAGCACCAGCTGCTTCACGTCGGCGAGCGTGATGTAGCCGCTGTTGGTGGTGTCGTAGAGGCGGCGGTTCGGGTACTTCTTGATGACGCGCTTGGACTTGTTCATGCCTTGCTCCAGCAAGCAGTGAAACATTATAAACCGCTGATTTATTTGAGCGTTTGATTTCCCGGGAAAGTATCCGCGGGCGGGGCTTGTGCGCCGCATCAAAATACCCTTGACTTTCGTATTTCCCGCCTCTACAATGCGTTTTGTGCGGTGCAGCAAAACCAGGAGGTTGAGACAAACCATGAATTCCGGGCCGGGAGCAGGGATAGAGCGGCCCCCGAACCTCCGCAGCCGGACGCTCGTTTGGATGGACCAACCTCAATCGAAAGGACGATCATGTACAACGCTACGGAACAATTCGCTGAACTCAACAAGGCAGGCTACGACAACGCGGTCAAGCTCGCCTCGCTGTCGCTCGAGAAGGCCGAACGCCTGACCAAGCTCAACCTGCAAGCCGCCAAGACTGCGCTCGAGCAAGGCGTGCAAAGCGCCAATGCGGTCGCGGGCGTCAAGGACGTGCAAGAGCTCTTCACCCTGCGCGCGAAGCTCGCGGAAGCGGGCGTGCAGAACGCGCTCGGCTACTCGCGCGGCGTCTACGAAATCGCCTCGGAAGCGCAAGCCGACTTCTCGGCGCTCGCCGAAGAAGCGTGGGCTGCGTATACGAAGGGCGTCGCCGCGTGGGTCGAGAAGGCCACCAAGAATGCGCCCGCGGGCTCGGATGTCGCGGTGACGGCGCTCAAGTCGACCGTGGCCGCAACGACCGCGGCGTTCGATCAGCTATCGAAGGCGACCAAGCAGGTCGTGAACTTCGCCGACGCATCGGTGCGCGCCGCGACGACCAACGCGGCCACCGCTGCCAAGGCGACTGCCAAGGGTCGCAAGGCCGCGTAAGGGATTGCCCTGTGGGCAGCGTGGGAACTTGAACCCGGAACGGGGTGTCCCAATATCGGAGTTGATGGCTCCTTCTGTATCATTTTCCTCCTCCTAAATGATACAGCCTCGCCCCGGCAGCAATGCCGGGGCTTTTTTTTGGGATGCGTTCGGCCGCGGTCCGCGTCGGCGCGCTCCCCCAAGCGCGCCGCTCGCATCATGTGACTAGAACATGTGTTGCCCGCCGTTGATGGCGATGTTGGCGCCGGTGACGAACGCCGCTTCGTCGGAGGCGAGATAGGCGACCAGCCCCGCGATTTCGTCCGGCTTGCCCAGACGCCCCACCGGGATCTGCGGAATGATCTTGCTGTCGAGCACTTCCTGGGGGATCGCCATCACCATCTTGGTCCCGATGTAGCCGGGGGAGATCGTGTTGACGGTGACGCCTTTTTTCGCCACTTCGAGCGCCAGCGCCTTGGTGAATCCGTGCATGCCCGCCTTCGCCGCCGAGTAGTTGACCTGCCCGAAAGCGCCCTTCTGCCCGTTGACCGATGAGATGTTGATGATGCGGCCCCAGCCGCGCTCGCACATGCCGTCGCACACCTGCTTGGTCATGTTGAAGCACGAGTCGAGATTGGTCCGGATCACCGCGTCCCAGTCGGCTTTGGTCATCCGCTTGAACGTCATGTCGCGCGTGATGCCGGCGTTGTTGACCAGAACGTCGACCGGCCCTACGTCCTTGGTGACGTTCGCAACGGCGGCGACGCATGCGTCCCATTCGACGACATCGCACGGGCAGGCGTGGAATTCGCAGCCCCGGTTCTTCATCGTCGCGAGCCACTCCTGCGCCTTGGTGTTGCCCGGCGAGTGCGTCGTCACGACCGTATAGCCCGCCCCGGCGAGCTTGACGCAGATCGCTTCGCCCAGACCGCCCATTCCGCCGGTGACCAGCGCGATGCGTTTCTTGTCGTTCGTCATTGCTTGAGCCTCCTCGATGTCGGCGCTCGCCACGCCGACGCGCCGGCAGCGTTGGCCGCGCTTAGCGTTCGACGGCCAGCGCCACGCCCATACCTCCGCCGATGCAAAGCGATGCAAGCCCGCGCTTCGCGTCGCGCCGCGCCATCTCGTAGAGCAGCGTGACCAGCACCCGGCACCCCGAGGCGCCGATCGGGTGACCGAGCGCGATCGCGCCTCCGTTGACGTTGATCTTGCTCGTATCCCAGCCCATTTCCTTGTTGACCGCGCAGGCCTGCGCCGCGAACGCCTCGTTGATCTCCATCAGCTCGAGGTCCGCGGGCTTCCAGCCCGCTTTCTCCAGGCACCGGCGCGATGCCGGGACCGGTCCCATGCCCATGATCGAAGGATCGACACCCGAGGAGGCGAAGGCTTTGATCCGCGCCATCGGCTTGAGTCCGAGCTCGCGCGCCCGCCCCGCGCTCATCACCAGGCACGCCGCCGCACCGTCGTTGATGCCCGAGGCGTTGGCTGCGGTCACCGTGCCGTCCTTGGCGAATGCCGGCTTGAGACCGGCGATCGACTCCAGCGTCGTGCCGGGCTTGATGAACTCGTCGGCGGCGAAGGCGACCGGATCGCCCTTGCGCTGGGGGATCAGCACCGGCACGATCTCGTCGACGAACTTGCCCGCCTTTTGCGCCGCCTCGGCTTTGTTCTGGCTGGCGACCGCGAGCTCGTCCTGCGCTCCGCGGGAGATGCCGTACTGCTTGGCCACATTCTCGGCGGTAATGCCCATGTGGTACTGGTTGTACACGTCCCACAGGCCGTCGACGATCATGCTGTCGATGAGCTTCGCGTCGCCCATGCGGAAACCGTCGCGTGAGCCCAACAACACGTGCGGTGCGGCGCTCATGTTCTCCTGGCCGCCGGCGACGACGATATCCGCGTCGCCGCAGGCCACGGCCTGCGCGGCGAGCATCACCGCTTTGAGGCCCGATCCGCAGACCTTGTTGATCGTCATCGCCGGAATCGACGGAGGAAGTCCGGCTTTGATCGACGCCTGCCGGGCCGGGTTTTGTCCGCTGCCGGCCGCGAGCACCTGGCCCAGGATGACTTCGGAGATCTGCTCAGGCTTGAGCTTGGCGCGCTCGAGCAGTGCTCGGATCACCGTGGCGCCGAGCTCGGGGGCAGGCGTCTTCGCGAGCGCGCCGCCGAACTTGCCGATCGCGGTGCGCGCGGCACCGGCGATAACGATATCGGGCATGTGGAGTCTCCGTTGAGGATCGAAACGCGGGGCGCGGTCGACAACCCGGCCCGAAACCAAATGAGCTTGGGTCGATGTTAGCGCATGTCAACAGCACCGCAAAATCTTTAAATCCCGCGTCGAGCTACGACACCCGCTCGCGGACGTAAGTGCCCGGCGCCGGCGCCAGCGGGCGATGCCGCGCGTTGCCGGGATGCCGCGGCGCGAGCCGGCGCGTGCCGGCGTGCTCGGCGAGCCACGCCGCCCAGTGCGGCCACCATGAGCCGGAATGCGACTGCGCACGCGCGAGCCAGTCGTCAGGATCGTCGGTCAGGAGCCCGTTGGTCCAGTAGTTGCGTTTGTTCTTTTCCGGCGGGTTGACCACGCCGGCGATATGCCCCGACGCGCCGAGCACGAAACCGACGTCGCCGCCGAGGAGCTCGATGGTTCGATACGCGGTGCGCCAGGGAACGATATGGTCCTCGCGCGAGGCGTACACATACGTCGGCATCGACACGCGCGAGAGATCGACCGCTTCGCCGCACATCGTGAGCGCTCCCGGTTCGCGCAGCCGGTTGTCGAGATACATGTTGCGCAGGTAATAGGCGTACATCGGGCCGGGCAGGTTCGCCGAGTCGCTATTCCAGTAGAGGAGATCGAACGCCGGCGGTGTCCTGCCCTTGAGGTAATTGCTCACCACGTAGTTCCAGACCAGCTCGTTGGGCCGCAGGCTCGCGAACGCGCTGGTGAGCTCGCTGCCGTGCACGCGGCCGCCGGAGAGCAGCACCGGCTCGCGCGCGGCGAGGTATTCGCGCGAGACGTAGACGCCGATGTCGCCCGGGTCGGCGAAATCGAGCATGGCGGTGAGCAGCGTCAGGCTAGCGACCACGACTTCCGCGCGGGCAGCGAGCACCGCGAGCGCGCACGCGAGGAGCGTGCCGCCGACGCAAAACCCCAGGGCGTTGACGACCCGGCTGCCGGAGATCTCCCGGGCGACCTCGATCGCCGCGAGCACGCCTTGCTCGAGATAGTCGTCCCAGGTGAGGTGTCCGAGCTCGGGCGGGATGTTGCGCCAGGAGATCATGAACACCGTGTGACCGGCCGCCGCTGCGTAGCGGACGAATGAGTTCTCGGGGGCGAGATCGAGGATGTAGTACTTGTTGATGCATGGCGGCACGATGAGCAGCGGCCGCTTGTAGACCTCGGCGGTCGTCGGCGCGTACTGGATCAGCTCGATCAGGTCGTTGCGAAACACGACGCTTCCCGGAGTCACCGCGAGGTTGCGGCCGACCTCGAAGGCGGACTCGTCGGTCATGGTGATGCGTCCGCGCTGAGCGTCTCCGATCAGGTTGGTGAGCCCCTGGGCGACGCTCGCGCCGCCGGACTCGATGGCCTGCCGCAGCGCGTCCGGGTTGGTCGCCAGGAAGTTGGACGGCGCGATCGCGTCCGCGTATTGGCGGGCGAGGAAACGGATGCGTCGCTTGGCGGCGGGATCGCACTGCGCGAGCTCGGCAAGCTCGCGCACGTACTCGGCGTAGAGCAGGTAGGCGTCCTTGAGCCAGGCGAAGTAGGGCTCCTCGCGCCACGCGCCGGCGCCGAATCGGCGATCGGGCACCTCGTTGCGCGCTTCGTCCTCGGGCACGGGCTCTCCAGCGCTGCGGGCCAGCGCGCGCTCCCACAGGGCCTCAAAGCACTGGTTGTAGCGCTCGGTGAGCTCGGCGGCCGCGACCGGATCGATCCACGCCTCGGCGGGCGTCAGCACCGCCAGCGCGGCGTTTCCGGTTTCCAGCGGAGCCTGCGTGGCGACCGCGGCGGCCGCTTCGCCTGACATCCACCAGTTCGCCCATTGCCGGCCGAGGGTCTGCCACTGCTCGACGAGCTCGGCCCAATCGCTTGCTCTGTGATGTTGATGTGCCTTCATTGCTTGAGGGCGCGCGACCTGCTTCGAGTGTAGCGGCCCGCCACGACGGGCACAAACGCGCGGGCGTACGCCGTGATACCGCGACCCCGAGCGTCAGCGTTCGAGCAGCCACCCGAGAAGAGCCACCGTGGCAATGCCGCCGGCGATCAGCGCCACCTGTTGCACGGTGTGCTCCGGCGCCACCTGACGATGCAGCCCCGGGATCAGATCGGCGACCGCGACGTAGAGGAGGCTCGCCGCCGCGAGCGCCAGTACCGTCGGGAGAACCTGCTGCATGTTGGCGAGCGCCGCGTAGCCTACCAGGCCCCCGGCGAGCGTAGCCGCTGCGGTGAGCGTATTTAGCGTAAAGGCGCGCCGCCGCCCGTAACCACTGTGACGCAGCACGGCAAAGTCGCCGATCTGCTGAGGGATGGCGTGCGAGACGATCGCCAAGGTTGTGGCTACACCCAGCTTGGTGTCGGCGATGAAGCTCGCCGCGATGGCGATGCCGTCCCCGAGGTTGTGCACGGAGTTCCCGATCACGATCATGAGCCCGGGCCGGCCGACGAACGCGGGGCCCTCATTCTGCGCGTGGGCACGGACATCCGTCGCGTCGAGAGGGGCGTCGTGGGCGTGGCGCCAGAGGACGACCTTCTCGAGCAGGAAGAAGGCGAGCAGCCCGGCGAGCATGGTGGCCATGACGCGCCCGACGTTGCCTTGCTCGAGCGCCTCGGGCAGCAAGTCCAGAAACACCGCCCCGAGCAACGCCCCGACCGCGAAGCTCACGAACCAGGGGATCCAGCGGGCGCTGGCGGCAAGCGTCCCCGCCGCGAGCAGGAGCGAGAGCACGCCGCCGGCAAGGCAGCCGAGGATGATCGCGGCGAGCGTCGGCACGGCTAAAAGGCGGGGTGCCCCGACGGCTGATGAAACTGAGTTGCATTATCGGCGGCGACCGGAGGTGCGTCAAACCGCCGTCCGCCAGATCAGTGTCGCCATGCGTCCCGCCGCGGCGCCGTCGCGGCGATACGAGTGGAAGCGCGCGCGCTCGCTGAAGGTGCAGCGCTCTCCACCATAGATCGCCTTGACGCCGGAGAGGGTCAGGCGCCGTCGCGCCAGAGCATAGAGATCGGCAAGCCACTTGCCGGGACGCCGCGCGGCGAAGCACGCGGCCGCGCCCGCGTCGGCTGCGCAATGCGCCCGCAGAACATCGGCGCCGACTTCGTACACGCGGGGCCCGATGGCGGGCCCCATCCAGGCCAGCGCATCGGCCGGGTCGACATGCATCGCTTCGAGGGCGGCTTCCAACACGCCCGCAGCGAGTCCGCGCCAGCCCGCGTGGGCGGCGGCTACGACGCTTCCCTTACAGTCGGTGAGCAGCACCGGCAGGCAATCGGCGGTGCGGACCGCGCATACCGTATCGACGCGACGAGCGACCGCGCCGTCGGCCCGCGGCGGTCGCGAATGCGCATCGACCGCGTCGGCGTCGCAGACCGCGGTTCCATGGACCTGGTCGAGCCAGACCGGATCGGCAGGCAGCCAGCGCCGCAGCTCGGCTCGCGCCGCTTCGCCGCCCGGACGGTGGCGCGACAGATCGAACCCGTTTGTCGCGGTGGTCGAGAGCGCCTGCACGTGCCCGGGGGCCGGCCAATCCGGCACGATCCAGTCGAGCCGGGCCGCGGCCAGCCGCGCAGCGAGCGACGTCGCTGCCGGCGAGCTCATCGAGCGCGCCGCAACGAATCGAGCAGCGCGGCGAAAGCGGCGGGCAGCGGTGACTCCCAGTGCACCGGCTGTCGTGTGGCGGGATGCACGAGGCCCAGCCGCCACGCGTGCAGCGCCTGACGCGGGAACGCCACGCCTCGGCGTCGACCGTACGCAGGATCGCCGACCAGAGGATGCCCGAGCGATGCGAGATGCACGCGGATCTGATGCGTGCGCCCGGTCTCGAGCCGGCAGGCGAGCAGCGTGCAGGCGGCGAAGCGCTCGCGCACTTCGAAGTGCGTCACGGCGCGCTTGCCGGAAGCGACGACCGCCATCGAGGTGCGCTTGATCGGGTGTCGCGCGATGGGCGCATCGATGCTGCCGCCGCGGGCGATCACGCCTTGCGCCAGCGCGAGGTATTCGCGGCGCACCGTATGCGCCTGGAGCTGGCGCACGAGATCGGTTTGCGCCGTCGGCGTCTTGGCGACGACGAGCAGCCCGCTGGTGTCCTTGTCCAGCCGATGCACGATCCCGGCGCGGGCCACGCCCGCGAGCTGCGGAGAGTGGTGGAGCAGGGCGTTGGCGAGTGTTCCGTCCCAATGACCACTTCCGGGGTGGACGACGAGCCCTGCGGGCTTGTCGACGACGATCAGCGCATCGTCCTCGTAGAGGATCGCGAGCGGCAGCGGCTGCGCGGCGAGCGCCTTCGCGCGCGGATCGGGCAGCGGCTCGACCTCGACCCGCTCGCCGCCGAAGAGCCTGCGTTTCGCCACCGCAATCTCGCCGGCGACGGTGACGCGGCCCGCGTCGATCCAGGTCCGGATACGGCTGCGCGAGTGTTCCGGGATGAGGCGCGAGAGTGCCTGGTCGAGACGCAACCCGGCGAGCTCCGCGGGGATCGTGAGCACGCAGGGGGCGCCGGACGCCCTGAGCGCCGGGTTATAATTCGCCGCTGTCGCCGGAGTCGCAATCATGTGGAGAGTGTCGCTGCCGTGGGTTCGGGCCGTCGTCGCGATCGCCTTCGCGGCGAGCATCGCGGCCTGCAACCTGTTGCCCGAGGTCAAGGACGAGACCGCCGGCTGGTCGGCCGAGCGCCTCTACCAGGAGGCGCACGACATGCTGGCGACGGGCAATTATACGCGGGCGGTGAAGCTCTTCGATACGCTCGAGGGCCGCTATCCGTACGGACGCTACGCGCAGCAGGCGATCCTCGAAGGCGCGTACGCGAACTATCGCGCGGGCGAGACCGCAACAGCGATCGCTGCGACTGATCGCTTCATCCGCACCTATCCGAACCATCCCAACGTCGACTACGCTTACTACCTGAAGGGCCTCGTCAACTTCCGCGAGGATCAGGGCCTGTTCGGCTACATCGTCGAGCAGGATCTCTCCGAGCGCGACCCGAAGATGACCAAGGAATCCTTCGCCGCGTTCAAGGAGCTGGTGACGCTGTTTCCCAACAGCAAGTACGCGGCGGACTCGATCGTGCGCATGCGCTATCTCACCAACGCGCTCTCGAGCTACGAGGTTCAAGTCGCCACCTACTACTATCGGCGCGGCGCCTATCTGGCCGCCGCCAACCGTGCCCAGGCCTCGCTTACCAATTACCCGCAGACCCCGGCCAACGAGGACGCGCTCATCATCCTGGTGAAGAGCTACGACCAGCTCGGCATGACGCAACTGCGCGACGACGCGCAGCGCGTGCTCAAGCAAACGTTCCCCAACGGCAAATACTTCACCGCCAGCGCGACGCCGTGGTGGAATTTCTGGTCGAAGGGCGAAGAGGTACTGCCCGGGCCGGGAGATTCCACGACGAAAAAGCCGTGGTGGAAGTTTTGGTAGCGGAGGCCGCGGCGCGAGCCGGGAAGCAACGTAGACCGGGCTGAGGCCGGAGGCCGATCCCGGGGACGACGGTTCATCGAGGCGCTCGGCTCCCCGTGGTTCGCGCGCGGCGCTCACTCCGGGCTACGCCGCAGGCCGATGCTCGGACGACGATTGGTTGCGGCGTTTATCCCGTCGCACGGAAGAATTCGACAACCTCGGCGAGCTCGCGCGTCCGCCGCATCGGCGGCAGGGCGTCCAGAATGTGCCGTCCGTAGGATTTTTCGCTGACGCGCCGGTCGCAGATCATCAGCACGCCGCGATCGGTCTCGGAGCGGATCAACCTGCCGGCGCCCTGCTTGAGGCTGATCGCCGCCTGCGGCAGTTGGTAGTCGAGAAACGGGCTCCCGCCCTCGCGCGCGATGTGCGCCAGGCGCGCGGCGAGCAGCGGGTCGTCCGGCGGAGCGAACGGCAGCTTGTCGATCACGACCACCGACAATGCCTCGCCCTGCACGTCCACGCCTTCCCAGAAGCTCTGGCTGCCGAGCAGCACCGCGTTGCCGAGCACGCGGAAGCGGGCGAGCAATTCGCTCCGCGAGCCCTCGCCCTGCACCAGCAGCGGGTAAGCGAGACCTTCGCGCGCGAAGGCGGCGGCGATCGTCTCGCGGGCGCGGCCGAGCGCGCGCAGCGTCGTGAATAGCAGAAACGCGCGGCCTCGGCTCGCTTTGAGCACCGGAAGCGCCGCGTCGACCACCGCGTCGGTATGCTCGAAGCTGTTCGGCTGCGGCAGCTCCCGTGGCAGATAGAGCAGCGCCTGGCGGGCGTAGTCGAACGGGCTGTCCCAGCATCCGGTCGCGGCGTCGGCGAGGCCCAGCTCGCGCCGATAGAGCGTGAAGTCGCCTTTGACCGCCAGGGTTGCCGAAGTGAAAATCCAGGAACGCGCGCTGGCCTCGATCTGGCGCGCGAAGATGCCGGCGACCGAGAGCGGGGAGGCGTGTAGCTGCCAACCGTGCGCTGTGACGTCGACCCAGCGAATCCACTGCGGGTCATCGTCGTCGCGCCAGCGGGCGAGGCGGGCCGCCGCGTCAGTGGCGCGCTCGCGGCAATGCGCGAGCTCGTCGCTGCGCTCCGCCTGGCCTCCGAGCTCCGCGGCGAGCGCGTCGAGCGCCGCGGCGAGCGCGTCGAGCGACGCAACGAACTCGGGACGGCGCAGGGCTTCCGCTCGAGGCTGCTTCCCCGGCGCTTCTCCTGCCGCCAATCGGACCCTGCGTGATGCCTGGGCGACGCCCTGCGCGGCGCCGGGCAGTGGGGCATAGTCGCGCGCCGCCTTGAGCCCTTCGACTTCTGCGTCGCGTGCAAGCTCGCCCAACTGGCCTGCGGTGAGCTGCTCCCCGAAGAACAGCGTCGCCGTTTCGGGAAGCTGGTGCGCTTCGTCGAGAATCACGGTGTTGCACTGAGGCAAGAGATCGGCGAGGCCCTCGTCCTTGAGCACGACGTCGGCGAAGAACAGGTGGTGGTTGATCACGACGACGTCGGCGGCCAACGCGTCCCGGCGCGCCTTCATGACGAAGCACTCGCCGTAATGCGGGCATTCCCCGCCCAGACAATTTTCCCGGGTCGAGGTGACCTGAGCCCAGATGGCGGCGTTGTCGGGGACCTCCGCGAGCTCGGCCTTGTCCCCGCTCGCGGAGGTGCGGGCGAACGACTCGATCCGCTTCAGGTAGCGGATCTCGGCCCGCGACGCGAAGCTATCCTGCGCGCGGGCGCGTTCGAGATGATGATGGCAGAGGTAGTTCGCGCGGCCCTTGAGCAGCGCCACCGTGACCGGGATCTTGAGCGCGTCGCGCACCATGGGCAGGTCGCGGCTGAAAAGCTGGTCCTGAAGCGTCTTGGTCCCGGTCGAAACGATGACCTTGCCGCCCGAGAGCAGGGCGGGGATCAAGTAGGCGAAGGTCTTGCCCGTTCCGGTTCCCGCTTCGGCCACGAGCTGACCGCGCTCTTCGATGGCGCGCGCGACCGCCTCGGCCATCGCGACCTGCTGCGGACGCAGGCGGTACGCGGGAAGCTCGCGTCCGAGCGGGCCGTCCGGGCCGAATATGCGCGCGAGATCGATCGCCACGTGGCTGTTGCTCCGGTGGCCGCACGCATGTCGGCGCGGCGATGCGCCGGTGGACGAAGCGTCAGCTCAGCGGGGGGGCTTCTTGCGCGTGGACGAATGCGCCGCCCTCTTCGCCATCCGCGCAGCCTTGGCCGGCGCGGCGGCGAGCGCGCGGATGGCTTTGATGCGCTCGTTGAACTCGCTATAGGGGAGCGCGACGCGCTGCTTGTACGCCTCGTCGGTCTCGTCGGATGCGGGTACCAGCTTCGCGAGGCTGTCGAGCCATACGTCGTAGAGTTGTCGAAGGCTTCGGATCTGCTCCTTGCTGCGGGCAGCTTCGCGCAACGCCGCCTGATAAGGGCGCACGATCAGGATCTTGTGCTTGCCGATGCAGTATTCGGTCTTCGCGCCGTGGACCCCTTCCTGCGCGCCCGCCAGGCCGAACTCGATGATCTCGATGCTCTTGATCTGGCGGCACATTGTATAGGTCTGCGGCACCGCCTCGAGGAAGCAATCGATGCCGCTGCCCCGGGCCTGCGTCGGGCAGATGTACGGATCGACCTTTTCCAGGGCGAGCACGGGACCGGCGGAGAGCGCCGCCGCGAGGACCAGCACGAAGAATGGCGCAAAGCGGACCATCGGGCCGCAATGCTACCGTGACGGCGCAAGCGACTCAAGCCGCGGCAGCAATAGGCGCCAGCCTGCTAGAGCGTGACGCCGCCCGAGACTTCTATGACCGCACCGTTGATGTAGCTCGCTTCGTCGGAGGCGAGCCAGGCGTAGGTGTTGGCGATCTCCTCGGGGCGCCCGAGCCGCCCCAGCGGAACCTTGTCCTGGATCGACTTCAGAACCTTCTCCGGCATCGAATCGAGGATCGGCGTCGCGATGAATCCGGGGCAGATCGCGTTGGCACGAATCCCCTTGCCGCCGAGCTCGCGCGCCCAGGTCTTGACCATGCCGATGACGCCGAACTTGGTCGCGGCATAGTTGGTCTGGCCGAAATTCCCGTAGATACCGACGATCGACGACGCGTTGAGGATGCAGCCCGAATTCTGCTGCAACATGATGTCAACGACGGCCTTGGTGCAGTTGTAGACGCCCTTGAGATTGACGTCGATCACGCGCTCGAACTGATCGTCGGTCATCTTCGAGAGCCGGGCGTCCTGCACGATGCCCGCATTGTTGACCAGCGTGTCGATGCGCTGCCAGGCAAACATCACGCTCTCGACCATCCGCGCGATGCTTTCCTTGTCCGTGACGTCGACCTGGAATCCAAGCGCCTCGCCGCCGAAGGCGCGGGTTTCGGCGAGCGTTTCGGCGACCGCGCTCATGTTGATGTCGCAGACCGCGACCTTGGCGCCCTCTCTAGCGAATTTGACGGCGGTGGCCCGGCCGATGCCTTGGCCGCCGCCGGTGATGATGGAAACCTTGCCCAGAAGCCGTTGTGAGGCGTTGCCGTTGAGACCGTGACCATCCGACCCGTTGCCGTTCAGTCCCATGCGTCCCCTTTCGAACCCCTCGGGCGGTTCAGGGTCTTGTCCCCCTGTTGCACCGCAGCGGATTCTGCACGTTTTGATTGCGACGCACAATATGGCAATTCGATGAACTCACCATATGGACTTGTTGTGTTGCATTTTTGATACTTTGTTTTGAAACAATAGATTGCATGAAGCACGGCAACAGTGGGCGCACGCTCATATGGTCGCAGACGTTCAGATCTCCTGCCAGGCTTCGATCACGGCCTGGAGCGAGTCGAGGCCCTGAAAACGGTTGAGCTCGAGGCGGTAGGCGGCACGGATCCGCGGCGGTAGGGGGTTGCCTTCGTTGAACACCATGGCCGCCAGGCGCAAGCCCGATCCGGCGATCTCGAGCCGCGCATGCTTGCCGCCGACGACGCGTTGCTCCAGCACGGTGAACTCGCCCTCGAACAGCGGCGCGGGGAAGCCCTGACCCCACACTTCGGCACCGAGGTCCCGCGCGAGGCTCAAGGTCAGCTCCTCAGCGCCGAGCTCGCCATCGGTTTCCAGCGTGCGCGACAGTGCGCCGGGCGCGATCCATTCACGCCCAACACGCTCGAACTCCGCGGCAAAATGCGGCAGCGCTTCCTCCGCAAGGGTCAGCCCCGCGGCAAATGCATGCCCGCCGAAGCGGGCGATCACACCGGGCGCGCGTTTCGCCACCAGGTCGAGCGCATCGCGCAGGTGGAATCCGGCGATCGCCCGGCCGGACCCGCGCAGCGCCCCATCGCCGGCGCGCGCGAAAACGATGGTCGGGCGATGGAAACGCTCCTTGAGCCGCGAGGCGACGATGCCGACCACGCCTTGATGCCATTCCGGCCGGTAGACGCAAAGCGTGTACTGTTCCGCGGCGATCGTGGCATCGAGGTCGTCCAGGGCTTGTTCGTGCATCTCGGCCTCGACCTCCCGCCGCTCGCGGTTGAGACGGTCGAGCTCGGCCGCCAATGGCGCCGCCGACGGCTCATCGGGTGCGAGCAGGCAGGCGATGCCGACCGACATGTCGGCGAGACGACCGGCGGCGTTGAGGCGCGGTCCCAGCATGAATCCGAGGTCGTACGCCGTCGCTCGCTCGATGTCCCGCCCGGCGGCGGCGAACAGCGCCCGCACTCCCGGCTGCATGCGGCCGGCGCGAATGCGCTGCAAGCCCTGACCGACCAGGATGCGGTTGGCGCGGTCGAGCTTCACCACGTCGGCGACCGTGCCCAGCGCGACCAGGTCCAGCAGCTTCGCCAGATTGGGCTCGGACGTTCCCAGAAAGCAACCGCGCTCGCGCCGCAACGCGCGCAGTGCCATCAGCACGTAGAACATGACGCCCACGCCGGCGAGATGCGAGCTCGGGAAGGCGCAACCGGGCTGGTTGGGGTTGACGATCCATTCGGTCGCCGGGAGCTCCGGGCCCGGCAGGTGATGATCGGTGATCAGCACGTCGATGCCGCGCGAGCGCGCCGCCGCGACGCCCTCGACGCTGCCGATGCCGTTGTCGACCGTGATGATGAGCGCGGGGCGGCGCTGTGCGGCGAGCGCCACGATCTCCGGCGTGAGCCCGTAGCCGAACTCGAAGCGATTGGGAACCAGGAAATCGACTTCTGCGCCCATCGCGCGCAAGCCCAGCACTCCGACCGCGCAGGCGGTGGCGCCGTCGGCATCGTAGTCGGCGACGATCAGAAGCCGCTCACGGCGGTCGATCGCATCGGCGAGCCGCGCGGCCGCGGCGTCGATGCCCTTCAGTGCCGTCCACGACGGCAGACCCGCGAGACCGAGATCGAGCTCGGCGGGCGAGCGCACGCCGCGCGCCGCGTAGATGCGAGCGAGCACCGGCGCGATGCCCGCTGCGGCCAGCGCGGCCGCGCATTCGGGGATGGCCCGCCGGACGAGATCCATGCCCTACGCGGCGTCGAGCTCGGGCGCGAGGTCGGCGAGCAAGCGCGAAAATCGCGGCGGCGAAAACCGCGCGCGCCAGCGTCGGACGAGCGAGGCTCGGCGCACCGCGAAGCGAACGGCGCGCTCGCGCCCACCGACGATCAGCTCGACTGTCGAGAGCCCTCCCGCATCGAGCGCGCGCTCGATCGGCGCCATCCAGACGCGATCGATGGCGGCGAGCGCCGCGGCGGCATTGGCGCTCACGACGGGCGCGAGCCAGACCGCCACGTTAGCCACGTGCGGTAGCGCATCGAAACTTCCAGGCACGGACGCGCAATCGACCGCGCTGCCACGCGCCAGGTCGCGGATGCGTTCGTCATCGGCGAAGATCGTGCTCACCGGCGCGTCGCGCTCCGGTTGCGTGCCGCCGCCCCACAGCCAGACGCTGTTCACCGGAGCGAGGCGCGAGCGCTCGCGCGCGCGGTTGGCGGGGTGCTCGAAGAGGAGCATCTGCAGCTCGCTCTGCCAGCGCCGCCAGCGTGCCGCGTCGGGACCGGCAGGCAGGAACCCGAACAGCGGCGCACCGAGGGCCGCCTCGGGCGGCCGGGTCTCGAGCCGCTGCGCGCTTGGGATGCGCGCGAACCAATGCCGCGGGGTCGGTGCGAAGAAGCGCAGGGCGTCGGCCGCAAAATGATCGCTCAGCGCGCCGACCAGCGATTGCGCATCGTGCGCGTCGAGATCGTCGACCAGCCCGGCGAGCCGCACATCGTCCCGGCCGACGACGAGCGTCACCGGCTCGGCGCAGAGCCAGTAGGCGCCTTCCGGATCGAGCCCCGCGGCGCGCGCCAGCCCCGGGGCGGCCGGCCAGTCGCTCTGCCTGGCGATACCGAGGGCCCGGCAACTGCTCGCGAGCAGGCCGTCGTCTTCGAGCATGGGGGCGCGGTCCGCGGCGAGCAGGCGTGAGAACGCGCGCGTGCAGGGATCGGCCGAGGCGAGCACGGAGGCCGGCAAGTCGAACGGACCGGGGATGACCAAGGTCAACTGCATGCGCGCAAAGCGAACGCGAGGGCCGGCACCGAGTTTAGCAGGCCGTCACGCGCCGGAGCGCGCTTTGTTTTGTGGCACACTCTCGCGCGGGCGACGCAGCATTGGCTCCCGCACAGACACGATGCAACGACGCATTGCCTCCGGAAAGTCCTGATGCCCTACGAGCTCGTCGTCGGACTGCGCTACACGCGCGCGCGCCGCCGCTCCGGCCGCGACGGCTTCGTGTCGTTCATCGCCGCGGTGTCGATGCTCGGCATCGCGCTGGGTGTGGCCGCGCTGATCGTCGTGCTGTCGGTGATGAACGGGTTCCAGGAGGAGCTGCGCACGCGCATCCTGTCGGTCGCCTCGCACATCGAGATCAGCGGCATCGACGGCTCTCTATCCGACTGGCAGAGTGTGGCGCAGGCCGCGGGGCGCAACCCGCACGTCAAGGCCGCCGCGCCGTACGTGCTCGGGCAGGCGATGCTCTCGGCGGGCGAGGTCAACCGCGGCGTGCTGATTCGCGGCGTCGACCCGAAGCTCGAGGCGACCGTGGCCGACTTCGGCGCGCACATGCGCCAGGGCGCGCTCTCCGACCTGAAGCCGGGCGAGTTCGGCATCGTGCTCGGCGCGGAGCTCGCGCGCGCGCTCGGGGTGCGGGTCGGCGATACCGTGGTAGTCATCACCCCGCAAGGCACCGTGACGCCGGCCGGTACGTTGCCGCGCGTCAAGAGCTTCCGGGTCGTGGGCGTGTTCGAGATCGGTATGTTCGAGTTCGACAGCGGGCTCGCGCTGATCGATCTCGCCGACGCGCAAAAGCTCTATCGCCTCGGCGATGCGGTGAGCGGGGTGCGGCTCAAGCTCGACGATCTGTTCGCCGCGCCCCGGGTGGCGCGCGAGCTCCTGCCCGCGATGCCGCTCGACGTCGAAATTCGCGACTGGACGCTCTCCCACGCCAATTTCTTCCGCGCGGTGGCGATCGAGAAGCGCATGATGTTCCTGATCCTGACGCTGATCGTCGCGGTGGCCGCGTTCAATATCGTGTCGGCGCAGATGATGGTCGTGACCGACAAGCAGGCCGACATCGCGATCCTGCGCACGCAGGGCGCCTCGCCGGCAAGCATCATGACGATCTTCGTGATCCAGGGCGCGCTGGTCGGTACGCTCGGAACGCTCCTCGGTGTGGTCGGTGGTCTGGCGCTCGCCCTCAACGTCGAAACCGTCGTCCCGTTCGTCGAGCGCACGCTCGGCGTGCAGTTCCTCGACAAGAGCGTGTACTACATCAGCGAGCTGCCCTCACAGGTGCAGCAAGCCGACGTCGTGCTCGTTGCGGCGATCGCCTTCGCGCTGACGCTGCTGGCGACGTTGTATCCGAGCTGGCGGGCGGCGCGCGTCAATCCAGCCGAGGCGCTGCGCTATGAATAGCAGCGCCTCCGCGCCGGTGCTCGAGTGCCGCGACCTGCACAAGACCTACCGCGGCGGACCGGTCGCAGTGCCGGTGCTGCTCGGCGTCGATCTCGCGGTCGCGCGCGGCGAGCGCGTCGCGGTCGTCGGCGCGTCGGGTTCGGGCAAGAGCACGCTGCTCCATCTGCTGGGCGGGTTGGACGCGCCGACCGGGGGCGACGTGCTGGTGCACGGACGCTCGCTCGCCACGCTCGACGAGGCCGAGCGCGGGAGGGTGCGCAATCGCGCGCTCGGGTTCATCTACCAGTTCCATCATCTGTTGCCCGAGTTCTCCGCGCTCGATAACGTGGCGATGCCGCTCTACATCCGGCGCGAAGCGCACGACAAGGCGCGCGGGCGAGCGGCGGCGCTGCTCGAGCGGGTGGGCTTGCGCGAGCGCATCCAGCATCGACCGGGCGAGCTGTCGGGCGGCGAGCGGCAGCGCGTGGCGCTGGCGCGCGCGCTGGTCACCGCGCCGGCGGTCGTCCTCGCCGACGAGCCGACGGGCAATCTCGACCGTCATACCGCCGAGCAGGTGTTCGACCTCATGCTCGAGCTCAACCGCAGCGCCGGCACGAGCCTCGTCATCGTCACGCACGATCCCGACCTCGCCGCGCGCACCGACCGGACGCTGCATCTGGTCGACGGGGTGCTGCACTGACGTTGTGCGGTCTGCTGTTCCCCTCGCCGCGGGCTCGCGCGAGGGCCGACAACTCAACGCCGGAAGGCCACGCGCGGGCGGCGGAGGGCCCTCTCGCTGCTCGCGCCGCGGCCTCCTTGCATCGTCAAGCGCAGGTACTTCGTCGCGCGTCGGCCGCCAGCGGCGACTCGCGGACGCTCGACCCCCACGCGCTACGCGCGCGGGTCCCCTCTCGCTGCTCGCGCCGCTACCTCCAGCGGCGGCTCGTCCATCGCCGCGACCTGCTCGCGTAGCTCGAGGATGCGGTCCTGCCAGTAGCGTTGCGTATTGAACCACGGGAACGCCGCAGGAAACGCGGGGTCGTCCCAGCGCCGCGCGAGCCATGCGGCATAGTGCATGAGCCGCAGCGTGCGCAGCGCTTCGATCAGCCAGAGCTCCCGCCGGTCGAAATCGTAGAAGTCCTCGTAGCCGGCGAGAAGATCGCCGAGCTGCATCGTCATCTCTGCGCGGTCGCCCGAAAGGAGCATCCACAGGTCGTGGACCGCGGGTCCGGTCCGGCTGTCGTCGAAATCGACGAAATGTGGTCCGGCGGCTATTCGGCGCGCCGGGCCGTCGGGAACCCAGAGAACGTTGCCGGCGTGGCAGTCGCCGTGCAAACGCAGTGTGCGCACCTCGCCGGCACGCGCAAAGCAGCGGCGCACGCCGGCGAGCGCCAGCTCGACGATGCTGCGATAGGCATCGATCAGATCCGGCGGCACGAAGTTGTGGGCGAGGAGCCAGTCGCGCGGCTCTTCGCCGAAGCTCGCGATATCCAGGGCGGGCCGCTCGCGAAAAGGCGCTCGCGCGCCGATCGCGTGAATGCGGCCGAGGAAGCGACCCAGCCACTCGCGCGTGGCGCGATCGTCGAGCTCGGGAGCGCGCCCGCCGCAGTTCGGATAGACCGCGAAGCGATAGCCGGCGAAGGCGTGCAGCGTGCGCTCTCCGGCGAGCGGCAGCGGCGCAACGACGGGGATCTCGGCCGCAGCGAGCTCGCGCACGAAGGCGTGCTCTTCGAGGATCTCAGCGTCGGTCCAGCGGTTCGGCCGGTAGAACTTGACCACGCACGCCGGGGCGGCTTCCAGAGCGACCTGGTAGACGCGATTCTCGTAGCTCCCGAGCGCGAGCAGACGCCCGTCGCCCAAGAGCCCGACGCTCTCCAGCGCATCGAGGATCACATCGGGCGTCAGGCCGGCGTAGGGGGCAGGGTCGCGCACAGCACGATTCTAGACGCAGGCAGGGGCGCGGCTCGTCTAGTACTCGACGGGGACGGGATCGAGGCTGCGCCACAAGTACCACGTCGCCACCGAGCGCCACGGCCGCCACGGCTCCGCGAGCGCGACCATCGCAGCCCGGTTGAGGTTCGCGCCATCGTTGTAGTGAGTGCACAGCGCGCGCTGCAGGCCAAGATCGTCGAGCGGCAGCACGTCGGGTCGGAGCTCGTGGAAGATCAGGAACATTTCGGCGGTCCAGCGGCCGATGCCTTTCACGTCGATGAGCGCGGAAATGAGCGCCTCGTCGTCGAGCCTCTTCCAGCGCTTCGGGTCGAACCGACCCGATGCGAAGTGATCGGCCAGGTCGCTCAAGTATTCCGCCTTGCGCTGCGAGAGCCCGCAGCCGCGCAGCGCTTGGACCGACTGCGCGGCAACGCGCTGGGGCGCGAGGCGCGGGAAGCCCCGCGGCGGCGCGTCTGCGAGCAGCGTGACGAACCGGCGCCAGATCGCATCGGCGGCCTTGACCGAGATCTGCTGCCCGACGATCGCCCGCGCCAGCGTCGTGAAAGGGTCGCTCCGTCGCTTCAGGTGAATGCCGGGAGAGCGGCGGATCAGACGCTTGAGCACGCGATCGCGCCGCGACAGCGCCAGCGCGGCTTCATCCCAGTAGGGTGGCTTCATCGCTTAAGTCAAGGTGCGGCCGCGTCGCCGCCACAGAGCGGCAGGGGCGGGCTGGGATTCGAGCATCGAGAGCGTCAATCAGGGCGAGAGATGGTACATTACGCGCCGTTCTTCGAGGGGGTGGGATGGCCGGATGCCCTGGCGCCACTTTGTAGCTGCAGCCGCCTTGCTGTTTTCCGTGTCTCTGCCCGCGCCGCCGGCCGACGGCGCCGCCGACCCGCGCAAAATCATTCACTGGTACTTCCCTACGGGAGAAACCGGTTTCGATCCCGTTCGCGTGAGCGACCTCTATTCCGCGACGGTCGACGAGGCGATTTTCGAGCGCCTGTTGACCTACGACTATCTCGCCCGGCCGGCCAAGCTCGTCCCGATGGTCGCGGAATCCATGCCCGAGGTCGGCGACAGCGGCAAGACCTATACGTTCAAGCTGCGCAAGGGAATCTACTTCACACCCGACGCGGCATTCAAGGGCGTCAAGCGGGAGCTCACCGCCCAGGATTTCGTCTACAGCTACATGCGTTTCGTCGATCCTGCCAATCATTCGGCGTACGCCTTTCTGCTGGAGGGCAAGCTCGTGGGGCTCGACGAGCTCGCGGCCGAGGCGACGCGCACTGGCCGCTTCAACTACGACGCCAGGATCCCGGGCCTGGAGGCGATCGATCGCTATACGTTGCGCTTTCGGCTGAAGGAGGCGGACTACAATTTCCCGTACATCGTCGCCCACACCTCGCTCGGCGCCGTGGCAAGGGAAGTCATCGAGGCGTATGGCGAGGCTACGATGGCGCACCCGGTGGGGACCGGCCCCTACATGCTGGCGAGCTGGACGCCGCGGGCCAAGATCGTCCTCGAGGCCAACCCCAGCTACCGCGGCTTCGTCTGGGATTTTCAGCCGAGCGACGAAGCATGGGATCGGGAGCTCGTTCGGGTGATGAAGGGCAAGCAGATGCCGCAGGTCGGCCGGGTCGAGATCGTCATCATCGAGGAAGCGCAGTCGCGCTGGCTCGCCTTCCAGCAGAAGGCCCTCGACTACCTCAACCTGCCCGACACCTTCGCACCCGAAGCGCTCGACGGAACGAAGCTCAAGCCGTTTCTCGTCCAACAGGGGGTGAGCCTCTACCGGACGAACGACCTGGATATGACCTATACCGCGTTCAACCTGAAGGATCCGGTGATCGGCGGCTTTTCCAAGGAGAAGATCGCGTTGCGCCGGGCGATGGCGATGGCCTACGACGTCGACAAGGAGATCGAGGTGATTCGCAAGGGCCAGGCGATTCACCTCCAGATGCCGATTCCGCCCGGTGTGGTCGGCTACGATCCGAGCTATCGCAGCCTGATCCGCCACGATCCGGCGCTCGCCAACCGACTCCTCGACTACTTCGGCTACAAGCGTGGGCCAGACGGCTGGCGCACGCTGCCGGGCGGCAAGCCGCTCGTCGTGCGCCTGGCGACCGAGCCCTCCAGTACGAGCCGAGAGCTCGACGAGCTGTGGCTGCAGTCGCTGGAGCAGATCGGCGTACGCCTGGAGACCGTGGTCGCGCCTTTCGCGGACAACCGCAAGGCCGCCAAGGCGTGCAAGCTGCAGATGTGGGGACAGGGTTGGATCGCCGACTACCCCGACGGCGACAACTTCGTCCAGAACTTCTACGGCCCGAACATCGGGCAGAGCAACAACGGGTGCTACGCGTCGAAGGCGTTCGACAAGTTCTACGAGCGCGCCCGGGCGCTGCCGGACTCGCCCGAGCGCAACCGTCTGTTCCTGCTCATGGCGCGACAGCTGGAGGTCGACGGCGCGCAAAGCTTGAACGTCTCGCGCATGCGCAACGAGCTCATTCGCCCGTGGATCAAGGGCTACAAGAAACATCCGATCCTGCAGGCCGACTTCCAGTATCTCGATGTCGATCCGATCGCGCATTGATGCCCCGGCGCGGTCGGCATGGCTAGGAACCCATGTCGCTTCGTGATTTCCGGCGCTTGATCGCCTCGCCCGTCAGGCGCTGCTCGGGGGCGCTCATCATCCTCGCGCTGACCGCGGCGCCGGCCGCCTTCG
>DASVPH010000037.1:0-44747 GCA_036382945.1 Casimicrobiaceae bacterium
GAGAGCGGCATAGGCCTGGGGCTCGCCATCTGCCGCGCGATCGTGCGCCTGCACGGAGGCAGGACGTGGGCCGAGCCGGTGCGCGCCGGCGGGACCGCGTTCCGGTTCACGTTGCCCTTGGAAGAGGCGCCGTCCATGCCACCAGAGCCCGTGTCGAGTTAGCGAGATGGCCGAGGCGCATCCGACGATCCTCGTGGTCGAGGACGAGCCCGAGATCCGGCGGTTCCTGCGCGCGAGCTTCGGCCTCGAGGGGTATCGGGTCGTCGAGTCGGCGACCGGCCGCCGCGGATCGATCGACGCCGGGACGCACAAGCCGGATCTCGCCATCGTCGACCTGGCGCTGCCCGATGTCGACGGCATCGAGGTGATCCGCCGCATCCGCGAGTGGTCGGCGATGCCGATCATCGTGCTCTCGGCGCGGGTCCAGGAGCATTCCAAGATCGAGGCGCTCGACGCGGGCGCCAACGACTACGTGACCAAGCCGTTCGGCATCGGCGAGCTCTTAGCGCGGGTGCGCGCGGCGCTGCGGCACGCCGTGTGCGCGCCCTCCGGCACGTCGATCCTTCGCTTCGGCCGCGCGGTCGTCGATCTGGAAAAGCGCATCGCAAGCAACGATGGCAAAGAGGTCCGTCTGACCCCGATCGAGTTCCGGCTGCTGGCGCTGCTCGCGAAGCACCTCGGCCTGGTGGTCACGCACCGCCAGCTTCTCACCGAAGTCTGGGGACCGACGCACGCGAGCGACACTCACTACCTGCGCATCTACATGCAGCGATTGCGGGAGAAGCTCGAAGTCGATCCGGTGCGGCCGCGCCATCTGCTCACGGAGACGGGGGCCGGGTATCGTCTGGTCGTCGACGAGTAGCGGGCCGACGATGGCTTTGAGCCCGTCGGCCCCGAGCGTCCGCCTCTTTCCCGGACTCGGTGACAACGCCCCCGCGAGCGCGCAAGCTCGTTGCCCCGCCGCCGACGCAGAGAGTTGCCGCGACCGCCGGAATGGCGTAGCGTCGGCCGAACGAAACTTCCTTCCACGCGACGGCAGTCGCTTCGCGAGCTCCTATGCGCAACACGGGTCTGCCCATCACGTTGATCGTCATCGGTGTGATCGGCGTCATCTGGTACTTCGAATGGTTCCCGAACGTGGAATCGGTCACTGCGCTGGCGCTGGTCGCCGCCGGAATGCTCATCCTGGTCGCCGACCGCGTCACCAAGAGCTCGATCGTGCTTGGGCCCATGCTGATCGCGGTCGGCGCGTCGGTCTGGCTGCACGATATCTACCGCCTGCGCTGGTGGCTGCTGATCTCGCTGCTGCTGATCTTGCTCGGCGTGCTGATGTTGATCGCGCGCGATCCCCGGATTCCCGATCGCCGCTCGCCACCCTCGACACATGACACCGGTAGCTGATGGCGCGTGAAAGCAGCCCCCACCCGGACTGATACTCGCGTAACGCAGCGAGGTCAGTGCTCGCCGCCAAGGGTGAACCCGACCGAGAGCGTCGTCTGGCGCTTGTTGTAGTCGATCAGGCTCTCCCCATAGCCGCTAAACAGGCGTACGTACCACTTCAACGGGTAGCCCGGCGCGGCCGAGGCCGACAGCGGGAAGCTGAAATCGAGCGTGCCTGCGCCCTTGCCTGTTCGGAGGTTGACGCGGCCGGTCGCCGACAGCGCAAAGCCGCCCTTCCGATACAACACCTGGACGTCGCCGTGACCGAGATAGTCGGTGATGTCCGGGTTATCGTCCTTCGAAGCCTTTTCCCTGAAGCGGTACCAGGGCCGCAGCAGCACCGCCCAATCACCGCGTTGTGGATCGCTGCGCTCGAATCCGAGCTGGGCGTAGACGCGATTCCAGCTCCGCGATAGCGGGTCGGACTGGCCGTTGGATTGGTGTGCGAACCCGATGTTGAACACTCGCCACACAACATCGTCGAACCTGGTCCTTTCGGTCAGCAGGTCCGGGCGAATGGCAAGAATCACCTCGGGCTGATAGTTGGTTTCCCGGAAGGGGCGGGATTGCGGCGCATTGAATGCTTGCCAGAAGCTCTGCTGCGTGTATGCAAGCCAGATTCCGAAATTGTGGTCCCGCGGGTCGTAACGATCGGGATCCCTGGTACCGAGATCGAAAACGCGCGCCTTCGCGCTCAGTTGGAAGCTCAGCTCCAGTGGGTTGAGCTCGGCGGGATAGTTGCCGGAATCTGGATGGGACGGCGAGCGTGGTGTCGTGTTTCTGGCGTCGCTGTAGCTCAAAGCGACGTAGTTGACGTCTTGCTGCGATATCCGGAACCGGCTCGCGGCCGCGTTCGAGTCGTATCCCCAACGCTCGGCGAGAATCCCCTTGGGCCTTGCTTCCTCGTGTCGGACGTAGCCGGAGAGCCGGTCATAACAGGCGAGGCGTTCCATTGGGTCGGGGCGGTCATGGCATGAACTCAAGCCCTGCGCATCGGCAAGCGCGACGACGAGCAGCCCGGCGATGAACGCGGGAAATCGGAGGTAGTCCATGGGTTCTCCTTGGTGATGGCGCGCTGATGATGCCGCCAGGAGTCTCGCCGTGCGGCTTTTTTCGGCAGCGGCGCTGGCGAAGCTTGCCCGCCCGCAAGTTTCGGCGTAACGTTACTTGGACGCTAGGGGTCCCTTCGCCAGCCTATGGCGAGGCGGTGAGATCACACCCTTGGTACCTGTGCGGATAATGCCGGCGCAGGGAAGCGTGTCCGTTTCAGCCCTCCGCTCCCCGCTCCCTCTCCGGCGCTCCGCGATTGCAGAGGAGCGCGATGAACGCCAACGACCGATTCTTCGCCCGCGACGCGCACGTCGATAGCGCGGCGGTGCAACCGCTAACAAATTCCCGCAAGATCTTCGTCGAGGGTTCGCGGCCCGACATTCGCGTGCCCATGCGCGAGATCGCGCAGAGCGACACGCCCGCTTCCTCATTGTCAAATGAGGGCGCGGAGAAGAACCCGCCGATCGCGGTCTACGACACATCGGGGCCGTACACCGATCCCGACGCGCCGATCGACGTGAAGCGCGGCCTGCCGCCGCTGCGAGCGCGCTGGATCGAGGAGCGCGGCGATACGGTCGCGCTCGACGGTCCGACCTCGGCCTACGGTCGCGCGCGGCTCGCCGATCCCGCGCTCGCCGACATGCGCTTCGAGCTCAAACGCAAGCCACGCCGGGCGCGCGCTGGCGCCAACGTCACGCAGATGCACTACGCGCGCCGCGGGATCGTCACGCCAGAAATGGAGTTCATCGCCATCCGCGAGAACATGAAGCGCGAGCAGGTGCTGCGCACGCTCCCCGCGCTGGTTACCGCGCAGCACACCGGGCAGAGCTTCGGCGCGTCGATTCCCAGTTCGATCACGCCGGAATTCGTGCGCGACGAGGTCGCCCGCGGCCGCGCGATCATCCCGGCCAATATCAACCACCCGGAAACCGAGCCGATGGTGATCGGCCGAAACTTCCTCACGAAGATCAACGCCAATATCGGCAACTCGGCGCTCACCTCGTCGATCGGCGAGGAAGTCGAGAAGATGACCTGGGCGACGCGCTGGGGCGCCGACACGGTCATGGACCTGTCCACCGGCAAGCACATCCACGAGACGCGCGAGTGGATCATCCGCAACGCTCCGGTGCCGATCGGCACGGTGCCCATCTACCAGGCGCTGGAAAAGGTCGAGGGCAAGGCGGAGGAGCTCACCTGGGAGATCTACCGCGACACGCTGATCGAGCAGGCCGAGCAGGGTGTGGACTATTTCACCATCCACGCCGGCGTGCTGCTCTCCTACATCCCGCTCACCGCGAAGCGCATGACCGGGATCGTGTCGCGCGGAGGATCGATCATGGCCAGGTGGTGCCTCGCGCACCACAAGGAGAGCTTCCTCTATACGCGCTTCGAGGACATCTGCGAGATCATGAAAGCCTACGACGTGGCGTTCAGCCTCGGAGACGGGCTGCGCCCCGGCTCGATCTACGATGCCAACGACCAAGCGCAGATGGCCGAGCTCGCCACCCTCGGCGAGCTCACGAAAGCCGCGTGGAGGCACGACGTGCAGACGATGATCGAGGGTCCCGGACATATCCCGATGCATCTCATCAAGCACAATGTGGACGAGCAATTGCGGCTATGCGGCGAAGCGCCGTTCTACACGCTGGGGCCGCTGACCACCGACATCGCGCCCGGCTACGATCACATCACCAGCGCCATCGGCGCGGCGATGATCGGCTGGTACGGCACCGCGATGCTCTGCTACGTGACGCCGAAGGAGCACCTGGGCTTGCCCAACAAGGCCGACGTCAAGGACGGCATCATGGCCTACAAGATCGCCGCGCACGCCGCCGACCTCGCCAAGGGCCATCCGGGCGCGCAGATCCGCGACAATGCGCTCTCCAAGGCGCGCTTCGAGTTCCGCTGGGAGGATCAGTTCAACCTCGGGCTCGACCCGGACAAGTCGCGCGAGTTCCACGACGAGACGCTGCCGCAGGAAGGCGCCAAGCTCGCGCACTTCTGCTCGATGTGCGGTCCGCATTTCTGCTCGATGAAGATCACGCAGGACGTGCGCGACTATGCGGCCAAGCTCGGGGTCGAGCCCGAAGCGGCGCTCGAGAAGGGGATGGAGGAGAAGGCGGTGGAGTTCGTACAGAAGGGCGCCGAGATCTACTCGAAAGCGTAGCCGCCGAGCCTCGTCCCGTCGGATACTGCGATGAACCCGGCCGATTCGCCCGAAGACTCGGCCGCCACGCTCGACCTGCTTCTTCACGCCTGTGCCCGTCAGGCGCTGAAGGAGCCGCAAGGAAGTGCGTTTCCGGCGTGGTTCAACGAGGTTGCGCCTATACTCGCACCGGCTTTCGTCGCCGGAATCCACGGCGGGGAAGCCGCGCGTCGTTCGGCGCTGCATACCCTGGGCCGGCTGCTCTGGAACCGAATGCCGTTGCCCGACAACGGCTTCCGGCCGCGCCCGCTGCCCAAGCCCGAACGAAATGCGCCTTGTCCCTGCGGCTCCGGACGCAAGTACAAGCAATGTTGCGCTGGCGCCGAGGACCTCGGCAATCCGTTCGAGAATTTCAGCCTGCTGCGTTACGTGCTCGACCACTATTCGCGTGCGCGCCTGAAGGAGCTTCCCTTCGCCCACCTCGACCGCGAGGAGCTTGCCTTCATCGCCAACGAATGGATGGAGGATGGTCGTGCGGCCGACGCGGCCGCGCTGCTCGAGCCGCTTTTCGCCGACATCGGCAAGCTCGACGAGCGCGCCGAGTGGGCCTTCGATACGCTCGTGGAGTGCTACAACGCGCTCGGCAAGACCAAAAAGAAGCAACAGCTCATCGCGGCATGCCTGCAGGCCCCCGATCCGACCCTGCGCAGCGCAGCGCTGCATAGAAGGATCACCGTCCTGGCCGACGCGGGCGAGCATGCGCAAGCGTGGCGATTGTTTCAGGATGCCCTGCGCCTGCAACCTGACAATCCATTCTTGGCGCACCTGGAGATCACGCTGCTGCTTGCCCAGGGCGACCGCGAGCGAGTCAAGGAGCGGGGCCAGTTCTGGTTGGCGCGCCTGGCACGTGACCGAGACCACGATTACAGCGATCTCATCGCCTACCTGCGCGAGCTGATCGCCGACCCGGATGAGGCCGCCCTGAACTATGAGAGTCGCGCCTGGCCGGGTCTCGCCGAACTGCGCCAACTGATCGCCACCATGCCCCCGGCCGCGTGCCATTACGGCCTGTGGCGCGATGGCGATGACGCCTCGCTCGAGCCTTCTTCCGACCTGCAGGTTCTCGTTTCAGATTGGCGAGCGCGGGTGGCTGTCTTCAAGCCGAACCTGATCGCGCTTGAATCCGATGATCCGCAGGCGTGGGAACGACTCGCGCCCGGACTGGCCTGGCTCAAGAAGCATCCGCTCGCGTGGCAATGTTTCGATATTCTCGATGATCTGGCGCTGGCGGTGGGTTCTGCCGCCAGCATCGGGGCCGACACGCTGCTGCTGCCGATCCAGGAACGTGCCTGCGCGTTGTTGCGCCTGGCGCTCGCGACGAACAAGACCGAAGGCTGCCGCTTGCCATGGGGTTTCCTCGAAAACCGCCCGGCGCTGCGGCTCGTCGTAGGGCTCATGTACCGGCTGCGCGACCGAGGGCGTCTGGACGATGCGCAGGCGCTCGCCGAGTGGGTGCTTTTCACGCTCAACCCCAACGACAATCATGGCCTGCGCGAGGAGCTCGCACATCTCTACGTCAAACACGGAGACGCGGAAGCGACGCTGGCGGTATGCGACCGCTACCCCGATGACGTCATGGCCGCAACGCTGTTCGATCGCGCGCTGGCGCTGCACATGCTCGGGCGCGTCGACGAAGCCACCGCCGCGCTGCGCCTGGCGGCCGAGCGTTGTCCGCATGTTCTGCCGACGCTGTTCGCTGCCAATCCGAAACGGCCACGGATCGACCCCCGCTGGGTCAGCGTCGGCGGCAGGGACGAAGCCTGGCTCTACCGGGAGGCGATGCTGCCGGCGTGGGGGGCAAGCGGCGCGCTGGAGTGGGCGCGCGGCGTGGTACGAAAGCGGCGCAGGTAATTTCGACACGCACCCGGCTCGGGAGCTGTGACGCACCCACTCGAGCCCAGTGAGCCTTCTACACTTCGGGAGATGATGTCGCCCGGGAACATCCGCGTCGGCATTTCCGGCTGGCGCTATCCCGCGTGGCGCGGCGCGTTCTACCCCGAGGGCATGCCGCAGCGGCGCGAGCTGGAATACGCCTCGCGAGCGCTTTCCTCGATCGAGCTCAACGGCTCGTTCTATTCGCTGCAGCGGCCCGAGAGCTACGCGCGCTGGTACGCCGAAACGCCGCCCGGGTTTCTGTTCAGCGTCAAGGGCCCGCGCTACATGACGCACATCCTGAGGTTGCGCAACGTCGAGACGCCGCTCGCCAACTTCCTCGCCTCCGGCGTTGCGAACCTGCGCGAGAAGCTCGGTCCCGTGCTCTGGCAGCTTCCGGCGAGCCTAGCCTTCGACGTCGAGCTCATCGACGCCTTCCTCTGTCTGCTGCCCCACGATACCGACGCCGCCGCCGCGATCGCCCGCCGCCACGACGACAAGGTGAGCGGGCGCGCTCGACTCGCGTTCGGTCCGCACCGCACGCTGCGTCACGCGCTCGAAGCGCGGCACGAAAGCTTCGTCGATCCTCGGTTCATCGACCTCCTGCGCAAGCACCGGGTGGCGTTCGTGATCGCGGACACCGCCGGCAAGTGGCCGGAATACGAGGACGTCACGGCCGACTTCGTCTACATCCGTCTGCACGGCGCCAAGAGGCTCTATGTGAGCGGCTACGCGGACCAGACGCTCGAGCGCTGGAGCCGGCGCATTCGCCAGTGGCGTGCGGGCCGGGAGCCACGCGACGCGCGCCGGATCTCACCGCAGCGTGCGCCGCCGACAGCCTCGCGCGACGTCTACTGCTATTTCGACAACACCGCGACCGACGCCGCGCCGCGCAACGCGCTGAGCCTCGCGCGGAAGCTGAAGATCACGCCCGGCCGCGACGCAGGCGGGAGCGCCGGAGAATCGTCGCGTAGATCGCGACGTTGACCAGGATCACCACCGCACCGAGGACGATCTGCACGCCATAGGTAAGACCCTCGGGGTAGATCACGGCGACCAAGTAGTGCTCGAGAAAATCGCCCGAGTAGCCCGCCTCGCCGCCTGCCCGGCGCAGCGCCACTTCGAGCGGCGTCAGCGGGCAGATGCCGCCGGAGAGCTCGATGAATGCCGCCCACGCGGCCGCCGGTACATGCAGCCAGAGGAGCCTCGACCAGCGCAGAACCAGGACCCCGCCCAACAAGGCGAACACGATGAACGCGAGGTGAAGTGCGAGGACGGCGTCGGCAGCGATCCGATAGAGCATAAGCACGCGCTTTATTGAGGTCGCCGCAATCAAGGGCCCAGAACTGTTGTCATCCCGGCTTTAGGCCGTGATCCAAGTTGAAAGCTTCGTCGCAATGGCAAACTTGGGCCCCGGCCTAGAGCCGGGGCGACGACTAGTGGCCCATCCTCGCGCGCTTTAGTGCGCCGCCGCCACCCGCACCGGTACCCGCCGGCGCCCGAACTGCTGCTCGAAGCGCGCATAGCGTCCCGGCAGCGCCGCGTCGCAGTGCGCGCAGCGGCCTTCCGGCGTGAGCGCATAGTCGAGGATCTCGTACCAGTCGCGTACGATGACCGGCTTCGCGCACGCCGGGCAGAAGGTCGCCCCGCCGTCGCGGTCGTGCACGTTGCCGGTGTACACGTAGTTGAGGCCCTCGGCGCGCGCGATGCGCCGCGCGCGCGTGAGCGTCGCGGGCGGCGTCGGCGGCAGATCCGTCATCTTGTAATCCGGGTGGAACGCGGTGAAGTGCAGCGGCACGTCGGGACCCAGCTCGCGCGCAATCCACTTCGCCTCGGCCCCGATCTCGGCGTCGGAGTCGTTCTTGCCGGGGATGAGCAGTGTGGTGATCTCGGTCCAGACCCTGGTCTCATGGACGAGATAGACGAGCGTGTCGAGCACCGGCTGCAGCCGGGCGCCGCAGAGCTTGACATAGAAATCGTCGGTGAAGCCTTTGAGGTCGACGTTGGCCGCGTCCATCTTGGCGTAGAAGTCGCGCCGGGCCTCGACGCCGATATAGCCCGCGGTCACCGCGATGGCGTTTAGCCCTAGCGCGTGACAGGCATCGGCCGTATCCATCGCGTACTCGGCGAAGATCACCGGATCGTTGTAGGTGAACGCAACGCTCCGGCAGCCGAGCGACTGTGCGGTGCGCGCGATGGTCTCGGCCGACGCCTGATCCATCAGGGTGTCCATCTCGCGCGATTTGGAGATGTCCCAGTTCTGGCAGAACTTGCAGGCGAGATTGCACCCTGCCGTGCCGAAGGAGAACACGCTCGAGCCGGGATAGAACTGGTTGAGCGGCTTTTTCTCGACCGGGTCGATGCAGAACCCGGAGGATCGCCCGTAGGTGGTGAGCACCATCGCATCGCCCACGCGCTGGCGGACGAAACAGGCGCCGCGCTGGCCCTCGTGCAAACGGCAGTCGCGCGGGCACAGGTCGCACTGGATGCGCCCGTCGGAGAGCGCGTGCCAGTAGCGTCCGGGGTAATTCTCCACGGCGCTCACGGTGCTCATAGGCTTGCCTGCGTCTGCACGAGCTCGCTCTCCTTCCATTTGGTCACCTGGTAGAGCGAGACGTTCAACCGCGGGCTCCAGAAATCGTGCGGCAGGCGCGCCTTTTCCTTGAGCGCGGCAAGAAAGTCGCGGGGATCGGGAAGCGCGTCCCAGACCTGGGGCAGAAACGTCGCCCGATGCTCGTCGATCTCGAGCGCCACGCCGTCCACACCGGGGCGCAGCCTCGCGCGCAGCTCCTCCTCGCTGGCGCAGCGCACGCTCCGCCGCGGCGAGAGCAGCGAGATCTCGATTGCGGTCGCCTCGAATTCCGACACGAGGAGCGGCGGGAAGCGCGGGTCGCGGAACGCCGCTGCGAGCGCATTCTCGCGCACGTCGATGCCCACCGCTCGGATCGCCTTGAGGCTGCCGATGCAGCCCCGCAACTCGCCGCGGCAGAACAGCGTGACGAACGTCGCGCCCGGGCGATCGAGCGCCCCGTCGGTGGTCGGCGCGATCGCCGGCAGCCGAAGCCCGCCGGCGATCGCGTGCCGCGCGACCGCGACGAGCTGTCGGCCGAGATCGTCAGTGGGCATCGGCGGGCTCCAGCGCTTCCTCGACGCGCTCTCGCGCACCGGTGCGCGCGGGGTCGGCGAAGGCGAACGCCGCGTAGCCGACCACGCGCGACTTGTCGCCCGCGGTATCGCCGGAATTGCGCAGGTCGAGAAGCTCCGGGTCAAGATGGTGTCGCCGCGCGCAAAGCGCGAAGCCGTTGATCGGCGTCGCACCGCAGGCCTGCTCGTGATCGAGCGAAGCGTCGAGCGCCAGGATCGCGCCCGCCGTGCCGCGATCGATCTGCGTCGCCGCCGCATACGGATGATAGTGCGACAGATCGGAGCTCACCACGATGAGCGTCTCCGCCCCGCCCCAGAGTCGATCGATGAGCTGCGCCACCTCGACCGCCGTTGCGTCGCCGACCGCGATGGGCACGACGGTGAATTGGTCGAGCACGGTCTGGAGAAACGGAAGCTGGACCTCCAGCGAGTGCTCGAGCGCATGCGCGGCTTCGCTCACCTGAACTTGCGGCAGATCGAGCGCACGCGCCGCAGCCTCCGCGTCGACCGCCACCGTCCCCAGCGGCGTGGCGAAGGTATGCGCCGCGGGCAGCGCGAGGCCACGGATGGGGACGCGATGCACGGGGCCGAGCAGCACGACGCGCCGCACGCTCGCGCGCGCCGCGGCGATGCGGCGGTAGGCGAAAGCGGCTACGGGCCCGGAATAGACGTATCCGGCGTGCGGGACGATCAGCGCCTTCGGCAGTGGCGGGCTCGCTTCGGTCGCAGAACCGGCATCGGCCAGGTACGCGCGCACGACCGCCGCGAGCACGCTGGGCGTGCCCGGGTAGAACAGGCCGGCAACTGCCGCCGGCCGCACTGCGGGCCTTGCGTTTTGCACGCCGCCTCCGGGTTCGGTCACCGCCAACTTGGGGGCGGCGACGCACCCGGTCAATCCCGGGAAGGGGTCTTTATTGTCGCGCGATGGCCGCGGAATTGCCATCGGCGGGCTGGAACCGGCCGCAAGCGGATACGTGGACCCCGGCTCGTGCCCACCACCGGGCGACCGCAAAGCGCGATGCCCGGGGTTCGGGTCCCGGTCCGCTGGGCTGCGTCGGGATTCGCCCGAATGACACCGGGCTCACCCTGGGCTACCGCGGTGGCGCGACCTTGCGATCGGCCATGTGGCGAAGATAGGCCACCAGCGCGGCCAACTCGCGGTCGGGCAGCGTCTTGCGGTCGAACGCGGGCATCTTGCTCTGCGGCCAGCGATGCAGCGCCTGCGGATCGCGAATGAGCCGTCGCAGCGCCTCGGGCCGCAGGTATTCGGTCGGGTTGTAGGGAAGGTTGAGATCCGGCCCCGCGGTCGAGTCGCCGCCGCCGTTGAGCGTATGGCAGGTCAAGCAGTATTTCTGGAAGGTGGCGAAGCCCGCGCGAATCGGGTGGCTCGCCGGAACGCCGGCGGCCGGTGCGATCATCGGAAAGCGCTTCACCGGTGAGGCGAGCGCTTCGATGCGCACGATCTGGTACGGCCACTGCTCCCGGGTGAGCGCGACGCGCTCGGCGCGCGACCACACCAGATAGAACGGTCCGGCGGTAACGGCCGCCCCCGGCTTGAGCGGCGGCCACGGCGCGTCGGCAGGTTCGATCGCCAAGTACGCCGTTGCGCCGCCGCCGCGTGCGAGCAGCGCCGCCGCGGGAAGCGTGGTCTTGAAGCCGTCGGCGGCGGTGACGCGGACGCTGTCGTCGGGCGCGGCGCCGGCGAGCAGCGTCGCCATCGGGATCGCGCGAAAGCTCATGCTCCGCTTGTAGACGGGATCGGCGCCGATCGTCAGCGTGGTCGTCGCCGGCAACGCGAGCAGCCCCGTCGACGTATAGATCGCGGTGCGTCCACCCGCTTCTACGGTGAGCGCCGGCTCGGCGAAGGCGCCTCGCGCGAGGGCAAGCAGCAGCGCGGCCGTCCCGAGCTTCATTCGTCGTGCGGCAGCGGCCGGACGATGTAGCCGCCGGACTTCTCGTCGCGCTCCAGCGCGAGCGTGCCGCGGCGCTCGGCTTCCTCGAGCAATCCGTTGAACGAGCGAAAACCGTAGTACGACTCGGCGAACCCGGGCTTGCGGCGCTTGAGCGCCTGCTTGATCATCGAGCCCCAGATCTTCTCTTCCGCGCCGCGCTCCGAGGCGAGCGCCTCGACCGTGCCCGCGATGAGCTCGAGGGCTTCCTGGCGCCGCTCGTCCTCGCTCTTCTTCGCCTGCGGTTGGGCTTCGCCGGCCGGCGCGGGCTTCGCCGCATGCTTTTTCGACGCCGGCTTCTTCTTCTCGCGCACCAGATCGTCGTAGAAGATGAACTCGTCGCAGTTCGCGATCAGCAAGTCGGAGGTCGAGTTCTTCACGCCCACACCGATCACCACCTTGTTGTTCTCGCGCAGCTTGGAGACGAGCGGCGAGAAGTCCGAGTCGCCGCTGATGATGACGAAGGTGTCGACGTGGGCCTTGGTGTAGCACAGGTCGAGCGCGTCGACGACCATGCGGATGTCGGCCGAATTCTTGCCGGACTGCCGCACGTGCGGGATCTCGATCAGCTCGAAGGAGGCCTCGTGCATCGGCGCCTTGAACGCCTTGTAGCGCTCCCAGTCGCAATAGGCCTTCTTGACCACGATGCTGCCTTTGAGCAGGAGCCGCTCGAGCACCTTGCCGATGTCGAAGCGCTCGTACTTGGCCTCCTGCACGCCAAGCGCGACGTTCTCGAAATCGCAGAACAGCGCCATGTTGGTGACTTCCGCGGTGTTGGCCATGTCGGATCGCTCGTTCGGAGGCGGCTCCTCCGGTGAAGGGTTGGCGTTAGAATTCGCTGCTGCGGGGCGTACGATAGCAGCATCGGCCCCCGGGCGCCTATCGTGCTCGCGCCAACCGACACGGCGGCGGGCCGCAGCGGGCCTTCGACAAACAAGGAGCAACGCATGCGGCGGATCGCAGCGCTGTGCATCGCGTCGTCGCCCATGACGGCGCTCGCTGCCGGGAGCCAGGTTCGTCGGCGCACCGGCACGGTGTAAACTCGCCTCGAGGCCCGCCCGAGAGCGCCCGCCGAAAGTCACCTTCCCCGAGGAGAATCCGCCATGCGTTTCGCAACGTTGATCTCATCGCTCGCGTGCTGCGCGCTCATCGCCGCGGCGGCCCGCGCGCAGGTTCCTGCAGGTTATCCTGCCGACTACGCCAAGATTCTCGACGGCGCCAAGAAGGAAGGCAAGGTCGTCGTCTACTCGACCACCGACGCCAAGCTGGTGCAGCCGCTGATCAAGGATTTCGAGGCGGCGTTCCCCGGCGTCAAGGTCGAGTACGGCGACTTGAACTCGACCGAGGTCTACAACCGCTTCATCAGCGAGAACGCCGCCAACGCCGCTTCGGCCGACGCGGTCTGGAGCTCGGCGATGGACCTGCAGTTGAAGCTCGCCGCGGACGGCCTGGCGATGGTCTACAAGTCGCCCGAGAGCGGCGCCCTTCCCGACTGGGCGAAGTGGAAGGACATGGTCTACGCCACGACCTTCGAGCCGATCGCGATCCTCTACAACAAGCGCCTGGTCGCCGCCGACGAGGTGCCGAAGACCCACGCCGACTTCACCATGCTCCTGACCACCAAGGCCGACAAATTCCAGAAGAAGGTCACGACCTACGATGCCGAGAAGTCGGGTCTGGGCTTCATGCTGGTCAACCAGGACGAGAAGCTCAACCCGGCGTTCTGGGATCTGGTCAAGGCGATGGGCGCGCGTGGCGTCAACATGCAAAGCTCGACCGGGACCATGATGGAGCGCATCTCGTCGGGCGAGAACCTGATCGGCTACAACATCCTCGGCTCCTATGCGCTCACCCGCGCGAAGAAGGATCCGTCGCTCGGCGTCGCGTTCACGAGCGATTACAACCTGGTGCTCTCGCGGCTCATCTTCGTGGCCAAGAACGCGAAGAACCCGAACGCGGCCAAGCTCTGGGTCGATTATGTTCTGTCCAAGCGCGGGCAGACGATCAGCGCCGAGAAGGCCGAGCTGTTCTCGGTGCGCACCGACATCACCGGCAAGGACTCGGGCGTCGGGTTCGCCAAGGAGCTCGGCAGCGCGGTGCGGCCGATTCCGGTGTCGGCGGATCTGCTCACCGGCCTCGACCCGGCCAAGCGGCTCGCGTTTCTCAAGCAGTGGCAGAGCGCGCTCGGACGGAAGTGACACAACCGTCCGAGAGCACGAAGCCTCGCGGCGATCGGACACGGTTGCGTCATCCCGGCGGAGGCCGGGATCCAAGTTGACCAACGAATGCCTTAGCGCTCCGAACTTGGGCCCCGGCCTGCGCCGGGGCGACGGCTAGACAACAACACCCCGCAACACGATGACCGCCCGCACCTTCAGCGCCCCGCGCACCGCCGTGGTCGCCGTCACCGCGGCGGTGATCTTCCTGCCGATCGGGCTCATCTTCTGGCAGAGCTTTCTCAACGCGCCGTTCTTCGACCCGTCGAAGCGCTTCGGCCTCGATGCCTACGCGTTCATCTTCGCCGACTCGGACTTCTGGAGCGCGTTTCTCAACTCGATCGTGATCGCGGCCGGCATGGTCGTCATTGCGCTGCCGCTCGGCGCAGCGCTCGCCTTCCTGCTCACGCGCACCGACCTCCCGGCTCCGCGCACGATCGAGGTGCTGGTGCTGATTCCGGTGTTCGTCTCGCCGATGGTGCTCGCCTTCGGTTACGTCGTGGCGATGGGGCCGGTCGGCTTCTACTCGACATGGGCGAAAGCGCTTGTCGGCGGCGTGCCCTGGAACGTCTACTCGCTCGCCGGCATCGCCATCATCGCCGGGCTCACCCACGTGCCGCACGTGTACTTGTACTCCTCGGCGGCGTTGAAAAGCCTGGGCTCGGATGTCGAGGAGGCCGCGCGCGTGGCCGGCGCGAACCCGCTGCGCGTCGCGCTCAACGTGAGCCTGCCGATGACGGCGCCAGCGCTGCTCTACGCCGCGGTGCTGGTGTTCTTTCTGGGCTTCGAGCTCTTCGGGTTGCCGCTGGTGCTGGGCGACCCTGAGGGCCATCTGGTGCTCTCCACGTATCTGTACAAGCTCACCAACAAGCTCGGCACGCCGTCCTACCACCTGATGGCGGCGGTCGCCGTGGCCATCGTCGCGGTGACCTTCCCGCTGGTGTTGCTGCAACGGTGGCTCCTCAAGACGGCGGGCAAGTACGTCTCGGTCAAGGGCAAGGCGACCCGGCAGAAGCTCCTGCCGCTGCGCGGCTGGAAGTGGCTGGCGCTGGGACTGGTCGCGCTGTGGCTCATCTTCACCATCGTCGTGCCCATCTCCGGCATCGCGCTGCGCGCTTTTGTCGAGCAATGGGGCGAAGGCATCAATCTCGCCGAGGTGCTCACGCTCGACAACTTCCGCGGCGTGTTCGACTCGACCGAGCAGGTGCGCGCGATCGTCAACACGCTTCTCGTCGGCACGATCGGCGGCGCGCTCGCGGTCGCCTGCTATACCGCCATCGGCCTCGCCGGTCATCGCCAGCGCGGCGGCGTGGCGCGGATTCTCGATTACATCGTGCTCATCCCGCGCGCGATTCCGGGCATTCTCGCCGGTCTCGCGTTCCTGTGGATCTTCCTGTTCGTCCCGGGGCTGAAGGAGCTGCGCAACTCGATCTTCTCGGTCTGGCTCGCCTACACCGTCGTCTGGCTCGCCTACGGCATGCGGCTCATCTCCAGCGCGCTGCTGCAGATCGGCCCCGAGCTGGAAGAGTCCGCGCGCACCGTCGGCGCGTCCGCCCGCCGCGTGCTGACCGACGTCACGGTGCCGCTCATCCGCTTCGGGCTCCTGGCGAGCTGGCTCCTCGTGTTCATGATTTTCGAGCGCGAGTACTCGACCGCGGTGTACCTGCTCGGCCAGGGGACCGAGGTCATCGGCTCGATGCTCGTCTCGCTCTGGGGCGCCGGTGCGATCGACCAGGTCGCCGCGCTGTCGCTCATCAACATCGCGCTCGTCGCGGCCGGGCTGGCGGTCGCGCTACGCTTCGGAGTACGCCTCCATGAATAAGCTCGTCGTCGACGATCTGCACCTGCAATACGGGGACAACCCGGTCCTGAAGGGCGTGTCGCTGACGCTCCATCCGGGCGAGGTGGTCGCTCTGCTCGGGGCGTCGGGAAGCGGCAAGACCACGCTGCTCCGTTCGGTGGCGGGTCTCGAAAGCCCAAGCCGCGGCCGGATCGCGATCGGCGAGTCGGTGCTCTACGACGCGGCGGCGGGGATCGACATGCCGGTGGAAAAGCGCTCGCTGGGCCTCGTCTTCCAGTCCTACGCGTTGTGGCCGCACCGCACCGTGTTCGCGAACGTCGCCTATGGCTTGCGCCTGCGCGGTACGTCGGCCGCGGATATCGAGAAGCGCGTCACGCAAGCCTTGAACAACCTCGGTCTCGCCCACCTCGCGCAGCGCCTGCCGCACCAGCTCTCGGGCGGCCAACAGCAGCGGGTCGCGATCGCGCGGGCCCTGGTCTACAACCCGCCGGTCGTGCTGATGGACGAGCCGCTTTCCAATCTCGACGCGAAGCTGCGCGAGGAAGCCCGCGCGTGGCTGCGCGAGCTCATCGTCCGTCTGCACATCTCGGCGCTGGTGGTCACCCACGACCAGACCGAGGCGATGGCGATGTCCGACCGGATTCTGCTGCTCAACTTCGGCAAGATCGAGCAGCAGGGTACACCGGAGGAGATGTACGACCGGCCGCGGACACAGTTCACGGCGGAGTTCATGGGCAGCAACAACCATCTTCCCGGGAAAGTCGCGCAGGTCACCGACGGGCGTGCGCTGCTCGAAGGCGACGGCTGGCGATTGTGGGGCACGGCGCGTGGGAATCTCAAGCCGGGCGACGCCGCCACCGGCATCATCCGTCTCGAGCGCACGCAAATCGTCAACGGCGCAGCCGACAATCGCCTTCGCACCGAACTGGTCACGGCGATGTTCCTGGGCGACCGGCGCGAGAACCTTTTCAAGCTCGGGGCGTTGCGTTTGCGCTGTTACGGTGCGGCGCCCAGCGGCGGCGAGTGCTGGCTGGAGCTGCCGCGCGATGCGCTGTGGGTGTTTCCGCAGAACGCGGCGGCTTGAGCGCGTTACAATCGCGGGGCCGGACGGCGCTGCCGTCCGGTCTTTTTGTTGCCCGCTTGCCACGAGATGACCGACGCCAACCTCATCACCGCCGCCATCCTCGGCCTGGTCGAAGGATTGACCGAATTTCTCCCGGTCTCCAGCACCGGGCATCTGATCGTCGCCGGGTCGCTCTTGGGCTACACCGGCGACAAGGCGAAGCTCTTCGAGATCGTCATCCAGGCCGGCGCGATCCTCGCCGTATGCTGGGAATATCGCGCCAAGCTCTTCGCGGTCGCGGCGGGCGTCTTTCGCGATCGAAGCGCGCAGCGCTTCGTGCTCAATCTGCTCGTCGCTTTCCTTCCGGCAGCGCTGCTCGGGCTCGCATTCGGCGCGATGATCAAGGCGAGACTGTTCGCCCCGGAGCCGGTCGCCGGCGCGTTCATCGCCGGCGCCTTCGTGATCCTCTGGGCGGAGCGCCGCCAACGCCGCAACCCGGCTACGGTGCGCATCGCGCAGGTCGACGACATGCGCTGGTCCGACGCGCTCAAGGTCGGCGTCGCGCAGGCCTTTGCGCTGATCCCGGGCACCTCGCGCTCGGGCGCGACGATCATCGGCGCCATGCTGTTCGGCCTGTCGCGCACGGCCGCGACCGAGTTCTCGTTCTTCCTCGCCATCCCGACGCTCTTCGCCGCGACCGGCTACGACTTCGTCAAGAACCGCCACCTGCTCGCGGGCGGCGATTTGTCGATGATCGGCGTGGGCTTCGTCACCGCGTTCGTGAGCGCTTTCTTCGTGGTGCGAGCCTTGTTGCGTTACGTCGCGCACCACGACTTCGTTCCTTTCGCCTGGTACCGGATCGCCTTTGGGCTCGTCATTCTCGGCACCGCCTACGCCGGGCTGGTGCAGTGGGCCTGAGGGGCATGTCATGCCGGCGAAGGCCGGGATCCAAGTCGATACGGATGTCGTCCCGGCGAAGGCCGGGATCGAAGTTGATACGGCAGGGTGGCTCGGAGCTTGTCGCCCCGGCCATTAAGTCGACTTCATGGGCTTGCAGTACGTCACCGCGGCGCTGGAGCGATTGATGCTCTACCGTTACCCGACGATCGTCGTCGTGCTGTCGGCCCTTTTCTTCCGCCAGCGGATCACCGCGCGTATGGTGCTCGCCCTCGTGCTCTCGTACGCATGGATCCTGGACGAGGTCGGAACACGCAATTTCGACCGACTCTGGCGCCGGGGCGGATTGCCGCGGTCCTATCTGGCGCGCTCGGAAGCTGCGAGCTTCGAATGGCGGCGCGCATTCGTTCAGAGTTTCGTGGAACGCGACCTGCCACAACTCGGCGTCAACATCAGCCCCGCAACCATGCGCCGCTTCTGGGCCATGCTCGCGAATTACCATGGCCAGGTCTGGAATGCCTCGGAGTTTGGCCGTTCCTTCGGCGTCGCTGACACGACCGTACGCGGGTACCTGGATCGCCTGACCTCGGCCCTGGTGGTTCGGCAACTGGCACCTTGGCACGAGAACATTGGCAAGCGCCAGGTGCGGGCGCCGAAGGTGTACATGTCAGACAGCGGGTTGCTTCACGCGCTGCTCAATCTTCGCACCAAAGAGGACCTCGAAGCCCACCCGAAGATCGGCGCATCGTGGGAAGGGTTCGTCATCGAACAAGTCATCCGCAGGCTCGGTGTGGAGACCAGCGAATGCTTTTTCTGGGCCACGCATGCCGGTGCGGAGCTCGACCTGCTGGTCGTGCATGGAAGAAGCCGCCTGGGATTCGAAATCAAGCGTACCGCAGCACCGACGATGACCCGCTCTGCCCAGGTTGCAATCCAAGACTTGAAGCTAAAACGCCTCGATGTAATTCACGCCGGCGATCATTCCTTTCCGCTGGGCAGCAATGTGCGCGCCGTAGCCATCGGTCGGCTCCTCGACGATATCGAGTTACTCGCGTGGTCGAGCGATACCGGCTTCCTCGCGCCGGTCCGTCACGGCCGCCCAGGAAACAGGTAGAAGCTGCTGTTGCGATCCGCCGCGCGGCCGTAGCCGAAATACAGCGGCCCGATCGGCGTATCCGCGCCGAGAAACACGCTGGCCGATTTGAGCAACCCAGACGGCGCCCCCGGAACGAGCGGCGTCCCGTAGCGTCCTGCCTCCAGCGAGAAGCCGGCGTAGACGCCTTCGAGGAGGCTCTGCCGGATGAGCTTGTTGTAATACAGCACGCGGCCGAAGGTGAGTCGATCGGTCGTGATCGCGCCCGTCGGATAGCCCGACTGCTGCAGGAAGCCGCCCCACTGGAACAGGTCGTAGCGCGGCAGCGCGTCGTCACCGAGCCTGCCGCCGGCCTTGAATCCGATGTTGAAGGTATGCTTGCCGAACGACCACACGGCCGATCCGTCGGCGTCCCATTGGGTATAGGGATCGTCGGCGCCGAGCGCGGCGCTCGAAGCGAACACGTGCGCCGTTGCGGCCGCGCCGCTGCGCGGGAAGATCGCGCTGTCGAGCTGATCGAAGACGAGCCGCGACGTGAACGCGCCCTGCCTGATCCGCCCCGCCGGCGGCGCGAGCGCCGGCGGCCCCGTATCGAGCGAAGCATCGAGCGTTCCGGCGAGAGCGCCGATGCGCAATTCGCCATAGCGCGTCAACTGTCCGCCGAGGTCGAGCCCGCCGCGCGCATAGCGCACGTCGTAGCGCGCCAGGCGCTGATCGCCCTGGAACAGATCGACGACCCGCCGCTCGAATTCGGCACGAGGCGCGACGAAGAAGAACTGCCGCGCGTCGAGCGGTTGGTAGAACTCGGTGGTGAGCGACGACGTCTGACCGAGCTGCAGGTCGCTGCGCCACTCCGCGCCGAGCGCGTTGATCCAGGTGCGGCGATACGTCGTCAGCAGGTTGAAGGGCGTGTCGCCTTTGAAGTCAGTGGAGAACCCGAACCCGAAGCGCAGATAGTTCGGTCCCCACGACTTCTCCACCGCGTCGACCGCGAGCACGCGCTTGCCCGGCTCCTCGAGGATGCGGTAGTTGACGTGCTCGAAATCGCCTGTTCCGTACAGCCGGCGCATGTCGGCATCGAGCACCTGCTGATCGATCGGCGTACCGGGCTTGGTGTCCATCACCGCCTGCGCCGTCTCCGGATTGACGCGCTGCAGGCCCGCGAAACGAATCTCGTCGATCGGCCTCGTGTCCAGCGCGGAGGCTACAAGCTGACGCGAGCGCAACGCCGCGTACTGCGCCGGCGGAAGACTCAAGCGCGCCAGCCGGTCGGCGACCTTGCGTGCAGCGGCTTCCCCGATCGGCACGGTCTGCGGCAGATGATCGAAGTCGGCGGCGGAAAAATCGCCCAACTCGGGCTGGATCAGGATGTCGGTCGCTTTGAGCGTCGAGAGCGAAAGCTGCACATTCTGCTCGGTCAGGATGTTGATGACCTGGCCGCTCACGCCGAGGATCGAGTTGAGCTGCTCGCGCGGCGCGAGCGGCGTGCCGACATTGACCGCGATCACCACGTCCGCGCCCATCGCCCGCGCGACATCGATTGGCAGATTGTTGGTGAGCCCTCCGTCGACCAGCATCTTGCCTTCGAATTCCGCCGGCGCGATCGCCCCGGACACCGACATGCTCGCCCGCATCACGTTCGCGAGCTCCCCCTCGGCGAACACGACCGCCTTGCCGGTCACGAGATCGGTGGCGACCGCGCGGAAGGGGATCGGCAGCTCGTCGAACTTGCGATAGCCACGGGTCTTCGCCAGCGCGCGCAACACCGTTTCCAATTGCACGCCCGAGACGATCCCTTTGGGCAGATCCAACTCCCCGTCGCGCAACCCGATCTCGGGACCGATGAAATCCAGGCGGTCGTCGAGCTTGCGGCGGATCGCCTGCTCCCGCCGTGGCGGCTTCTCCTTGAACAGGAGCTCGGTGGAGATGCCTGCGAGGAGCTTCTCCATCTCGGGCACCGTCATACCCGTCGCGTATGCCGCGCCGACGAGCGATCCCATGCTCGTCCCGGCGATGCAGTCGACCGGAACGCGCAATTGCTCGAGAACCTTCAGCACGCCGACGTGCGCCGCGCCGCGGGCGCTGCCGCCGGAGAGTACGAGACATACCTTTGGGCGTGTCGCTTCTGGCGCGGGAGCAGTCGGTGCCGCGCCGCCCGCGGGTTGGGCGGTCAACGACAGCGCAAGCGCGAGACCCGCGCCGGCAAGCACACGAACCGTGGCCTTCATTGGCTGACCCCTTGGGTAGTACGACCTCCATGGCGCCCGTGATTGTGCATGACCCGAAGGAAACCCGCAGGCGACCCGCCGTCCTCGCCGGGGCGGCAGGCGCGTACCGGAAAGCGCTGCGCAGCGAGGTCCGGGGAACCTCTTGCCGCCGGACGTGCCTATCGTTAGCGTACCGGGGCGAGGCTCGGCGCGTACCGGTCTGTGCTCCAAACGCGCCGCCTCACCTGTTATGCTCTCGATCATGGTCCGTTCTACCCCCGCATCGCCGTGAACCCCGACGTCTACGCCGCCGCGCGCGAGCAGATGATCGCGGCGATCACCGCCGATACCGTCTTCGCCTGCGCGAGCATCGGCAAGGCAGCGCTGGGCGAGCGGGTCATGGCTACGCTCGGCAAGGTTCCGCGCCACGAGTTCGTGCCCGTGGAGCTCAAGCCCTTCGCGTACGCGAACGTGCCGCTGCCGATCGGCTTCGGCAAGACGATCTCGCAGCCGTTCATCGTCGCGCTCATGTCCGACCTCCTGGCGATCGAGGCGGGCGACACGGTGCTCGAGATCGGCACTGGCCTGGGCTACCAGGCCGCGGTGCTCGCCGAGCTCGCGAGCAAGGTCTACAGCGTGGAGATCCTCGAGGAGCTCGCCGAGCAGGCGAAGGAGCGGCTGCGCCGGCTCAACTACACCAACATCGAGTTCAAGGTCGGCAACGGCTATTACGGATGGCCAGAGCACGCGCCCTACGACAAGATCATCGTCACTGCGGCCCCCGATCTGATTCCGCCGCCGCTGCTCGACCAGTTGAAGCCGGGCGGGAAGATGGTGATCCCCGCGGGCCTGGCCGACGCGCAGCGCCTGATGCTGGTCGAAAAAAACGCTACCGGCGCCATAAGCGCCGCCGAAGTCCTGCCCGTGCGCTTCACGCAGCTCGAAGGAAACGAATCGAACTACTCGGGCGCGTCGTAGCAGGCCTTCGCTCCCCCGCTCCATCCGTGACGTGATGCCCGACCGCATCGTCATCCGCGGCGCTCGCCAGAACAACCTCAAGAACCTCTCGCTCGATCTGCCGTTGAACGAGCTGGTGGTCGTGACCGGGGTGTCGGGGTCGGGCAAGTCTTCGCTCGTCTTCGACACGCTCTACGCCGAAGGCCAGCGCCGCTACGTCGAGACCTTCTCGCCCTACGCGCGGCAGTTCCTCGACCGGATGGACAAGCCGCAGGTCGACCGCATCGAGGGCATTCCGCCGGCGATCGCGATCGACCAGACCAATCCGGTGCGCACCTCGCGCTCGACGGTGGGCACGATGACCGAGCTCGCCGATCACCTGAAGCTTCTCTACGCCCGGGCGGCGCAGCTTTACTGCCGGCGCTGCGGCGGGCGGGTCGTGCGCGACACGCCCGATTCGATCTACGCCGCGGTGCGCGAGCGCGCGCAAAGCGCGGGCGATCCGCGACTCGTGATCAGCTTCCCGGTCGCGGTCCCGCACAACTTCTCGGAAGCCGAGGTTTTGCAGCTCCTCGAGCGGCAGGGCTACACCCGCGTGCATGCGCGGCGCGGCAAGCTGCTCGACATCGTGCAGGATCGGCTGCGCGTCGGGGGCGTCGAGCGTTCGCGCGTGATCGAGGCGATCGAAGCCGCGCTCAAGGTCGGTCAGGGCCGTGTCGACGTGCATCCGCAGCTCGCCGGCGACGCGCAGCCCTCGACACCCCAGTCCGCGTGGCGCTTCTCGACCGATCTGCACTGCGCCGACTGCGACATCCACTATCAGGACCCGACCCCCAGCCTCTTCTCGTTCAATTCGCCGCTCGGCGCGTGCGAAACCTGCCGCGGCTTCGGCAGGGTGATCGGCATCGACTTCGGTCTGGTCGTGCCCGACGCCGCAAAGAGCCTGCGCGCGGGCGCCGTCAAGCCCTGGCAGACGCCGAGCTTCCGCGAATGCCAGGACGATCTCGCCAAGTACGCGAAGAAGCGCAACGTGCCGCTCGACGTGCCGTGGCGCGACTTGAGCGAAGAGCACCGGCGCTGGGTGCTCGAAGGCGAGCCCGAGTGGGTGAGCTGGTCGAAATCGTGGCCCGGCACCTGGTACGGCGTGCGCCGGTTCTTCGCCTGGCTCGAAAGCAAGGCCTACAAGATGCACATCCGGGTGCTCTTGTCGAAGTACCGCGCGTACACGCCGTGCGCCGACTGCGACGGCGCGCGGCTCAAGCCCGAGGCGCTGCTCTGGCGGCTGGGGACGCGCAAGGACGCCGACCGGGTGCTCGAGCCGTCAGGGCGCTTGCGCGCCCGGGGCACCGAGTTCGGCGACGAGGTGCGCTCGCGGCTCCCCGGTCTTTGCCTTCACGATCTGATGCTGCTGCCGATCGACGTGACCCGCCGCTTCTTCGCAGAGCTCGCTCTGCCCGCGCCGCTCGACGAAGCGACCGATCTTCTCCTCACGGAAATCCGCGCGCGCCTGGGCTATCTCGCCGACGTGGGCTTGGGTTATCTTACGCTCGACCGCCAGTCGCGCACGCTCTCCGGCGGCGAAGTCCAGCGCATCAATCTCACCACCGCGCTCGGCACCTCGCTCGTCAACACGCTGTTCGTGCTCGACGAGCCGTCGATCGGCCTGCACCCGCGCGACATGCGGCGGGTGATCGGCGTGATGCACCGGTTGCGCGACGCCGGAAATTCGCTCCTGGTGGTCGAGCACGACCCGCAGGTGATGCTTGCCGCCGATCGGATTCTCGACATCGGTCCGGGTCCTGGCGAGCGCGGCGGCGAAGTGGTGTTCTTCGGCGCGCCGGAGGCGCTCAAGCAGCACGCCGACTCGCTCACAGGCGATTACCTCGCCGGGCGCAAGCGCGCCGCGGCACCGGTGGGCGCGCTTCCGCCCGACGGGGCGCGGCTGGAGCTCGTCGGCGCCACCGAGCACAACCTGAAATCGGTCGACGTCTCGATTCCGCTGCATCGCCTGGTGTGCATCACCGGTGTGTCCGGCTCGGGCAAATCGACGCTGGTCCAGGACGTGCTGTACGCCGCGCTATTGCGAGCGAAGGGCAAACCGACCGAGGCACCGGGCGCGCATCGCGCGCTGCGCGGCCACGAGGCGGTGAGCGAGGTCGTCATGGTCGATCAGACGCCGATCGGCCGCACGACGCGCTCGAACCCCGCGAGCTACGTCGGCGCGTTCGATCCGATCCGCAAACGCTTCGCCGCCACCGAAACCGCACGCGAGCGCGGGTATACCCACGCCACCTTCAGCTTCAACGCCGGCAACGGGCGCTGCCCGACCTGCGGCGGCAACGGCTTCGAGCACGTGGAGATGCAGTTCCTCTCCGACGTGTACCTGCGCTGCCCGGATTGCGACGGCCGGCGTTTCCGTGCCGAGGTGCTCGAGGTCAGGCTCGGCGGCAAGTCGATCGCCGACGTGCTGGAGCTGACGGTGGCGGCGGCGCGCGCATTTTTCGCCGACGCACCCGATATCGCCCGGGCGCTCGCGCCGCTCGCCGACGTCGGGCTCGAATACGTGAGGCTCGGCCAGCCGGTGCCCACGCTCTCCGGCGGCGAAGCGCAGCGACTCAAGCTCGCAGGGCATCTCGCCGAAGCGCTGGGCGCGCGCAGCCCGCGCGGTCGCGCCAGCGCATCCGCAGGCGCGAAACCCTCCGGCAACCTGTTCCTCTTCGATGAGCCGACGACAGGGCTGCACTTCGACGACGTGGCGAAGCTGCTCTCGGCGTTTCGCCAGCTCATCGCCGCGGGACACTCGCTCGTCGTCATCGAGCACAACCTCGATGTGATCCGCGCCGCCGACTGGATCGTCGATCTCGGTCCCGAGGGCGGCGAAGCAGGCGGTCGGGTCGTCGTCGCCGGGACGGTGGCCGAAGTGATGGCGTGTGCGGCGTCGCATACCGGCGTCGCGCTCAATGAATACGAAGCGGCGCTTGGCGATGGACGTGCCGAACACGCCCATGTCGTCCCGGCGGAGGCCGGGACCCAAGTTGCCCTCGCTCGCGAACCCGCAACCTCCACTGCGTGGCATCCCTCGCCGAACCACGCGTCGATCCGCATCCACAATGCGCGCGAGCACAACCTCAAGAACATCGACGTCGCGCTGCCGCGCGATCGCTTCACCGTGGTCACGGGCATCTCCGGCAGCGGCAAGAGCACGCTCGCCTTCGACATCCTGTTCGCGGAAGGCCAGCGGCGCTATCTCGAATCGCTCAACGCCTACGCGCGGCAGTTCGTGCAGCCGGCCGCGCGCCCGGACGTTGACGCGATCTTCGGCATCCCGCCCACGGTGGCGATCGAGCAGCGCACCAGCCGCGGCGGCCGCAAGAGCACGGTCGCCACACTCACCGAGACCTATCACTTCCTGCGCCTGCTCTACGTCAAGCTCGGCACGCAATACTGCCCGGACCACGACGTTCCGATCGCGCCGCAGAGCGAGGACAGCATCGTTGCGAGCCTGCTTCGTTCCTGGCGCGCCGAGCGCGTCGCGCTGCTCGCTCCGCTCGTCATGGCGCGCAAGGGCTACTACACCGACCTCGCCAAGTGGGCTGCCGGCAAAGGGTTCGCCACGCTGCGCGTCGACGGCGAATTCCTTCCGACCAAGCCGTGGCCGCGGCTCGAACGCTTCCGCGAGCACACGATCGAGCTGCCGGTGGCTGAGCTCGTGGTGAGCGCCGAGGCCGAGGCAGCTCTGCGCGAGGGCTTGCGCCGTGCGCTCGACTTCGGCAAGGGACGGGTCCATGTGCTCTCGCTCGGCAGCGAGCCGCGGAAGGCGAAGCGGCGTGCGGCGGGCGACCGGGCCGAGGACCGCGTCCAGGTCTTCTCCACCAAGCGCGCCTGCCCCGTGTGCAATCGCAGCTTCGCCGAGCTCGACCCGCGGCTGTTCTCGTTCAACTCCAAGCACGGCTGGTGCCCGAGCTGCTTCGGCACGGGGCTGAAGCTCCGCGGCTTCGACGGGGAGCAGACCGGCGAGGAGATCTGGTGGAACGCCTGGTACGAAGGCGAGGAGCGCGTCTGTCCGGACTGCAACGGCGACCGGCTCAACCGCGAGGCGCTCGCGGTGCGCTTCCAGGGCCGCTCGATCGCCGCGCTCGCGCGCCTGTCTGCGGCCGAAGCGCACGCGTTCTTCGCGGCGCTTACGCTCGAGGGACGCGACGCCGAGATCGCCCGCGATATCGTGGCCGAGCTCGCCTCGCGCCTGTCGTTCCTCAACGACGTGGGCCTGGGCTATCTCGCGCTCGACCGCTCGGCGCGAACGCTCTCCGGCGGCGAAGCGCAGCGCATCCGCCTCGCGGCCCAGCTCGGATCGAACCTGCGGGGCGTGTGCTACATCCTCGACGAGCCCACGATCGGACTGCACCCGCGCGACAACCGCGTGCTGCTCGACACGCTCGCCAAGCTGCAAGCCAAGGGCAACACGCTGGTGGTGGTCGAGCACGACGAGGAAACGATCCGGCGCGCGGATCACGTGATCGACCTCGGACCCGGGGCGGGCAGCCAGGGCGGGCGCGTGGTCGCCGAGGGCTCGGCCGCCGAGCTCATGCGCTCGCCGCAGTCGGTGACCGGCCGCTTCCTGGCCACGCCGCTCGCGCATCCTCTCGTCGCCCGGCGTGAAACGAGCCCGCGTGCGCAGGCGCTCATCGTCGCCGGCGCGGGCCTGCACAATCTCAAGAAGCTTCGCGTGTGGGTGCCGTTGAGCCGGCTTAGCGTGATCACCGGCGTATCCGGCAGCGGCAAGAGCACGCTCGCCCGCGACGTGCTGCACGCAAATCTTGCGGAACTCGTACGTACGCGCCGCAAACGCAAGCCCGCAGCGCTCTTCGGCTGCCGCGCGATCACGGGATGGGAAGTTATCGATCGCGTGCTGGAAGTCGATCAGACGCCGATCGGCAAGACGCCGCGCTCCTGCCCGGCGACCTACGTCGGCTTCTGGGACGCCATCCGGCGCCTGTTCGCCGAGACCACCGAAGCGCGAATGCGCGGCTACAGCGCGAGCCGCTTCTCGTTCAACACCGCGGGCGGACGCTGTGCGCAGTGCGAAGGCCAGGGCGTGAAGACCATCGAGATGAGCTTCCTGCCGGACGTGAAGGTGGCCTGCGAAGCGTGCAACGGCAAGCGCTTCAACGCCGAGACGCTCGCCGTGCTGTGGCGGGGCAAGTCGATCGGCGACATCCTGGGATTGAGCGTCGACGAGGCGGTGGAGTTCTTCTCCGCCCACCGCTCCATCCATCACGCGCTGCGCCTGCTGCAGGACGTGGGCTTGGGCTACCTCACGCTCGGCCAGCAGAGCCCGACGCTCTCGGGCGGGGAAGCGCAGCGCATCAAGCTCGTCACCGAGCTCGCCAAGGTGCGCACCGATCTCGCCGGTCCCGTGCGGGGCCGGAACGGCAACGGGCACACATTGTACGTGCTCGACGAACCGACGGTCGGATTGCACATGGCCGACGTCGAGAAACTCGTCCGCGTGCTGCATCGGCTGGTCGACGCCGGCAACACCGTGGTCGTGATCGAGCACAATCTCGACGTGATCGCGGACGCCGACTGGATCATCGACCTCGGCCCGGAGGGTGGCGCGGAGGGCGGGCGCATCGTGGCACAGGGACAGCCCGCAGCGCTCGTCGCGCAGCCCGGCAAATCGCATACCGCGGCGATCCTTGCGCAGTTCCTGGCGCGACACGGCAGCGAAGCGACGGTCGGCTCCGCAGTGCGCGACGCGGCCGAATGAAGCGGGCTCCGCGAAGCGCAATCCTCGTGTTTGCGGACGGGCCCGCGCGCGGCGATACGTAGCGATTCCGACAAGGGAGGTACGCGTGGCACGGGGACAGTACGAAGAGGCGTCGATCCGCGTCCTGAAAGGGCTGCAGCCGGTCAAGGAGCGGCCGGGCATGTACACGCGGACCGTCGATCCGACGCACATCGTCCAGGAAGTGATCGACAACGCCGCGGACGAAGCGCTCGGCGGCTACGCCTCGCGCATCGACGTGCGCGTGCACGCCGACGGCTCGGTCAGCGTGGAAGACGACGGCCGCGGCATTCCCGTGGGGCTCCATCCCGAAGAGAAGATTCCCACCGTGGAGCTCGTGTTCACGCGCCTGCACGCCGGCGGCAAGTTCGACAAACGCGCCGCGGGAGGCGCCTACGCCTTCTCGGGCGGACTGCACGGCGTGGGCGTGTCGGTGACCAACGCCCTCGCGAAGCGTCTGGAAGTCGAAGTCAAGCGCGACGGCAAGCTGCACCGCATCGTCTTCGCCGGCGGCGACGTCGCGGAGAGGATGAAGGTGGTCGGCAGCCTCAGCGCGCGCAATACGGGCACCATGGTGCGCGTCTACCCGGATCCGAAATACTTCGAATCGCCCGCCGTGTCGGTCGCCGAGCTGGAGCGGCTGCTGCGCGCCAAGGCGGTGCTCCTTCCCGGGGTCAAGGTGACCCTTACGGTGGAGAAGGGCAAGGACAAGCAAACGCGGACATGGTCGTATCCGGACGGGCTCGAAGGCTACCTCGCGCAGATCGCGCAAGGCGACCGCCCCGTCGCGCCGATCTTCGCCGGCGAGCAGTATGTCGACAAGGCGAGCGAGGGGGACTCCTTCGCCGAGGGCGAAGGCGCGGCGTGGGCGCTCGCGTGGTACGAGGAGGGCCACGGGCAGGGCGAGAGCTACGTCAATCTCATTCCCACCGCCGCCGGCGGGACGCACGAAGCGGGCTTGCGCGCAGCGTTGTTCGAAGCGGTGAAATCCTTCGTCGATCATCACGGCCTGCTGCCGCGCGGCGTGCGGCTGCAGACCGAGGACGTGTCGGCCAAGGTGCGCTATGTGCTCGCGACGCGCATCCTCGATCCGCAGTTCCAGGGCCAGACCAAGGAGCGGCTCATGAGCCGGGACGCGCTCAAGCTCGTTTCCTTCGCGCTGAAGGATCGGCTCGAGGTCTGGCTCAACACCCACGTCGAGGACGGCAGGCGCATCGCCGAGCTCGTGATCGAGCAGGCGCTCGCCCGCGCGAAGTCGGCGCAGAAGGTGGAGAAGCGCAAGGGCAGTGGGGTGGCGATCCTGCCGGGCAAGCTCACCGACTGCGAATCCGACGACGCGGCGCGGCGCGAGCTCTTCCTGGTCGAGGGCGATTCGGCCGGCGGATCGGCCAAGCTCGCGCGCGACAAGCAATACCAGGCGATCCTGCCGCTGCGCGGCAAGGTGCTCAACACCTTCGAAATCGAGCGCGATCGGCTGTTTGCCAACAACGAAGTGCACGACATCGCGGTCGCCGTCGGTGTCGATCCGCACGCTCCGGCGAGCGAGGTCGATCTCTCTGGACTGCGCTACCGGCGCATCATCATCATGGCCGATGCCGACGTCGACGGCAGCCACATCAAGGTGCTGCTCCTGACGCTCTTTTTCCGGCACTTCCCCAGGCTCATCGAGCGCGGACACGTGTGCGTGGCGAGCCCGCCGCTGTATCGCGTCGACGTGCCGCCGCAGGGCAAACGTCCGGGGCGCAAGCTCTATGCGCTCGACGATGCCGAGCTGGCAGCGATCGAGGATCGGCTGGTGAAGGAAGGCGTGAAACGAGGGCTCTGGTCGGTGGGGCGCTTCAAGGGCCTGGGCGAGATGAACCCGGAGCAGCTCTGGGAAACCACGATGAATCCGGAGACGCGGCGCGTGCTGCCGGTGATGCTCGGAGCGCAACCGTTGCCCGAGGCGCTGGAAGTCTTCGCCAAGCTCATGGGCAAGGGCGAAGCGGCGAGCCGGCGCGAGTGGATGGAGCAGTACGGCAACGCGGTCGAGGTCGACGTGTGAATAGCCGCCAACGACCCATGGCCGAACGCAAACCGCCGTCGCAGCGCAAACGTGCCGGCGCGAACCTCGACACGCTGACCGGCGAGCTGTTCGAGGCAGGCGGCGCCTCGGAAGCACCGCGAGAACCGGCCTCCCCGCCTCGCCGCGAAGCAGAGAGCGGGTCCGGCGAGGATTTCTTGCCGCTCGCGCAGTTCGCCGAGAAGAGCTACCTCGAGTACGCGATGAGCGTGGTCATGGGCCGCGCGCTCCCGGACGTGGCCGACGGACAAAAGCCGGTGCAGCGGCGCATCCTCTACGCGATGCACGAGCTGGGGCTCTACCCACCCGCGCGACACGTGAAGTCGGCGCGCGTGGTGGGCGACGTCATCGGCAAGTACCACCCGCACGGCGACGTCGCGGCCTATGACGCGCTGGTGCGCCAGGCGCAGGAGTTCACGCTGCGCTATCCGCTGATCGACGGCCAGGGCAACTTCGGCTCGCGCGACGGCGATGGCGCGGCGGCGATGCGCTATACCGAGTGCCGGCTGACGCCGCTCGCCGAGCTCTTGCTCTCCGAGATCGAGCGCGACACGGTCGACTTCGCACCCAACTACGACGGCGCATTCCGGGAGCCGAAGCTCCTGCCGGCCCGGCTGCCCATGGTGCTGCTCAACGGCGGCTCGGGCATCGGGGTGGGCATGGCGACCGACATTCCGCCGCACAATCTGACCGAAGTCGCGCGCGCCGCGGCCGCGCTCATCCGCAAGCCGCAGCTCTCGCTCGCGGAGCTGCTGCGCTTCATACCGGGACCCGACCTGCCCGGAGGCGGACAGCTCATCTCGCCTCCGGACGAGATCCGCGCTGTCTACGAGACCGGGCGCGGGAGCCTCAAGCTGCGGTCGCGCTGGACGATCGAGGAGCTCGCGCGCGGCCAGTGGCGCATCGCCGTGACCGAGCTTCCTTTCGGCGTGTCGGCGCGCAACGTCCTCGAGGATATCGAGCGGGCGACCAACCCACGCCCTCGCGAAGGCAAGAAGACGCTGACGCAGGATCAGGTGAACCTGCGCACGCTGATGCTCGTCGCGCTCGACACCGTGCGCGACGAATCGGACAAGACTTCGCCCGTGCGGCTCGTATTCGAGCCGCGCTCGAGCCGGCAGGACCCGCAGGAGCTCGTGCAGCTCCTGCTCGCCAACACGCGGCTCGAGGAGAGCCTGCCTGTCAACCTGGTCATGCTCGGACGCGACGGCCGGCCGCGTCCGAAGAGCCTGAAAGCGATCCTCGACGAATGGATCGCCTTCCGGTTCGACACGGTGACGCGGCGCACGCGGCATCGGCTCGGCCAGGTCGAGCACCGCCTTCACATCCTCGAAGGCCGGCAGCTCGCGCTCGCCTCGATCGACAAGGTGATCCGCGTCATCCGCCATGCCGACGAGCCCAAGGCCGAGCTCGTCAAGACCTTCGGGCTCACCGAGGTGCAGGCCGAGGACATCCTCGAGCTGCGCCTGCGCCAGCTCGCGCGCCTCGAGGGCATCAGGATCGAGCAGGAGCTCAAAGCGCTCAAGACCGAGCGCAAGAGCTTGAAGCACCTGCTCGCCGAGCGCAAGGCGCTCTCCGATCTCATCGTGACCGAGATCGAATCCGATGCAAAGAAATACGGCGATGCCCGGCGCACGCTGATCGAAGCCGCGCAGCCGGTCGTGGTGACGCAGTCCGTGCCCGACGAACCGGTGACGATCACGCTGTCGAAGAACGGCTGGATCCGCTCGCGCCAGGGCCACGGGCTCGACGCCTTGCAATTCGCGTACAAGACCGGAGATGCGCCGTTCGTCGTCGCCGAGACGCGCACGGTGCATCCGGTGATCGTCCTCGACACCCGGGGCCGCGCCTACGCCATCCGCGCCGCCGACGTTCCAGGCGGGCGCGGCGACGGCGTCCCGGTGGCGACACTCATCGATCTGCAGGCGGGTGCGCGGGTCTCGCAGGCGATTTCGGGCGCGCCCGAGGACAAGTACCTGGTCTCGGGCAGTGGCGGCTACGGCTTCATTGCCTCGGTGGAGGCCATGGCTTCGCGGGTGAGAGCCGGAAAAGCATTCATGACGCTCGCCGAGCACGAGGAGCCGCTGCCTCCGGTACGGTTGTCGGCGGGGTTGGATCACGTCGCCGCGCTTTCCGGCAACGGACGGCTGCTCGTGTTTGCCTTGAGCGAGATGCGCGAAGTCGAGCGCGGCCGCGGCGTCATCGTCATGGGGCTCGACAAGGGCGAGAAGATGATCGCGGTGGCGCTCGTCGCGCGCGAAGGTCTCGTCGTCCAGGGAACGAATCGCTCCGGCAAGGAGATCGCGCTCGAGCTCGAAGGCGAGGAGCTCGCGAAGCACCTGCTGCACCGGGCGAGGAAAGGGGCGCCGGTCGCGCGCAGGATCAGGCCGACGCGGATCCAGGGGAACGCCCGCCGGATCGCGCGCCCGGACCCGGGTCCGCGCGATGCGGCGGGCGAATGAACATGGTCCTTTCGTCTTGCCCTTGCTTTCATCCTAGAATGGCGATGTCCCGGAACCGCGGCCGCGTCGCGGATGTCCGATTTTGGAGCCTGTCGCGCTTGCTCTCACGTATGCGACAGTAAGCCCCACAGCTTCCTAGCAGGAGAGACCCATGCCCAACGATATCGCTACCCGGAGCACGCCGCTCCGACTGAAGGATCCCGCGCTGCTCCGGCAGCAATGCTTCATCGACGGCCGCTGGTCGGACGCCGACAAGGGCGCGACGCACGAGGTACACGATCCGGCCACCGGCGCGCGCATCGGCACTGTGCCGCAGATGGGTGCGGCCGAGACGCGCCGCGCGATCGACGCCGCGGACAAGGCGTGGCCTGCGTGGCGCGCGAAGACTGCCAGGGAGCGCAGCGCCATCCTGCGCAAATGGGCGGAGCTGCAGCTCGCGCACGCCGACGATCTCGCGCTCATCATGACCACCGAGCAGGGCAAGCCGCTCGCCGAAGCCAAGGCCGAGGTCACCATCGGGGCGGCCTACACCGAGTGGTTCGCCGAAGAGGCGAGGCGCATCTACGGCGACGTGATCCCGACCATCAGCAACGACCGGCGCCTGCTCGCGATCAAGCAGCCGGTGGGCGTGTGCGCCGCGATCACGCCGTGGAACTTCCCCTCGTCGATGATCACGCGCAAGGTCTCGCCCGCGCTCGCCGCCGGCTGCACGGTGGTGAGCAAGCCGGCCGAGGCCACACCCTACTCGGCGCTCGCGCTCGCCGAGCTCGCCTCTCGCGCAGGCTTCCCGCCGGGCGTGCTCAATATCGTCACCGGCCCGGCCAAGGCGATCGGCGGCGAGATGACCTCGAACCCGACGGTGCGCAAGCTCTCCTTCACCGGCTCGACCGAGGTCGGGCGGCTGCTGATGCAGCAGGTCGCGCCGACGATCAAGAAGATCTCGCTGGAGCTCGGCGGCAACGCTCCGTTCATCGTGTTCGACGACGCCGACCTCGACGCGGCGGCCGAGGGCGCGATCATCTCCAAGTATCGCAACACCGGGCAGACCTGCGTGTGCGCGAACCGCCTGTTCGTCCAGGACAAGGTGTACGACGCCTTCGCCGCCAAGCTCGCGGACAAGGTGCGTGCCCTCAAAGTCGGTCCCGGCACCGAGCCTGGCGTCCTCCAGGGGCCGCTGATCAACGGCGCGGCGCTCGCCAAGGTCGAGGAGCACGTCGCCGACGCGACCGCGCACGGCGCGAAGGTCGCGGTCGGCGGCAAGCGGCACGCGCTCGGCGGAACGTTCTACGAGCCCACCGTCCTGACCGACGTCACGCCGGAGATGAAGATCTTCCGCGAGGAAACCTTCGGCCCGGTGGCTCCGCTCATCAGGTTCTCGAGCGACGCCGAGGTGATCGAGCTCGCCAACCGCACCGAGTTCGGGCTCGCGTCGTACTTCTATTCGCGCGATATCGGCCGCATCTGGCGCGTGGCCGAAGCGCTGGAGTACGGGATGGTGGGCGTCAACACGGGGTTGATCACGACCGAGGTCGCGCCTTTCGGCGGGGTCAAGCAATCCGGCCTCGGCCGCGAAGGCTCGAAGTACGGCATCGACGAGTACGTCGAGGTCAAGTACGTGTGCATGGGCGGCGTGGACAAGTAACCTAACCGGGGTCCCACGCTCGAAGGCGGCCTCCTCGCACCGCTATGCGTGAAGTGCGCCCTTCTCGCGTCGGCCGCTCGGCCTACCACCCCGGCGGCGGCTTCTTGAGGATCGTGATCATGTGGTTCTGGATCACGAGGTAGCCGCCGGCGACCAGGTCCTTGAGCAGCCGGCTGATCATGTCGCGCGATGCGCCGACGCGTTCGGCGATGTCCTGCTGGGTGAGCCGCTCGGGCACGATCAGCCTGCCGTCGCGCTCGACGGCGAGCGCGAGCAGCAGCTTGATCAGCCGTCCGTAGACGTCCGAGAGCGCGAGACTCTTGACGTTCTCGGTGGTGAGCCGCACGCGCTGAATCAGCTTCTTGATCAGATGCAGCGCGAACTCGGGGTGAGCGAGCAGGAATTCGAGAAAGCTCGTGCGATTGACCACCGCGCACGTCGTCGGCTCGACGGTCATGACCGAGGCCGAGCGCGGGCTGCCGTCGAGCGACATTTCGCCGACGTACTCCCCGGGCCCGTGGAACGCGATGACAACCTCGCGCCCGGCCGCGTTGCTCGCGTAGACCTTCATCCGCCCGGAAAGCACGATGTAGAGCGAATCGGCGATCTCGCCTTCGTTGATGACGATCGTGTTCCTCGGATAGCTGCGAATGACGCCGGTCGCCGCGATCTGGCGTAAGGTTTCCGGAGTGAGCGGCGCGAGCGGATCGGCGGAAGGCGCGGTCTTGGCCATGAGGCACGTTCTTGGCGGGCGAGCCAAATCCTAGCACGCGCGGCGACGCCGCGCTCGTCCGATCCTGCCGTCGATATCCGCAACCGCCGTGGCCATGGGCCGCGGACTCTCCTCTCGCGCCGGCGCAAGGATTCAATCGTAGCGGCGCAGATCCTCGATCACCTTGCCGTCGTTCGCGAGCTCGCCTGGAGCGTGGAACGAGACCTCGCCGCGGAGCTTGGTCACCTCGCGGATCGAGGCGACGATCGCCTCCGCGATCGTGGAGCGGTTGTCGGGCACTTCGACGTACAGCGTCATGCGATCGCCGCCCTCGGCGTTGTCGACGACGAGCCGCGCCCGGACGATCTCCGGATGCCGGCGCAGGATGTCCGCCACTTGCGAGGGATGCACGAACATGCCCTTGACCTTGGTGGTCTGGTCGGCGCGGCCGAGCCAGCCCCTGATGCGCGCATTGGTGCGCCCGCACGCCGACGCGCTGGTAAGCGATGCCGGGATGAACGCGGAGAGATCGCCGGTGCCGAAGCGGATCAGCGGATAGGCTGTCGTGACCAGCGTGGTGACGACGACTTCGCCGACTTCGCCCGGCACGACCGGGTCGCCGGTCCCGGGGCGCACGATTTCGACCAGAACGCCCTCGTCGACGATCAATCCGTCGCGCGCCTGCGACTCGTAGGCGATCGTGCCCACGTCCGCGGTCGCGTACGCCTGGTACCCGGCGATGCCGCGCGCCGCGATCCCATCGCGCAAGCTCGCCGGGAACGCCTCTCCGGAGACCAGCGCCTTCTTGAGGCTTCGCAGCTCGACGCCGAGCTCGTCGGCCTTATCGAGGATGATCTTCAGAAACGACGGTGTCCCGACATAGCCGGCCGGCTCGAGCTCGGCGATCGCCTGCACCTGCTGCTCGGTCTGCCCGATGCCGCCGACGAACACGGTGCAGCCGAGCGCGTGCGCCCCCGACTCGAGCATCGCGCCCGCGGGCGTGAAATGGTACGAGAAGCAGTTGTGCACCAGGTCGCCGCGCCGGAACCCGGCGGCGAACAACGCACGGGCGAGCCGCCAGTAGTCGGCGCCGCCGCCGTCGGGCTCGTAGATCGGGCCCGGCGAGGCGAACACCCGCGGCATCTCGCCCCAGCCTCCGGTCGCGAACCCGCCGAAGGGTCGCGCCGCCTTCTGCAGCTCCAGCAATTGCGTCTTCCGCGTGATCGGCAACTGCGCCAGCGCCGCACGCGAGTCGATCGCCGCAGGGTCGACGCCCGCGAAGATACGCGCGTACGCTGGCGCTCGCGTTTTCGCCCACGCGATGCGCGCCGGCAGCGACGCGAGCTGCGCGCGTTCGCGCTCCGCCGGGTCGCGCGTCTCGAGGGTGTCGAAATGTTCAGTCATCGTAGCTTACTTCGATCGATCGGACGGAAAGCGTCGCGAGCAGGCCTGGATGCGAGGCGTCCCGCAGCGAGGCCCGAGATAGTACAAGAAGAGTACAGCGAGGGCCGAGCGAGGACACAACGAAGCAGACGGGACGCGCAGCAGCTTTACGCCGATCGATCATGCGAGCCAGCGCTTACGCCGGCGATAGTGCTTCACGTCGCGAAACGATTTCCTGCCGGCGGTCGACAGGCCGAGATAGAACTCCTTCACGTCCTCGTTGCGCGCGAGCTCGGACGCCGCGCCGTCCATCACCACGCGCCCGGTCTCGAGAATGTAGCCGTAGTCGGCGAAGCGCAGCGCCACGTTGGTGTTCTGCTCGGCGAGCAGAAAGCTCACCCGCTCCTCGCGGTTCAGATCGCGTACGATCCCGAAGATCTCCTCGACGATCTGCGGCGCGAGCCCCATCGACGGCTCGTCGAGCAAAATCATCGACGGCTGCGCCATCAGCGCGCGGCCCACCGCGGTCATCTGCTGCTCGCCGCCCGAGGTGTAGCCGGCGAGGCTCGTGCGCCGCTGCTTCAGGCGCGGGAAATAGTGGTAGACCTTCTCGAGATTGGCCCGGACGTCGGCGCGCGACGCCTTGCGCGTGAAGGCACCCGTCAGCAGGTTCTCTTCGACGGTCAGATGCTGGAAGCAATGCCGGCCTTCCATCACCTGGCAGATGCCGAGCTTGACCAGCTCGTTGGACGTGAGCCGGTCGACGCGCTGGCCCTTGAACTCGATCGTGCCCTTGGTCACATCACCGCGCTCGGCGCGCAGGAGATTCGAGATCGCCTTGAGGGTGGTGGTCTTGCCCGCGCCGTTGGCGCCCAGCAGCGCGACGATCCCGCCCTGCGGCACTTCCAGCGACACCCCCTTGAGCACGAGAATCACATGGTCGTAGATGACCTCGATGCTGTTGACCGAGAGGTACGACTTGGCTTGCTGCCCGGCAGCAACGACCGCGGGCGCGCTCATGGCGGAATCGGAGCTACGGGACCTGGCAGTGGCAGGATCCTCTCCCGCGCGCTGCGCGGGAGAGGGCACCGGGCAGATGGAAGACGCTTTAGGCTTCCTTGCCGCAGTCGCGCGGGGTGATGCCCTTCTCTTTCGCGTACGCCGCAGCCGACTGCTCGACCATCGAGCGCACCAGCTCGCGGTCGGGCTGGATCCAGTCGGTGATGATCTTCCACTGCTTGCCGTCCCATTGCTGGAATTTGACGGCGCCGCCGCCCTCGTGATCGGCGCAGGTCACCTTCAGCGGCTGCATGAACCCGGTTGCGCCGAGCTCCTTCAAGCGCGCCTCGCTGATCTGCAAATTCTCGATGCCCCAGCGCACCTGCTCGGGGGTGACCCACTTGCCTTTACCGAACTTGGCCTGAGCGGTGCGGATCGCCTCGGCGGTAATGATGCCGAAGACCACGCCGCGGTTGTAGTAGATCGAGCCGATGCGCGTCTGGTCCTCCATGTTGCCCTTGCCCTTGGCGTAGACGTATTTCTTGATCTCCTGGATGACCGGGAAGTTGGCGCCCGCAACGTTGAAGCCCGCCGCAATGTAGCCTTTCGCAGCGTCGCCTGCCGGGATGGTGTCCTCCTCGGCGCCGCTCCACCAGACGCCGACGATGCGATCGCGCGGGAAGCCAACCCTGGCAGCGGATTTGAGCGCGACCGGATTCATCACGCCCCAGCCGCGCAGAATCACCCAGTCGGGCTTGATCCGGCGGATTTCCAGCCACTGTGCGCCCTGCTCGTTGCCGGGGAGCGGCACCGGGATGTGCGTCACCGTGAAGCCGTATTTCTTGGCCTGCGCATCGAGGATGGGGATCGTCTCCTTGCCGTAGGCCGAGTCGTGATAAAGATTCACGATCTTCTTGCCCTTGAGCTTGTCCATGCCCCCTTCCTTCATGCCGATGAACTTGATCTTGGCCGTGTTCTGCGACCAGTAATTGGTGATCAGCGGGAAGACATACGGGAATACGCGGCCGTCCGACGCATCGGTGCGTCCGTAGCCGATGGTGACCATCGGGATCTTGTCCGCGGCGACCTTGTCGATCAGCGAGTAGGTGATGCCGGTCGACAGCGGCATCACCAGTGAAGCGCCGCCGCCCTTGTTCTTCAGCCGTTCGTAGCATTCGACGCCGCGGGCGTTGTTGTACTCGGTCTCGCACTCTTCCCACGCCAGCTTGACGCCGTTGATGCCGCTGTCGCGAATGTTGAGGAGGTTCAGGTAGTCGATGTACCCGCCGAAAATGCCGGAACCGCCCGCCGCGTAGGCGCCGACCCGATACGACAACATCGGAACGAACTGCTCCTTCTGGGCCGACGCCAGGGTTGCGGCGCCGAACAGCGCCAGGCCCAGCAGGGCCGCCTTGACTGCCTTCATAGCCATCCTCCTGATAAACGTGCTCCCACGAGCAGAAACAGATCGAGCATTTGCCACAACCGCCCGCTTGTCAATGATGAACCTAGCTTGCCGTCGACATCGTCACTTTCGCGACAATTTCGGATTTATTGCAGTGCGTCATCAATGGGGAAAGGGCCACAGCCGCAATTTTTCCTTGCCGATTTGCCACAGCCGAGCGAGGCCATGGGGTTCGACGATCAGGAAAAAGATGATCAGTGCCCCGAAAACAATCACCTCGAGATTGGACATGAGTCCCGACGGCAGCGTAGCGCCCAGCAAGCGCTCGAGCGGCCCGCTCATGGTATTCAGGAAGATCGGCAACAGCGTGATGAACGCGGCGCCCAGGAACGAGCCCAGGATGCTGCCAACCCCGCCGATGATCACCATGAACAGGATCCTGAACGACAGATCGAGGTTGAAGCCTTCCGGCTCGACCGTGCCGAGATACGCGAAAGCGTACAGCGCGCCCGCCACCCCGCAGTAGAACGAGCTGATCGCGAACGCCATGAGCTTGGTGTGCAGGATCCGGATGCCGATCACCTCGGCGGCGACGTCCATGTCGCGCACCGCCATCCACGCGCGGCCGATCGAGCTGCGCACCATGTTCTTGGCCGCGAGCGCGAGGCCGGCGACGATCGTCAGCACCAGCAGATACTTCGCGAGCGGCGCGTCGAGCGAGTAACCGAGGAGCGTCATCTTCTGCGCGTTGATCACCCCCGAAGAGCTGTAATTCGAAAACCAGCCGAACTTGGTCAGCGCCCAGACGACGAAGAACTGCGCGGCCAGCGTAGTCACTGCCAGGTAGAAGCCCTTGATGCGCAGGCTCGGCAGCCCGAACACGATCCCCACCAGCGCCGCGCACACGCCGGCCAGCGCGAACGCCACCAGCAGCGGGATGCCCGGCACGCGCAGCACGAAGTTGTACGCCGCGAACGCGCCCACGGCCATGAAAGCAGCGGTCCCAAGCGAAAGCTGGCCGGCGTAGCCGGTCAGGAGGTTCAAGCCGAGCGTGGCGAGCGCGAAGATCAGCAGCGGCACCAGGATCGCGGACAGCCAGTATTCGTTCGCGATGAGCGGCACGACCAAGTAGGCGAGTACGACCAGCAGCCCGACCGCGATCCGATCCTGGCGGATCGGGAAGATCTGCTGATCCTCGGCGTAGGTGGTCTTGAACTGACCGGCTTCCCGGTAAAGCATGCGTGTGGCGACTCCGTCGTCGGCCGTCATTCCCGCGCAAGCGGGAATCCAGCCGCTTTGCTGCAAACGACACCGGTTCTCCGCGTCCGCGGGGACGGCGTTCCCTTACATCCGATCAAACACGCGATCGACACGCTTTTGGCTCCGGCCGCTCGCTTCGCTCGCTTAACATTCGGTGCGCTCATGTTAGCCTTCGCCGAAAACACATCGCCCGCTACACGCGGTCGATGTGCTTTTCGCCGAACAACCCCTCCGGCCGTACCAACAGGAACAAAAGCGCCAGCACGTAAGCGAACCAGCCCTCGATGCCGCCGCCGACGTACGGCCCGAGGTACACCTCCGCGAGCTTCTCGCTGGCGCCGACGATGAGCCCGCCGACGATCGCGCCCGGAATCGACTCGAAGCCGCCGAGCATCAGCACCGGCAGCGCTTTCAGCGCGAGGAAGGTCAGAGCGTACTGGACGCCGTTGCGCGCGCCCCAGAGCATGCCCGCCACCAGCGCGACGAAGCCGGCCACCGCCCACACGATGCCCCAGATCTGCTGCAGCGGAATCCCGACGGCAAGCGCCGCCTGGTGATCGTCGGCGACCGCGCGGAGCGCCCGGCCGATGCGCGTGCGGCTGAAGAACACCCCGAGCGAGGCGACCAGCACTGCCGCGACGGCGGCGGCGGCGATATCGAACTTCGACACGTTGAGCCCCGTCGCGTCGCTGATCCATTCCAGCGGCTGGTCCTCGATGCCGAGCTCCAGGTTGTGCGGCTGCGAACCCCAGAACAGCTGCGACACACCCTCGATCAGGAAGGTGAGCCCGATGGTCGCCATGAACAGTGTGATCTGCGGCTGGTTGACCAGCGGCCGGAGCACGATGCGCTCGGTGAGCAGACCCAGGACGATCATCGCGCCCAGCGTGGCTGCGAAGGCGAGCCAGAAATTGAAGCCCATCTCCTCCTGCAGGCCGACGAACGTCGCCGCGGCGAAGAACACCATCGCCCCCTGCGCGAAGTTGAACACGCCCGAAGCCTTGTAGATCAGCACGAAGCCGAGCGCCACCAGCGAATACATCACGCCGGAAAGGAGCCCGCCGATCAGGACCTCGAAAAAGAACTGCATGTACGTCAACCCCCAAAATCTCTAACCGCAAAGATCGCCAAGGGCACAAGGTAATTCTTGCGATTCTTCCTTGGCGCCGCTTGCGTCCTTTACGGTGAAGCTTTGCCTTGTCAATGTGCTACCCCCAGATACGCGTCAATAACCGTCTGATTGCCGCGGATCTCGTCGGGCGTCCCGTCGCCGATCTTCTTGCCGTAGTCGAGCACGACCACGCGGTCGGAAATGTCCATCACCACGCCCATGTCGTGCTCGATCAACACGATGGTCGTCCCGTACTGCTCGTTCACGTCGAGCACGAAGCGGCACATGTCCTGTTTCTCCTCGACGTTCATTCCCGCCATCGGCTCGTCGAGCAGGAGGAGCTTGGGCTCCGCAGCCAGCGCCCGCGCGAGCTCCACGCGCTTCTGCAGGCCGTAGGGAAGCCTTCCCACCGGGGTCTTCCGGATGTGCTGGATCTCCAGGAAATCGATCACCTCCTCGACCCGGTGCCGGTGCTCCAGCTCTTCGCGCCGCGCGCGGCCGAAGTGGATGGCCTGCTCGAGAAAGCCCGCCCGCATCTTGAGATTGCGCCCGGTCATGATGTTGTCGAGCACGCTCATCCCCTTGAACAGCGCGATGTTCTGGAAGGTGCGGGCGATCCCTTGCGCCGCGGTCCGGTGCGGGTTCATGTCGCGTCGCACCTCGCCGTCGAAGGTGATCGTCCCTTCCTGCGGATGATAGACGCCGTTGATCACGTTGAGCATCGAGCTCTTGCCCGCGCCGTTGGGACCGATGATGGCGCGGATTTCGCGCTCGCGGACGTCGAAGCTGACCTCCGAAAGTGCCTTCACGCCGCCGAAGGAGAGCGAGATCCGGTCGAGCTCCAGGATGACTTCGCCGATGCGGCGCTGGGAGCTCATGCGGCGCGGCTATGCACAGGGAGACAGCCAGACGCAGGGAAAAGCCGTTGCTGAAAACAATGCTTCGTCCTTCTCCGCGTACCGGCGTCTCATTGTGAGAAGCTACGCCGCCTTGCGCAACTCGCCCGCCGAGAACGTCTTCGCCTCGGCGATCACCAGGTCCGCGCCGACCATGCCGGTGCGGCCGTCCTCGAACTTCACCTGCGTCTCGATGTGCTGCACGCTCTTCGCGCTGTATAGCGCATCGATCAGCACGGCATATTTCTCGGCGATGAAGCCGCGCCGCACCTTGCGCGTGCGGGTGAGCTCGTCGTCGTCGGGATCGAGCTCCTTGTGCAAGATGAGGAACCGATGGATCTGCGAATCGGCGAGCGCACCTTCCGCGGCGAGCTCGGCATTGACCTTCTCGACGCATTCGCGGATGAGCGCGTACACCTCCGGCTTGGCGGCGAGATCGGTGTAGCCGGAATACGGGATCCCGCGGCGCTCCGCCCAGTTGCCGACCGACCCCATGTCGATGTTGATGAACGCGCACACCCTGTCGCGGTCGTTGCCGAACGCAACCGCCTCGCGGATGTGCGGGAAGAACTTGAGCTTGTTCTCGATGTAGTTCGGCGCGAACATCGCGCCGGTCGCCATCTTGCCGACGTCCTTGGCGCGGTCGATGATCTTGAGCTGCCCGTCCTCCTCGAAGAACCCGGCATCGCCCGTGTGGAAATAGCCCTCGGCGTCGATCGACTCGGCGCTCGCGTCGGGGCGCTTGTAGTACTCCTTGAGCAGCATCGGCCCGCGCACGAGAACCTCCCCGTTATCCGCGATCTTGATCTCCACGCCGGGCGCCGCCTTGCCCACCGCGTCGAACTTCACCCCGCCGTCGGGCTGCAGGCACACGTACGCGCAGGTCTCGGTGGAGCCGTAGAGCTGCTTCAGGTTCACCCCGATGGAGCGATAGAAACGGAACAGATCGGGGCCGATCGCCGCGCCGGCGGTATAGGCCACCCGGATCCGGCTCATCCCAAGCACGTTGCGCAACGGGCCGTAGACCAGAAGGTTGCCCAGCGCGTATTGCAGGCGATCCCAGGGTCCGACCGGTTTCCCGTCGAGGATGTCCGGTCCGCATCGGCGCGCAATCCCGGTGAAGCGGCGGAACAGCCAGCGCTTGAGCGCGCCCGCGTCCTCCATGCGGATCATCACTTGCGTGAGCAGGTTCTCGAAGATGCGCGGCGGCGCGAAGTAGTACGTCGGGCCGATTTCGCGCAGGTCGGTCATCACCGTCTCGCCGGATTCGGGGCAGTTGATCGTGAAGCCCGCCACCAGCCACTGCGCGTACGAGAACAGGTGATCGCCCACCCACGCCATCGGCAGGTACGACAGGATGCTGTCGGAGGGACCCAGCTTGTCGAAGCCGCAGCCGCCCTGCGCCGCGACGATGAACGCTCGGTGCGTCTGGCGCACGCCCTTCGGCTTGCCGGTCGTGCCGGAGGTGTAGAGCATGACCGAGACGTCATCGGGCCCGCCCTTGGCGACCTCGCCTTCGAAAAAGTCCGGGTGCGCGCGATCGAAGTCGCGCCCGAGCTCGAGCAGTCGATCCACGCTCGTGACCCCTTCATAGTTGCGCAGGCCTCGCGGGTCATCGTAGTAGACGTGCTCGAGCGTGCGCACCTGCGGCTTCGCCTCGAGCATCTTGTCGACCTGCTCCTGGTCTTCGACCACCGCGTACGCGATCTCGGCGTCGTTGAGCACGTAGACGAACTCCGCGGCGGGGGCGTCCTGGTACATCGGAACGGGGACGCCGCCGAGCGCCTGCGCGGCGATCATCGACCAGTACAGCCGCGGCCGGTTGTCGCCGATGATGGCGAGGTGCATGCCGCGCTTGAACCCTTCGGCGGCGAGGCCACAGGCGAGCGCGCGAACCTCGGCGGCGATCTGCACCCAGGTCCAGGTCTGCCAGATGCCGAGATCCTTTTCGCGGGTTGCCGGACGGTCGCCGCGCTCGGCTGCGTGTCTCAGCAGCAGCCGTGGGAAAGTGAGCTCACCCGAATCGGGCCCGGACATGGTCGAACCCCCCTCCTGTCGTTGGTCCTTGCCAGTGCGCTGCGTAGCACTCGCGTGGGCCGCGTTCCACGGCGGCCGTCCATGATACCCGCCGCCCGCCGGGGCGCAACCAAGGCGCAACACCAAGGCGCAACGCTCGAGCGGCCCGCAGTCTAGGCGCTTCCGCCCTGTATAGTTGTCGTCTGGCCGACAAACTCGAGCCATGTCCGGATGCAGACGCTTGCCGCCATGCTGCGCGCCTCGATCTGGGCCCGGGGACTGACCGGGCTGCAGCTCGAGCGCGTGCTCGCCGACACCAAGGAGCGCCGCGTCGCGGCGGGCGCTTACGTCGCGCGCAAGGGAGAGCCGGTCGAGGCGTGGCTGGGCGTGGTCGACGGCCTGCTGAAAATGAGCAGCGTCTCGCCGGCGGGCAAGCTGGTGACCTTCACCGGCGTGACGACCGGCGGCTGGTTCGGCGAAGGCTCGATCCTCAAGGATCCGTTGCGCAAGTACGACATCGTCGCCTTGCGCGACTCGCGCATCGCCGTCATGCCGCGCGCGACCTTCCTGTGGCTCCTCGACGGCAGCATCCCGTTCAACCGGTTCCTGATCACCCAGCTCAACGAGCGCCTGGCGCAGTTCATCGCGCTGGTGGAGTACGACCGTATGCTCGAACCCGATGCGCGGGTGGCGCGCTGCCTCGCCGCCCTGTTCAACCCGCACCTCTACCCGGGCACCGGCCGCCGGCTGCAGATCTCGCAGGAAGAAATCGGGCACCTCTCGGCAACGTCGCGGCAACGCTGCAACCAGGCGCTGCAGAGGCTGGAGAAGGCGGGGCTGCTCAACGTAGATTACGGCGGGCTCACCATCCTTGACGTGGAGGGTTTGCGCAGCTACGGCGCTTGAGGTGCAGCGAGCGCGTTGGTTATTGATAGCTGTATAAGTAATGTCCTATGTTAGGCGTAAAGAAAGCGAGCAATGGCGAATGAAGGAGCGCAACAGCGGCTCGTCCTCGCCGATCGCATAGATGGCGAGCTGAGTCTGCATCACCAGATCGTGAAGCTCGAGCGGCGCGAAGTTGGCCAGCGGGTTGGTCTTGGCATAGCCCCAGATCAG
>DASVPH010000038.1:0-3568 GCA_036382945.1 Casimicrobiaceae bacterium
GGCGAGGAGACCGACCGTATCGTCGGGCTCGAGATGGGTGCCGACGACTATCTCGCCAAGCCGTTCAGCGCGCGCGAGCTGCTGGCGCGGATCAAGAGCGTGCTGCGTCGCTACCGCAGCCTGCCGCGCAACCTGCACGCCGACGGCGCGCGCGAGATCTCGTTCGCGGGCTGGCGGCTCGACACCGTCGCCCGGCATCTGGTTTCGCCCGAGGGCGTGGTGACCTCGCTCTCCGGCGCGGAGTACCAGTTGCTCAAAGTGTTCCTGAGCCATCCGCACCACGTGCTCAACCGCGATCAGCTCATGCTGCTCGCGAAGGGCCGCGAAGCCGACCCGCTCGATCGCAGCATCGACATCCAGGTGAGCCGGCTTCGCCACCGGCTGCACGACGACTCGGCGGACCCGACGATCATCAAGACGGTGCGCGGCGAGGGCTACGTGTTCGCGGTGCCGGTGGAGGTGAAACGCTGATGCGCCTGTTCCCCAACAGCCTCTTCGGCAGGCTCGTGGCGGTCATGCTGGCAGGATTGATCGTCGCCGAGCTCGTCACGCTGTACATCAACGCGAGCGAGCGCGATCAGCTCCTCTATCGCTCCGGGGGCATGCAAGTCGCGCAGCGCATCGCCGACCTCGCCAACCTCCTCGATTCGATGGCGCCGCCCGAGCGGCGCAAGGTCGCGGCGGTCTTCGATGGGCCGCCGCTCGCCGTCGAGCTCGATCGGGCGCCGCTCGCCGCCGATTCAGGCGAGGCGAGCGGCGATCTCCCGCTCACCATGTTCGTCGCCATGCTGCGCTACGGTCTCGGCGAGGGTCTGCCTGTGGTCGCTGCCCAAGCTTCGGGGGAATCTGCGGCGCCGGCGCCACGACCTCACGCACGGGGACCGGTATCGATGATGGATCATCCGGCGGCGGGACATTCGATGATGGGGGACACGCTTCCGCCGGGCGGCGCGAGCTTCGTCGTGCAGGTGCGCCTGCGCGACGGCGGCCTCGTGACCTTCGACTCGTATCTCTCGCCGCAGGCGGCGGCGGTGCCCGCGAGGATCGCGCTGACGCTGCTCGCGCTGGTCCTGGTGGTCATCGCCCTGTCGCTCATCGCGATGCGCTGGCTCACCGTGCCGCTGCGCACGCTCGCCACCGCAGCGGAGCGGCTCGGCCACGACCTCAATCACCCGCCGTTGCCCGAGACTGGCCCGGTCGAAGTGCGCCAGGCGGCCAGGGCGTTCAACACCATGCAGCAGCGGCTCGCGCGCTTCATCGCCGACCGCGCCCGCATCTTCGCGGCGATGTCGCACGATCTCAAGACGCCGATCACGCGGCTGCGGCTGCGCACCGAGCTGCTGGAAGACGAGGCGCTGCAGGCGCGCTTCGCCAAGGACCTCGACGAGATGGAGGCGATGGTTACGCACACGCTCGAGTACATGCGCGACACGACCGCGCAGCAGCCCAGGCAGCCGGTCGACATCAATGCGCTGCTCGAGAGCCTGCAGGAGGATTATCAAGAAACCGGCGGCGAGGTCGCGATCCTCGGCCGCGTGGCAGCGCCGTACACGGGCCGCCCGCTCGGGCTGCGGCGCTGCCTCACGAATCTGCTCGACAACGCCTTGCGCTACGGCAAGCGCGCGCAGGTCCTCGTCGAGGACGCACCCGCCGTGCTCACGCTGCGGGTGCAGGACGAAGGCCCGGGGCTGCCGGCCGACCAGCTCGAGCGCGCCTTCGAGCCGTTCTTCCGCGGCGAGGCATCGCGCAGCCGCGACACCGGAGGCACCGGATTGGGCTTGGGCATTGCGCGCAACATCGCGCGTGCCCACGGCGGGGAGCTGGTCCTGCGCAATCGCCCCGAGAGCGGGCTCGAGGCCGTGCTGACGCTCCCCCGCGAGCTCGCCGCCGCGACGGCCGCAACCGGCGCTTGACCTTCTATATTGCCGCTTGCGCCATGCGGCGATAGCGCACTCGTGCCCAGGGCTCGAAGATGCGCTTGAGGCGACTTGGGCTGTAGTGGCGCCCCAGAAATTCGCGTGAGTCCGCGGCGGTCGCGCGGCGCAGGAACTCGGGGTAACCGCGATTGCCGAGCATGCTGTAGAACGCGCGGTTCACGACCGAGGTGCGCAGCCACGGCGAAAGCTCGCGCGCCCAGAGCGCGTCATAGTCCTTGCCCTCGAGGAGCGCACGCGCGGCGAGCACGCCGGAGCGTATCGCGAGGCGCATGCCGAAGCCCCAGAGCGCATCCTGGAAGCCGGCCTGCTCGCCGACCGCGAGGCGGTCATGCGCGCAGGCGCTCGCCGGAATGCGAAAGTTGGCCACCCCGCCGTGGGGCCGCGCGTTGCGCATGTCGAGCCCCGGCTTGCGGCGGAACGCCTCGACCGTGCGCTCGATGTAGACGCGCTTGTTCTTGAAGTCGCTGAACATGCAGCTCTTCACGGTGCCCTTGCCGTGCATGACCAGCAGGTAGGCATAACCCTGGGGTGCGAGAGCGTCGTCGCAGATGGCCCAGAAGCCGTCGGGCATTGCCGTATCGAAGTGATAGCCGACCGCGATCGCGTCGGTGACGTTGGGCCCCGTGGCGAGCACCGCGGGAGCTTCGAGCCGCTCGGCGCGACTGTTGAAGCGGACGGTGACGCCGAGGGCGAGCGCCTGCGCGAGCAGCGCCGTGTCGAGGCTCCCGGCACGGGGGCCTCGCTCGATCAAGTAAAAAAGCGGGGCCAGGGTTTGTATGACGTAGGCGCGCCCCTCCGGGTCGTACACGCTGCCTCGGCTGCAGGGCACGCGATCGAAGGCGGTGCTCAAGCCGAGCTGCTCGAGCTCGGCGATCACGTCCTGCGCGGAGGTCCAGTTCTCCAGGCCCTGCAGGTCGCGCCGGAAACGATGGCCGACCTCGCGCCGCGCCTCGTGCACGATCACGTTTCGGCCGGCGCGCGCCAGGGTGATCGCGGCGGCGAGGCCGGCTGGCCCCGCGCCCGCGATCTGCACTGCTTCGCTGCCGTTCAGCAGCATCCGCCGCGGTGGCGGGACGACCCGGTGCCGTGATGACCCGCTTGCTTCTGCTCGGAAGGCGTGGTGTCCGACGCCTGCGCCCCGGGTGCATCGCCCGGCCCGCCGTGGGCCATCCCGTGGCCGCCTCCCAGGAGGCTCCCGTGGCGTGCGCGCGAGACCAGCCACAATGCGCCAAGCGCCAGAACGATCCAGATCCAGTTTTGCGTCAGCCATTCCATGATCTAACCTCCTATCGATTGCCGCTCTCGCTGCGGCCGAGAGCAGGCTGCAACGCCAGCCCCAATGGCTGAGCGCTTTCCAATTCGCCTTGGAGGCGCCCAGTGGCGCGCGACAGCGCGCCCAGCGCGACGCGCTTCAAGCGCAGGCTGTTGCTCAGCACGAAGACGCTCGACAGCCCCATGGCGGCGCCGGCGAGCACCGGGTTGAGAAGCCAGCCCGTGAGCGGGTAGAGCGCACCGGCGGCCACCGGAATCAGGATCACGTTGTAGAAGAACGCCCAGAACAGATTCATGCGGATGGTGCGCAGGGTCTGGCGCGCCACCGCAAGCGCCGCGGGCACGCTCTGCATCGCGCT
>DASVPH010000039.1:0-4695 GCA_036382945.1 Casimicrobiaceae bacterium
CAGTCGAGGGAGTCGGGCTCGGGATCACGTCCGGGGTCGTGGAGGCGGCCTACTTCGTATTCCTGGCCGCGGCTTACCGTCGGGGCGACCTGTCCGTCGTCTATCCGCTCGCCCGGGGAACCGCGCCCCTGCTCGCGGTCGCGATCGGGGTCGGCGCGCTCGGCGAGCGGCTCGGCGTGGCAGGCTCCCTTGGCGTGGTTGCGCTGCTGGCCGGCTTCCTCTGGCTGCAGCGCCCGTGGCGGGCGCTGACGCTGGCGCGGCGCGGCGCACGGGGCGGGGCCGCGCGTCAGGCGGCGCTTGACAGCGCGGTCCTCTTCGCCCTTGCCACGGGCGTCACGATCGCGCCCTACACGACCCTGGACCGGCTCGGCTCCCGGCTGATCGAGCCGGTCACCTACGCGGCGATCCTGTGGGCGACGACCTCGCTGGCGCTGGTCGGGTGGGTCGCGTTCATAGCCGGCGGCGACCTGCTGCGCGACGGGCGAGAGGGAGCGCGCAGCGCGGCCATCGGGGGTTGGCTGACGCTGGGCGCCTACCTGGTCATCCTGTTCGCGCTGAGCGTCGCTCCACTCTCGGGGGTCGCGCCCCTGCGCGAATCGGCCACGGTCTTCGCCGCGGCCTGGGGCTCGGTCAAGATGGGCGAGGCCGCGGATCGGGCGGAGGTGGGCCGGCGCGTGGGCGCATCCGTTCTGATCGTGGGCGGGGCACTGCTGCTTGCCCTGGGCGGCTGATCGCCACACGGACGCGGCGCGCGTTCCCGAGACAGGCTGGACATCGCGGGGGGCCGAGCCGATCATGGCCGCTCATGACCGAGGACATCATCGGGCGGGAATCCGAGACCAAGGTCATCGGCGCGTTCCTCGATCGCCGCGTTGAAGGACTGACGACATTAGTGCTCGAGGGTGATCCCGGCATCGGCAAGTCCACCCTCTGGTTGGCCGGCGTGGCCGCCGCGCGCGAGCGGTCGTTCCAGGTGCTGACGTCACGTCCGGCGGAGGCGGAGCGGACGCTCGCCTACGTCGTGCTGGGCGATCTGTTCGCCGACGTGGAACCCCGGGTCCTTGCCGTCCTCCCGGCCCCGAGGCGGCGGGCCTTCGAGGCGGCGCTCCTTCGTGAGGAGCAAGAGGCTCCGGTCGACCATCGCGCACTCGGTGCGGCGATCCTCTCGCTGCTCCAGGTTCTGTCGGGCGAGGGGCCGCTGGTGCTCGCGATCGATGACGATCAGTGGATGGACCCCGCTTCCTCGACCACGCTCCGGTTCGCCTTGCGGCGCTTGCTCCGACAGCCTATCCGGCTGCTCCTCTCGCGTCGCCTCGATGCGGCGCCGGCGACAGCGCTCGATGAGGCGATCGAGCGCGACGAGGTCGAACGGCTCCGCGTCGGCTCCCTGAGCATGGGGGCCATCCAGCTGTTGCTGCGACGCCGGTTGCGGATCACGTTCCCGCGGCCGACGCTGCTGCGCGTCCATGAGGCGTCCGGCGGCAACCCGTTCTACGCGCTCGAGCTTGGCCGGGCAAGATCGGCGGATCCGGTGCGCGACCTGACGGCGCCGCTGGCGGTTCCCCCCAGCCTGGAGCGACTTGTCTCGGCTCGCCTTGACGCCCTTGGCGAGCGGACCAGACGGGCACTCCTCCTCATTGCGGCGCATGGCCGCATGCCGTCTGGACTGCTGCGTGCCCTCGACGTGGCGCCGGAGATGCTCGATGAGGCGTACGCAGCGCACGTGATCGAGGCCACCGACGGTGTTGTCTCTTTCACGCACCCGCTGCTGGCCTCCGCGCTCTACCAGGTGGCGGCCGGCCACATACGGCACGCGGCGCACCGGCGGCTGACGACCGTCCTCGACGACCCGGTCGATCGTGGCCGCCACCTCGCCTTGGGTGCCGAAGGACCGGATGACGAGCTGGCGGCGACTCTCGACCTGGCGGTCGCGGCTGCTCGTGACCGCGGTATGCCGATTGCTGCCGCCGAGCTGGCGGAGCATTCGCTGCGCCTCACTCCGTCCGACACGCCTGATCACTGGCATCGACGTGCCATGGCGACCGCTCGGGCGCACCTGGAGGCCGGCGAGGCGAGCCGAGCGCGCGCAATCGCCGACGATGTGCTCGCCCGAGCAGCGCGGGGCACTCGGCGCGCGGAAGCGCTGGTCCTCAGCTCTGAGCTGGCGGATCCGGCCTCGGCCGTAGATCTCCTCGGCGACGCGCTTGCGCAAGCAGCCGGCGTGCCCGAGCTCGAGGCGTCCATTCACCTGGCCCTGGCCGAGCAAGGCCGGATGACGAAGGGGCGCCAATGGGCAGAGCCGCACGGTGAAGCCTCGCTGCGTCTTGCTGAACAGCTCAACGACGACGCGCTTCGCGCGAGCGCCTTGATGCTTCTCGCGGGCCTCCGCTTCGACCGCGGCGAACCGGACGCCCTCGAGCTCGCCGAACGGGCGTACGGACTCGCCACGCAGCTTGCCGATCCTCGGCACGCGAAGGCTGCCGGGGTGGGCATGGGCTTCCTGCTGATGTTCTCGGGAAGCTTCGATCGAGCCCGCGAGTGGCTGGAGCGTCAGCTCATCGACTGGGGCGATCGCGACGAGCAGGTCCGGTCGGCCCTGCTCTGGTGCCTCGCGCTTGTCGAGGTGTGGTCCGGTCGGTGGGCGCTCGCGAGCGCCTACGCCGACCAGGTGCGCGAGATCGCACTCGAGTACGGCGAGGCGCCGACGGACCACCTGTCACCGGCGCTGATCGCGCTGCACCGCGGCCAGATCGACGTCGCGAGAGACCACTCGAAACGCGCGTTGTCACTCGCCAACGGCCATCTGCTCCCGCAGCATGTCGCCATCCTGGGCATCTGCGATCTATGGAGCGGGGATGCGACGGCGGGGCAGACAGGTCTCCAGGAAGCTGAGCAAACCGCCGACGCTCGCGGCTGGGACGACCCGAACCTGCGCTGGTGGCGTGCCGAACTCGTCGAGGCACTCCTCAAGCTCGGCCGGATCGAGGAAGCCGATCGCTTGCAGCGCGACTGGGAGGCGGCAGCGGCCCGGATCGGACGCGCACGGGTTCTGGCAGCGGCGGTGCGATGTCGCGGGCTCATCGCGGCCGCGCGTGGCGACCTCTCGGGGGCTGAGAGTCTCCTCGAGCAGGCGGTCGACCGGCATGGGGCGGTGGGCGACCCATTCGGGCGCGCCCGAGCGCACCTGTCGCTTGGGGTGGTGAGACTGCGCGCTCGCCAGAAACGCAGCGCACGTGCGGCGCTCGAGGCTGCGGGGATGGAGTTCGAGGCGCTCGGCGCCGCCGGCTGGGCGGCGGCCGCCCGCGTGGAGGCGGCCCGCATCGGAGGGCGCTCGCGGATCGAAGGCCTGAGCCCGTCGGAGATCAGGGTGGCTGGACTCGTCGCAGACGGGCTCACCAACCGAGAGATTGCCTCTTCACTGTTCCTCGGCGAGCGGACGGTGGCGAGCCATCTCACTCACATCTACGCCAAGCTCGGGATCCGATCACGCACTGAGCTCGCTCGACGACGGCTTTCGTACGCCGACTCACAGGTCGAAGGCTCGAGCAAAGTTCCGACATCCTGACGTTTTCTCCGTACCCCCGCGGCCCCACCTTATCGCGCATGCCGAGCTTCCTCGTTGAAACGTTCCTCGCGCGGGGCGTCGCCGGCGAGCGCCAGGCGCGGGAACGACGGGCAACCTCGGCCGCAGAGGCGCTGACGCGAGAGGGAACGCACGTCCGCTTCGGGGGGTCGATCCACGTTCCCGAGGACGAGCTCTGCTTCTTCACATTCGAGGCGCCGTCCAGCCGTGAGGCTGTCCTCGTCGCCCAACGGGCCGGCCTCGAGCCGCTCCGCGTGGTGGAAGCCGTGTCATCGATCGAAGGAGAGTAGGAACATGCGTAATCGGATGATGCTTGCGCTCACTGGCGCGTTGATCGGCGCGTTGGCGATTGGCGGGGTCGTGCTCGCCACGGCTCCGTCGGGCGTCACGAGCACGCTCTTCGCGGTTGGTCGCTTCGAGGACATAGACGCCACCGCCCTGACCAACATCGATCCAAACAGCGACCGAACCGACTTCTGGCAGGCGCGCATCAAGACCAAGGGATCGACCGACCTCTACGTGCTGGAGAACCGGATCGTTCCCGGCGGGAGCTTCGGCTGGCACTCGCATCCAGGGCCGAGCCTCGTTGTGGTCCAGTCAGGCGCCTTGACGCTCTATCGTGGAGATGACCCCACGTGCACACCAGAGGTCATCCAGGCCGGATCGGGTTTCGTCGACAACGGCGGTGACGTCCACCTCGTCCGCAACGAGGGCAGCGTCGACACCGTTGTGTACGTGACCTCCCTTGTGCCGCAAGGCCTTGCGCGACGGATCGACGAGCCGAGCCCCGGCAACTGCCCGTTCTGACAATCAGTCCCGCGCGCAGTCCCGCGGGCTCGTCAGGCGGGCGCGCGGGACGTCTGATTGTCGTCCCCGAGGTAAGCGTCCATGCCCGAACATCGCCGGAATATGCGCTATGTCAACTCGACCTGCGGCGGCGGCACCCGCCCGAACAGCCGTCTGCGCCCAAGCCGGCTGTTGACGAGAGCCACGCCGCCCACCACCAGCCCGGTGCCGACCAGCAGCCGCACGTCGACCGGCTCGCTCAGGACGACGAACCCAAGCACGATGCCGACTACCGGAATCACGTAGGCGACCAGCGTCGTCCGGGT
>DASVPH010000040.1:0-41287 GCA_036382945.1 Casimicrobiaceae bacterium
CGCTTCGGCATCAGTCTTGGCACGCTGCGGCACTGGGAGCGCGGCGATCGTCGTCCGCACGGGACAGCGCTCGTGCTGTTGCAGGTCATCGACAGGAACCCTCGCGCGGTCCTCCAAGCCCTATCTTGAGCCGCCTAGCTAGTGGCCGGCGAAGCAGAGTGCGCTCCAGGCGCAGCCGAGAACTTGTCGTTGCCCGCGATACATAACGGTAATCAGACGGCAACGGCCGCGATTGATCCTGTAAGTTTCAACGTAACGGCCTGGATAACTGGCGTCCCCAAGCGGATTCGAACCGCTGTTACCGCCGTGAAAGGGCGATGTCCTAGGCCTCTAGACGATGGGGACGAGGCGGGAAACTGCGGAGGGCTTATGGTGGAGCTAAGCGGGATCGAACCGCTGACCTCTTGCATGCCATGCAAGCGCTCTCCCAGCTGAGCTATAGCCCCACAGCGAGCCGCGAATTATAGGTCCGCGCGGCCATCTTTGGCAACGCGGCGTGTCGCGCGACCCATGCCTGCGTCGCAAGCGAGTTCTCCGACGCGGGTCTCGCCGATTCTTGTGCCTCTCGCACGCGATTCCACTATGATCGGCCGACTCGTAGCCACGCATCGCCATGCCGCTCCCCACTCCCGGTGCACCGTTTGCCGAGTCGCTCACCGGACGCGTCGTCGTCGTCACCGGCGCGAGCGGCGGCCTGGGGCGCGCGCTCGCGCTCGCCTGCGCGGCCTCAGGCGCGAGCGTGGTGCTGCACGGCCGCGTGGTGCGCAAGCTCGAAGCGCTCTACGACGAGATCGTCGCGGCGGGCCATCCGGAGCCCTCGATTCTCCCGCTCGACTTCGCCGCGGCGAAGGCCGAAGATTTCGCCAACGTCGCGAGCGCGCTGCAGGCGCAGTCGGGCCGCGTCGATGCGATCGTCCACACGGCTGTCATGCTCGGTTCGCTCGGGCCCGTCGAGCATCAGGCCTTCGACCAATGGCTCGCGACGCTGCGCGTGGATCTGCTGGCGCCGTTCGGGCTGACGCGCGCGCTGCTGCCGCTCCTGCGCGCGGCGCCCGACGCAAGCGTAGTGTTCACGCTCGACACGCGCGGACAGGAGCCCAAAGCGTACTGGGGCGCGTACGCGGTCGCCAAGGCCGGCCTAGCGGCGCTGCTCGCGATCCTCGCCGACGAATGGGACGGCGCACCGAACCTGCGGGTCAACGGCGTCGTGCCAGGCCCGATGCGCTCGCCGCTGCGCGCGCAGACGCATCCGGGCGATGACATCACGCACTGGCCGCCACCGGAGGCATTCGTACCGTTGTATCTCTACCTGCTGGCCGGGCAACCCAAGTCGGAGAGTGGCGGCGTGATCGATGCGCAGGGGTGGTTGCGGGGCGTTTGACCGTGAGCTCAAGCGCGGCATCGCCTTCCGGGTCAGCCCGTATACGCGTGCCCTGCCACTCGCAGCAACACGCGCAACCTCCGCAGATCTTCCGCAGAAGCCATGTCGGGCAGGATCGCAACGGCGCGGGAAACGCGCGCACCATCGGGGCGGACCACCAGCGTCGTCAGCCAATACCCGACGTACGATGCCGGCTGAACGCGCCCCTCGCGGCGCCGGCCGCCGCGCTCGATCAACACGGCGCGTCCGTCGGCCGAAACCTCGAGGCCGATCACCGAGGTGCGGGCCGTGCGCAAGGCCCACGAGCGTAGCGTACGGAGCGCATGGGCGCCGATCGCAGTGACCGCAGCCGCCCGTAGCAGCGCGACGCCTGGCGCGAACGCGAGCAGCATCGCGCTGGCCAGGTAGCAAACCACAACGAACGCAGTGCCCAACCGCGAAGGTCCGAGCTGAACGCGAACTGGTCCTGGTCCCCTCATGCGCGCGATTGAGCGCGCCGGAGCGCTCGCGCGTCAATCGGCCCGATGGCCTAGGCCCGCCGAGATTTCCCTGCCACCTTCGACTTCGCTTTCGGTTTCGCTTTTCCTCGGCGAGCCAGCTTCCCTTTGGCCGCGGCCTTGGTCCTGCCGGGAGCCTTCGCCCGAGTCGCCGACTTCGGCTTCGCCGCCGCCCTCGCAAGCTTCGCCGGCGTCACCTTGGCTGCGGCCTTGGCCAGCGCCAGCCATGTCTCCACGACCGTGTCCGGGTTGAGCGACATGCTTTCGATCTTCTGCTCGAGGAGCCACTGCGCGAGATCGGGGTGATCGGAGGGCCCCTGCCCGCAGATGCCCGCGTACTTGCGGGCCTTACGGCAGGCGCCGATCGCCATCGAGAGCATCGCCTTCACCGCGTCGTCGCGCTCGTCGAAGGTCGACGCGATCGCCCCGCCGGCGTCGCGATCCACCGCCAGCGTGAGCTGCGTCATGTCGTTCGACCCGATCGAGAAGCCGTCGAAATGCTCGAGGAAGCGATCGGCGAGGAGCGCGTTGGACGGAATCTCGCACATCATGATCACGCGCAGTCCGCCCTTGCCGCGCTTGAGCCCGTTCTTGGCCAGCAGCGAGACCACGTGCTCTGCCTCGCCCAGCGTGCGCACGAAGGGAACCATGACCTCGACGTTGGTGAGCCCCATGTCGTCGCGCACCCGCTTGATCGCCCGGCACTCGAGCTCGAAGCAGTCGTAGAACTCCGGGGCGATGTAGCGCGAAGCGCCGCGGAAGCCGAGCATCGGGTTCTCCTCGTGCGGCTCGTACTTGTCGCCGCCGAGCAGATTCGAATATTCGTTCGACTTGAAGTCGGACAGACGCACGATCACTTTCTTCGGCCAGAACGCCGCGCCGATCATCGCCACGCCTTCGGCGATCTTCGACACGTAGAACTCGACCGGCGTCGGATAGCCGGCAGTCCGCGCCGCGACCTCGGACTTGAGCTTTTCCGGCAGGCGATCGAACTCCAGCACCGCCTTCGGATGCACGCCGACGTTGCGGGCGATGATGAACTCGAGCCGCGCGAGGCCCACGCCTTCGTTGGGCAAGCGGCGAAACCCGAAGGCGAGCTCCGGATTGCCGACGTTCATCATGATCTTGGTCGGCAACGCCGGCATCTTGTCGAGCGCGACCTCGACGGTTTCGATCTCGAGCAAGCCCTCGTAGACGTTCCCGGTGTCGCCCTCGGCGCAGGAGACGGTGACCGCGTGGCCGTCGGCGAGCGTGGTGGTCGCATCGCCGCAGCCGACGACCGCGGGAATGCCGAGCTCGCGGGCGATGATCGCGGCGTGACAGGTCCGGCCGCCGCGATTGGTGACGATCGCGGCGGTGCGCTTCATCACCGGCTCCCAATCCGGATCGGTCATCTCGGTGACGAGCACGTCGCCCTCTTTGACCCGCTGCATCTCCGAGGCCGACTTGATCAGCCGCACTTTTCCCTGTCCGATCTTCTGGCCGATCGCGCGGCCGCTCGCCAGCACCTTGGAGCGCTTGGCGAGCTTGTAGCGCCGCAACCGCTCGCCGGCGGCTTGCTGCGATTGCACCGTCTCCGGGCGCGCCTGCAGGATGTAGAGCTTGCCGTCCTCCCCGTCGCGGCCCCACTCGATGTCCATCGGCCGCTGGTAGTGCTCCTCGATCGCGAGCGCGTAGCGGCCGAGCTCTTCGGCCTCGGCGTCGCTGATCGAGAATCGCCGCCGATCCGCGGGTGCCACGTCGACCGTCTTCACCGAATGCCCCGCGCGCCCGCCGTCGGCGTGCACCATCTTGGTCGCCTTCGCGCCGAGCGTCTTGGACAGCACCGCCGGGCGGCGCGCGACGAGGTTGGGTTTGTAGAGATAGATCTCGTCCGGGTTGACCGCGCCCTGGACCACGGTTTCGCCCAAACCGTAGGAGGCGTTGATGAACACGACCTGATCGAAGCCCGATTCGGTGTCGAGCGTGAACATCACGCCCGCCGCGCCGGTGTCGCTGCGGACCATCCGCTGCACGCCCGCGGAGAGCGAGACCTCGGCGTGCGCGTAGCCCTTGTGCACCCGGTAGGCGATCGCGCGATCGTTGTAAAGGGACGCGAAGACCTCCTTTATCGCATGAAGAACATTCTCCACACCCTTGATATTAAGGAATGTTTCTTGCTGACCGGCGAAGGAGGCGTCGGGCATGTCCTCGGCGGTCGCGGACGAGCGGACCGCCACCGTCGCGTGGGCCGACTGCCCGATCAGGTGCTCGTACGCGGTCCTGATCTCGTCCTCGAGCGCTGCGGGCAGCCTCGCCGAGCTGATCCAGCCGCGGATCTCCGACCCGCAGCGGGCGAGCGCGGCGACATCGTCGACGTCGAGCGCATCGAGCGCCCGGTCGATCCGTTCCTTGAGCCGGCCCTCCTGAAGAAACTCTTGGTAAGCAAAAGCGGTCGTGGCAAAGCCGCCGGGAACGCGCAATCCATGCTTCCCGAGCTGGCTGATCATCTCCCCCAAAGAGGCGTTCTTGCCGCCGACCTTGGCGGCGTCGCTCATCCGCAGGCGATCGAATCCGATCACCCGTTGTTGTTGTTCGGCCATGGGATCCCCGCGTGCGCTCGCGCGGCGCATTCTAGCCGCTCGAGCGGTCGGTCAGGAAAAAATCGCGCGGCGAAGAGATCGCCGGGCGGCGCTTCAGTCGCGGTCGTCGACCGCTTCGGCGTGGCGCTCCACGAGCTCGTCGGTATCGCCTGCACTCGGTGCGGCGGCGCCGCTGGCATGCTTGTGTTTGCTGCGGGCGGCGCGCCGCAGGTTGCGATACAGGTCAGGATGCGACTCTTTGAGGTAATTGATGATCTCGAAGTCGACACGCTTGACCTGCGACAGATCGACCTGCTCGACGTGCACCAGCCGAAGCAGCTCGCGCACCGGCTTCGGCATCTCGCGGCCGCTCTCGTAGCGCGAGCCCCCGCTCTGGGTCACCCCGATCTGGGTCCAGAACTGCTCTTGATTCAGGCCCAATCGGCGCCGAATCTCGCGCGGATTGAGCACGCGTTCAAACAGTTTCACGATTTGTCATTGATTACCGTGTGTAAAGACAAGCCGCAAGCGAAGATGTTCCCGAGGCCATGCCCCACCGATCCCATTGGCATAATTGTTGACCAAACCGGGAACCCGCGCAAGACCGGCCCGACCCTTGGAACGACCGGCCGGCGACCGATGCCGGCCGCGATCGTCCGTCCGAAGGCTCAAGAAGCTGGCCGGCGTTTGCTAGAATGCCCCTTCGGCGGGTAACCGACGCCCGTTGTTGTTCGCCACGCCGCTGGACCTCGTTCCCCGTGCTTCGCTACGACCTCCACTGCCATTCGACTCACTCCGACGGCCTGCTCGCGCCGGCCGCCCTGGTCCAGCGCGCCGTACGGCGCGGGGTCGACGTGCTCGCCCTGACCGATCACGACGAGCTGTCGGGCTTGGCCGAGGCGCACGCCGAGGCGAGCGAGACGCCCCTGCGCCTGATCCCGGGCGCGGAGCTGTCGGTGAGCTGGCGCGAGGTCACCCTGCACGTGCTCGGCTTGCAGATCAACCCGCAGTGTCCGGTCCTATGCAACGGCTTGGCCTCGCTCCGCGCCGGCCGCGCGCAACGGGCGCGGCGCATCGGGGAAGCGCTCGCCCGAGCCGGGATTCCCGGCGCCTACGAGGGCGCACTCAAGTTCGTGACCAGCGAGCGGCTGATCAGCCGGACGCACTTCGCGCGCTTCCTTGTCCACGCCGGTCACGTACGCGAGATGCGGGACGTGTTCCAGCGTTACCTGGTCCGAGGCAAGCCCGGGCACGTGGAGCATTCCTGGGCGCGACTGCCCGAGGCCGTGGACTGGATCCACGCCGCAGGCGGCCAAGCCGTGCTCGCCCACCCCGGCCGCTACAAGGTGAGCTCGACGGCCATGCGCGAGCTGCTCGAGGAGTTCCGCGACGCCGGCGGCGACGGGATCGAGGTGCTATCACCATCGCACAGCGCGGCGCAGATCACCGACTTCGCCTGCCATGCGCGCCGGCTCGGCTTGTTCGCCTCCTCGGGCTCCGACTACCACGGCGCCGGCGAGAGCCACGTCGACCTGGGCGACATGCCGCCGCTTCCGGCGGGGATCACCCCCGTCTGGCACGACTGGTGAGCGCCCTCGACGACACCGCGCACGGGGACCAGCGGCGCACAGTGTTCTTCGTCTCCGACCGTACCGGCATCACGGCGGAGATGCTCGGCAACAGTCTGCTGTCGCAGTTCGAAGCCTTCGACTTCCAGCGGCGGACGATTCCGTTCGTCGACACGCCGGAGAAGATCGCCGAGGTCGTGCGCACCATCGACGCGACCGGCGCGAGCGACGGCAAGCGGCCGCTGGTGTTCAGCTCGATCGTCGACGAGACGATGAGCGCGGAGCTGGGCAAGGCCAACGCGCTGTTCCTCGACCTGTTCCAGGTCTTCATCGCCCCGCTCGAATCGGAGCTGGCGGCGAAGTCGTCGCATGCGGCGGGACGCTCGCACGGCATCGCCAACGTCCACGAATACTTCGCGCGCATGGAAGCGATCAACTTCGCCCAGGCGCACGACGACGGCGCGTCGACCCGCGACCTCGGCAAGGCGCAGGTGATCCTGATCGGGGTGTCGCGCTGCGGGAAGACCCCGACCACGCTCTACCTCGCGCTCCAGTTCGGGATCCTCGCCGGCAATTACCCGCTCACCCCGGACGACTTCATCGATCACCGGCTTCCCGCGTCGATCCTTCCTTTCAAAGGCCGCCTGTTCGGCCTGACGATCAACCCCGAGCGGTTGCAGCAGATCCGCCAGGCGCGGCGGCCCAACACGCGCTATGCTGCGCTCGACAACTGCCGGTACGAAGTCCGCGAGGCGCAGCTTCTCATGGAGCGCGAGCGCATCCCGACCATCGACACGACCGCACGCTCGATCGAGGAGATCGCGACGACGATCCTGCATCGAGCGGGGCTGCAGAGACACATCTTCTAGGAGCCTGTCGGGCTTGCTCTCACGTATGCGTTGCTGGCCAAACGGCGATCAATGCAAGGCGCTCGGCGCAGCGAATAGCTCGGCCTATTCGCAAGCCGAGCAACGCCGCAGGCGCGCCGTTTGGCCGCAACCCGCAGGGACGGGGACGCTTTGGGCGCATTCCGTTGTTGCCTGCCGCTTGCAGTGGAGTGGCACTGCGGCGCGGCGGGCGCCTAGCTAGGACTGCATCCCAAAGCGCCCCCGTCGCATACGGGACAGTAAGCCCGACAGGCTCCTAGCCACCCTTCCGCACCCGAAGGTCCCCATGCTCAAGCGCTTCTGCTTCACCCTGCTCCTCGCCGGCTTCACGTTGTCGGCGCAGGCCACGGACTACACGGACATGTGGTTCGTCCCCGCCGAGAGCGGCTGGGGCGTGAGCTTCACGCAGAACGAGAACGTGATCTTCATGACCTTCTTCATCTACGGTCCCGACAACAAGCCGACCTGGTACGTCGCCATCACGGCGCTCGACGCCAACGGCGACTACACCGGCAGCCTCTATTCGACGCTCGGCACGTATTTCGGTGCACCGTGGAATCCGGCGGATCATCCTCCCGCGACGCTCGCCGGCACCGCCACGTTCGTTCCGGCCAACGCCTATCAGGGCACGTTGACCTACACGCTGATCGGCGGGCCGACGGTAGTGAAGTCGATCGTGCGCGAGACGCTGGTGGCGATCGACCTCGGCGGTAACTACACGGGCGGCTATGCCGGCACCTATTCCGGTTCCGGCTGCGGCATTTCAGGCGTGTACAAGGATAATTTCGACCTGCAGGTCACGCAGACCAGCAGTAACCTGACGCTTACGTTCAGCTATGTCGGCCTCGGCGAGAGCTGCACGTTGTCGGGCGCGCCGGTGCAGAACGGCCAGCTCTACAGCGTCCCTTCTGCGACTTACCAGTGCGACGACGGCCTCAACACCGGCGCCAGCTTGTCCGAGATCAGGAAGACGGCGCAGGGCGTCGAAGGCCGCTTCGCCGCACCTTCGGTCGGCGGCGGCTGCCGGGAAGACGCTTCATTCTCGGCCGTCAATCTGGCCCCGTGAGGCGCGCATGCGTTGCCGCACGCACTCGAACAGGCACACCGCCGCCGCGGCCGCCGCGTTGAGCGATTCGAAACGACCCGGCATCGGGATGCTCGCCGTTACGCGTGCAGCCGCGCGCAGCGCGGCGGAGAGCCCGCTGCCCTCGTTGCCGATGGCGACCGCGACCGGACCGGCGAGGTCGACCGCGTAGAGCGGCTCGCCTCCTGCGACCACGGTCGCCACGACTTTCCCGTGATAGGCGCGTGCCCACGCGGCCAGATCCACGTCTTCGTAGATCTCGACATGAAAGTTTGCCCCCTGCGCGGCGCGCAGGACCTTGGGCGACCACGCGAACGCGCACGGGGCGGAAAGAAGCACCTGCGCGACGCCCGCCGCGGCTGCGCTGCGCAGGATCGAGCCCACGTTGCCCGGATCCTGCACGTCCTCGAGCAGCAGGCAGAAGTCGGCCGCGCCGCGAAGGCGCGGCTGCGGCTTCGGCACCACCGCCAGCATGCCCACGGCGCCGGGTAGCGTCGTGAGCTCTTCCCATGCCGACTCGGCGACGACGAGCGTGCGCGCCGCCGGAACGCTCGCCAGGAGCGCGCGCACTGCAGGCCGCTCGCGCGCCGTGTCGGCGACGATCAGGCTCTCCGGCGGCCCGATGCGATGACAGTACGCCGCGACGAGGTGCTCGCCTTCGAGCACGCAGCGCCCCGTCTTGCGCCGCTCGCGCGACGAGGCGATCAGGCGGAGAGCTTCCTTGAGGCGTGGATTGTCGCGCGAGCTGATGCGCGGCATGCCGTTCGGTCATTCCCGCGGAAGCGGGAATCCAGAGTCTTTCGTCTGAGCCTCACCGGCTCCGCGCTTCCCCGAGGGCGACGCCACCGGCGCGTCTCCTGGGAGCTGGAAGAACACCTCGTCCTGCCGGATCATGCCCAGCTCCGAGCGAGCGCGCTCCTCGATCGCCTCGAACCCCTCTTTCAGGTCGCGCACTTCCGCGTCGAGCGCTTCATTGCGCGCTTTGAGCTCCGCGTTGGTCTGGCGCTGCGCCACGACCCGCGCGTTGAGCTCGCCTACCTGGACCCAGCCGCCCTTGCCGAGCCACATCGGGTATTGCAAGGCGAGGATCAGCAGCACGAAGACGATGGCGAGGATGCGCACGTTCAGGAGCCTCTGACACGCGCCTACTTCAATTGATGAAACGCCGCCCGGCCGGCATAGTGCGCCACCTCACCGAGGTCTTCCTCGATGCGCAGGAGCTGGTTGTATTTGGCGATGCGCTCGGAGCGCGACAGCGACCCGGTCTTGATCTGGCCCGCGTTGGAGCCGACCGCGATGTCGGCGATGAGGCTGTCCTCGGTCTCGCCCGACCGGTGGGAAATGACGGTGGTGTAGCCGGCGCGGACCGCCATGCCGATCGCCGCGAAGGTCTCGGTGAGCGTGCCGATCTGGTTGACCTTGATCAGGATCGAGTTGGCGATGCCGCGGGCAATCCCTTGCCGGATGATCTTCGTGTTGGTCACGAAGATGTCGTCAGCGACCAACTGCACCTTCCTGCCCAGCCTGTCGGTCAGGAGCTTCCAGCCGTCCCAGTCGTCCTCGGCCATCGCGTCCTCGATCGAGATGATCGGATACTTGTCGACCCAGGTCGCGAAGTAATCGACCATCTGCGAGCGGGTGAGCTTGGCGCCCTCGCCCTCGAGCTCGTACATCCCGTCCCTGTAGTATTCCGACGCAGCGGGATCGAGCGCAATGGCGATGTCGGTGCCCGCCGTATAGCCCGCCTTGTCGATCGCTTCCAGCATGAGCTGCAGCGCGGCTTCGTTGGACGCGAGATTGGGCGCGAAGCCGCCTTCGTCGCCGACGGTGGTGGCCATGCCCTTGGCGTCGATCAGCTTTTTCAGCGTCTGAAACACCTCCGCGCCATAGCGCAACGCCTCGCGGAAGCTCGGCGCGCCGATCGGCACGAGCATGAACTCCTGCATGTCGATGCTGTTGTTGGCGTGCGCGCCGCCGTTGATCACGTTCATTTGCGGCACCGGCAGCGCCATCTCGCCCGCCCCGCCGAGGTAGCGGTACAGCGGCAGCGTAGACTCCTCCGCCGCCGCCTTCGCCACCGCGCACGACACAGCGAGGATCGCGTTCGCGCCGAGCCGGCTCTTGTTCTCGGTGCCGTCGAGCTCGATCATCGTCTTGTCGACGAATGCCTGCTCGGAGGCATCCAGTCCGATGATCGCCTCGCAAATCTCGGTGTTGACGTGCTCGACCGCTTTCTGCACCCCCTTGCCGCCGTAGCGCGCCGGGTCGCCGTCGCGCAGCTCGATCGCTTCCTTGGAGCCGGTCGAGGCGCCCGAAGGCACGGCGGCGCGGCCGCTGATGCCCGACTCGAGCACGACGTCGGCTTCGATGGTGGGATTGCCGCGCGAGTCGAGAATCTCGCGCGCGATGACATCGACGATGGCGCTCACGCTTGTTGTTCTCCTCGGGGATGGGCGACGGCCGATGCCGCCATCATCTCGGCCTCTACGAAGCCCGCGCGTTTCACCGTCGCGTCGAGCTCGACCAGTGTGTGCAGAAGCTCGCGCATGCGCGCCAGCGGCCAGGCGTTCGGTCCGTCGGAGAGCGCGTGGTCCGGATCCGGATGCGTCTCCATGAAGATACCGGCCACGCCTGTGGCGACCGCCGCGCGCGCGAGCACCGGCACGAACTCGCGCTGCCCGCCGCTCGAGCCGCCCTGCCCGCCCGGCAGTTGCACCGAATGCGTCGCATCGAACACCACCGGGCAGCCGGTCGCGCGCATGATCGCGAGCGAGCGCATGTCGGAGACAAGATTGTGATAGCCGAACGAAGCGCCGCGCTCGCACACCAGAATGTTGTCGCGTCCGCTCGCTTCGCGCGCCTTGGCCACCACGTTCGCCATGTCCTCGGGTGCGAGGAACTGCCCTTTCTTGATGCTGACCGGCTTCCCCGCAGCGGCGACGGCGCGGATGAAATCGGTCTGCCGGCACAGAAAGGCCGGCGTTTGCAGGACGTCGACGACCGCGGCGACCTCGGCAACCTCTCCCTCGGTGTGCACGTCGGTGAGCACCGGCACCCGGACCTGACGCTTCACCTCCGAGAGAATGCGCAGACCCTCTTCCATTCCCAGACCGCGAAACGACCGCCCGGAGCTGCGATTGGCCTTGTCGTACGACGACTTGAAGATGAACGGCACGTCGAGCGCCGCACAGGTTTCCCGAAGCTTACCCGCCACGTCGATCTGCAACTGCTCGGACTCCACCACGCACGGGCCGGCAATGAGGAACAGAGGCCGGTCCAGCCCGACCTCGAATCCGCATAGTTCCATCGAAGGCGCCGCGTCAGGCGACGAGCTGCGGCCGCGCGCGCGCCGGCTCGCCGCGGACCTCGCGCGCCTGGGCGAGCGCCGCGCTGATGTAGGCGATGAACAGCGGGTGGCCGCGCCGCGGATTCGACGTGAACTCGGGGTGATACTGGCAGCCGAAGAACCACGGATGATCGGCAAGCTCGACCATCTCGCACAGATCGCCCGCGAGCGCGCTCTTGGCCCAGGCGCCGACGGTGAGGCCCGCGGCTTCGAGCCGCGGCAGATAATGGTTGTTGACCTCGTAACGATGGCGGTGCCGCTCGGCCACCGTCGTGACGCCGTAGATGCGATGCGCCAGCGTCCCCGGAACGACTTCGCACGGCTGCGCGCCGAGCCGCATGGTGCCTCCGAGATCGGATTGCGCCGTGCGCTTCTCGACGGTGCCGTCGCGGCTCTGCCACTCGGTCACGAGCGCCACCACCGGATGCGGCGTGTCCGGATCGAATTCGGTGCTGTTGGCGTTGGCGAGCCCCGCCTTGTGCCGCGCATACTCGATCACCGCGAGCTGCATGCCGAGACAGATGCCGAGGTACGGGATCCTGTTCTCGCGGGCGTAGCGGATCGCCGCGATCTTGCCCTCGACCCCGCGCTTGCCGAAGCCCCCGGGAACCAGGACCGCGTCCATGCCTTTGAGCGCGTCCACGCCATCGCGCTCGATCGCTTCCGAGTCGACGTAGTGGATCTGCACCTTGCTCTTGGTATGCATTCCGGCGTGCACCAGCGCCTCGGAGAGCGACTTGTACGACTCGGTGAGGTCGACGTACTTGCCGACCATCGCGATGCGCACCTCGTGCTCGGGATGCACCAGTGATTCGACCACCTTGTGCCACACCGAGAGATCGGCCGGTCGCGGGCTCAAGGAGAGCTTGCGGCAGACGATCTCGTCGAGGCCTTCCGCGTGCAGCGCCGCCGGAATCTTGTAGATCGAATCGGTGTCCAGCGCCGGGATCACCGCCTCGGGGGTGACGTTGGTGAAGAGCGCGATCTTGCGCCGGTCGCCGTCGGGCAGCGGCCGGTCGGCGCGGCACATGACGATGTCGGGCTGGATCCCGATCTCGCGCAGCTCCTTGACCGAGTGCTGCGTGGGCTTGGTCTTCATCTCGCCGGCGGTGGCGATGAACGGCACCAGCGTCAGGTGGATGTAGCAGACGTTATCGCGGCCGAGCGTGATGCCCATCTGCCGGATCGCTTCCAGAAACGGCAGCGACTCGATGTCGCCGACCGTGCCCCCGACCTCGACCACCGCGACCTCGGCGTCTCCCGCGCCGGCGACGATCCAGCTCTTGATCTCGTCGGTGATGTGCGGGATCACCTGCACCGTTCCGCCGAGGTAATCGCCGCGGCGCTCCTTGCGGATCACGCTCTCGTAGATCTGGCCGGTGGTGAAGTTGTTGCGCTTGCCCATCTTCACGTCGACGAAGCGCTCGTAATGCCCGAGGTCCAGGTCCGTCTCCGCGCCGTCCTCGGTGACGAAGACCTCCCCGTGCTGGAACGGACTCATCGTCCCCGGATCGACGTTGATGTACGGGTCGAGCTTGAGATTGGTGACGCGGATGCCGCGGGAAGCGAGGATGGCGGCGAGAGATGCGGCGGCGATGCCCTTCCCCAGCGAGGAAACGACGCCACCCGTTACAAACACGAACTTGGTCATGGGCGACAAGTTCTGGAAATTCGCAGTTTACAGGAAGCCCTCAAGCGATACAAATCGATGTTCCACGGCGTGGAACATCGGTGAATTCATTCGCGCGCTGGAACGCACGAACCCAAGAGGACGTCATCCCGGCGAAGCGCGCTGGAACGCACGAACCCAAGAGGACGTCATCCCGGCGAAGGCCGGGATCCAAGGTTGTCCAATGAGCCCAGGAACGCGCCGACTTGGGCTCCGGCCTGCGCCGGGGCGACGACTTATTCGACCGAAATGAATTCGTCCCTACGCCAAGCCCCGCGCGAGCCGCTCGATCGTGCGCTCGCGCCCGACGAGCATGAGCACCGCGTCGATCGCCGGCGTCGACGTCGAGCCTGCAACCAGCACCCGCAACGGCATCATGACCTGGCCCGGCTTCAGGCCGTGCCGCGCCGCCGCGGTCTTGAGCGCCGCAGCGATCGCGCCGCGCTCCCAAGCAAGCGCTCGAAATTGCTCGCCGAGCTCGGCGAGCGCCTTGCGGTTCGCCGCGGTCACGTGCTCGGCGACGAGCTCCGGCTTGGGCTGCGGTGTCGCGTAGAAGTAACGCGCCGCGTCGGCCATTTCCGTCAACGTGGGCACGCGGTCGCGGAGCAGCGCCCCGACCGCTCCGGGATCCGGGCCGGCGCGAAGGTCGAACCCGGCGCGCTCGAGGAGCGGTGCCAGAAGACGCCCGATCTCGGTCTCGGGCAGCCGCTTGAGATGCTCGTGATTGACCCAGCGCAGCTTGTCGGCATCGAAGCGCGCCGGCGAAGGATGCACGTGCGCGACGTCGAACCATTCGATGAACTGCTCGCGGCTGAAGATTTCGTCGTCGCCGTGTGCCCACCCCAGCCGCGCGAGCGCATTGATCATCGCCTCGGGCAGATAGCCGTCGTCGGCGTATTGCATGACGCTGACCGCGCCGTGGCGCTTGGAGAGCTTGGTCCCGTCGGCGCCGAGCACGGTCGGCAGGTGCGCGTAGACGGGAACCTCGGCGTCGAGCGCGCGCAGCATGTTGATCTGCCGCGGCGTGTTGTTGACATGATCGTCGCCGCGAATCACGTGGGTGATGCCCATGTCGAGATCGTCGACGATCACGCCGAAGTTGTAGGTCGGGATGCCGTCGCTGCGGACGATGACCAGATCGTCGAGCTCGGCGTTGGCGATTTCGATGCGCCCCTTGACCTGGTCGTCCCAGGCTACGGTGCCGTGCGACGGATTCTTGAAGCGGAACACCGGCGCCACACCCGGCGGAGGCGCCTGTCCGGCTTTGAGATTCTCGGGGCGCCAGCGGCCGTCGTAGCGCGGCTTCTCGCCGCGTGCCGTCTGTTCCGCGCGGAGCGCTTCGAGCTCCTGCGGCCTCATGTAGCAGCGATACGCGAGATCGCGCGCGAGCATGTCGTCCAGCACGGCCCGGTAGCGATCGAGCCGCTGCATCTGGTAGTACGGCCCCTCGTCGTAATCGAGGCCGAGCCAGGCCATCGCGTCGAGGATCGCCTGGATCGCCTCCTTGGTCGAGCGTGCGACGTCGGTGTCTTCGATGCGCAGGATGAACTGCCCGCCGTGGTGCCGGGCGAACGCCCAGGCGAAGAGCGCCGTGCGCGCCCCTCCGAGATGCAGGAACCCGGTCGGGCTGGGGGCAAAACGGGTGCGCACTCTCGCCATCAGATCTCGGCCGGATGATCCGTGATGCGTGGCACGATGTCGAACGGGATCAGCCGCTCCCGTGCCGGAGGTCTCGCCATAGACAACGTGATGCCGACGCGGTGGAAGGCGCGTTCAGCTTCCTCGCGCTTCTGGGCGATCTGGTCAGCACGGATTGAGCCACTCCGCAAACGGTCGTTAGTGGCTCCGGACCGAGCCGTCGGCATCGCCCATTTCATCGTAAATGAGACGGGACACAGGGGGCCGGTCCGACATTTCAAGAGCTTTAGCAAAACTTGAGCCAAGGAACTTTTTGCTTTTGAAGCTAGAAACTTACCGAAATGCTGCCGGTGGGAGCATCACTATCCGCGCTGGGATGCCGGGGATTCGCCCTCTGTTGGTGCGTTTTTTGTCCAGGACAGCCATGGACAAAGCTCTGTCGCGGGTTTGACCCTCGTTTTGGCGCTGTGCTTAAATACCCGCTCCTGTCTGGGTTCGCGCGGGCGGTTAGCTCAGCGGTAGAGCATTGCCTTCACACGGCAGGGGTCACTGGTTCGATCCCAGTATCGCCCACCATGGAACCAAGGGGTTGCACGTGAAGTGTAACCCCTATTTTTTTGCCTGCGTTCGCGCTGACGTGTGCCATGTGCGCAATTTTTGCATACGATGATGGAAAAATTCGTTCGGGAGGCGCTGCAATGATTGCCAACTCCTCATCCACGATCTCGGTCGACGCATTGGTGTTCGACGCCTACGGGACGCTGTTCGACGTGCAATCGGTGGCAACCGTCGCGGAGCGCCTGTTCCCCGGCCGCGGCGCAGCCCTGTCGCAGCTCTGGCGCAGCAAGCAGCTCGAGTACACCTGGCTGCAGAGCCTGATGCTGAGCCCGACCCAGCGGCGCGAGGATTTCGCCGCGATCACCGCGCATGCGCTCACCTATGCGGCCGAGGCGCAGCGCTTGCCGCTCACGCCCGCGGCGCGGCATCGCCTGCTCGACGCTTATCTCGATCTCTCCCCCTATCCTGACGTGACGCCAGCCCTGACGGCGCTGGCGCCGCTGCCGCGGCTCATCCTGTCCAACGGAACGCGCGAGATGCTCGAGCCGCTGGCCGCTGCCACCGGGATCGCGCAGCACCTCGACGCCGTCCTGTCGGTCGACGCCGCAGGCATCTACAAGCCGAGCCCGCGCGTCTACCAACTCGCCGTCGACCATCTCAAGCTCCCGGCCGCCCGCATCGGCTTCGTGTCGTCGAAAGGCTGGGACGCGGTCGGCGCTAAGGCCTTCGGACTCACGGCGATCTGGGTGAGCCGCGCTGGTGCGCCGCTCGAGCGTCACGGTCCGAAGCCCGATGCGATGATCGCCTCGCTCGCGGAGTTGCCGGCGCTGGTCGGGCGCGGTTGACGCCAAGTGCGCGACGTAGCCGGGGGAAGGGCGCCGCAAAACGTCGCGAGCAGGCCCGGATGCCTCATTTGCCAACTGAGGTCCCGCAGCGAGGCGCGAGACAGTACGGCGAGCGCCGAGCGAGGACACAACAAAGCAGACGGGCCGCGCAGCAGTGTTGCAGCGCCCTTCAAGGCATGTACTGGCCGCCGTTCACCTCGATGACCTGCCCGGTGACGTAACCGGACATCTCATCGGACGCGAGATACACGAACGTACCCGCGCATTCCTCCGCCGTGCCTAGGCGATTCATCGGGATCGTTGCCTGCATCGCCTTGAGCTGCTCCGGCGTCGAATAGCGCTCGTGGAACGGGGTCGTGATCACCCCGGGTGAAACGGCGTTGACGCGGATGCCGTCGCCGACGACCTCCTTCGCCCAGCCGTGAGTGGCGGTGGAGATGAACCCCTTGGCGCCGGCGTAGATGACCGCGCCGGCGCCTCCGCCCTGACGCGCCGCAATCGAGCTGACGTTGATGACGCTGCCCTTTTTCTGCCGGCGCATGACCGGAATCACTTCGCGCATGAACAGCGCCACCTGAATGACGTTGAGCGCGAGGACCTGGTGCAGGAACGCCTCGCCGTAATCCTCGATGCGGGTGCGGGCGACCAGCCCGCCGGCGTTGTTGATCAGCACATCGATGCGGCCGAACGCGGCCAGCGTCTCGGCCACGATGCGCTTCACAGCGTCGCTCTGGGTGACGTCGCCGCCGACCAGCACCGCCTCGCCGCCCATCGATCGGACGTCGGCGGCGACGCGATCGGCGGGCTCGCGGCTCGCGTTGTAATGGATGGCGACCCGGCTGCCGTGGCGCGCAAAGGCGCGCGCCGCGGCGGCGCCGATGCCCGTCGATGCGCCGGTAATCAGTACTGCCTTGCCATTGAGATCCGCAGCCATGCGCTTGCCTCGCAGATGTCGGTCGGGAATTATAGTCAGGAGATCACGCCGCCTTTTTCGTGCGACACGCCGCGACGGCTTCGCGGATCGCGGCGATCGCCGCCGGGCGGGGAAAGCTCTTGCGGTGCGCGAGCGCGACGCGCCGCGACGGCACAGGCTTGGCGAACGGAACCGCAACCACCAGCCGGCTGTGATACTTGGGCGTCAGCGCATCGCGCGGCAACACCGACACGCCGAGCCCCGAGGCGACCATGTTGCGCACCGTCTCCAGCGAGTTGGTGCGCGTGACCGGCGCGTCGGCGCGATTGAGCTCCGGGCAGGCGTCGAGCACCTGATCGCGGAAGCAGTGCCCGACGTTGAGCAGGATCGTATGCTCGGTCGAAAGCTCCGAGGGCTGGATCGTCTTGCGCTTCGCCCAGCGATGCTGCTGCGGCACGACCACCTGGAACGGCTCCTCGTAGAGGAAATCGCTGACCACGCCTGGCGGCTGAAAGGGCAAGGCGATGATCGCGGCGTCGATGCGCCCGCTCTTGAGCGCAGCCTCCAGGTGCTCGGTCAGATTCTCCTCGATCTCGAGCGGCATCTGCGGCGCGCGCTCGTTGAGCGCCGGGATGAGGTCCGGGAGCAGGTACGGCGCGACGGTGTAGATGACCCCGAGCCGGAACGGGCCCACGAGCTGGTTCCGCCCCGCCTGAGCGATGTCGCGGATGCGCGCGGCTTCCTCGAGCACCTTCTGCGCCTGCTCGACGATGCGCTCGCCCACCGGGGTAACGGTGATCTCCGACTTGCCGCGCTCGAAGAGCTGCGTGCCCAGCTCCTCCTCGAGCTTCTGGATCGCCACCGATAGCGCGGGTTGGCTCACGAAGCAGCGCTGCGCCGCGCGCCCGAAGCTCTTCTCCTGCGCGATCGCGACCACGTAACGCAGCTCGTTCAGCGTCATCGCCTGACGTCAGCGCGACGCGGACCGGCGTTGCCGAAGCGCTGCGCCGCCGGGCCCGCTGGGCGAGCGCTCGAGGCACGCGCTCATTGGATCCCCACGCTTGCGGCCTCAATGGCCAATTCGGCCGCTGCGCTGCCCCCAAGAGCGGGGGCGCAATTCGCGCCTTGGGGCGCCCCTGCGGCGCTCATGGCACGCGTTTGGCCAGGAACTGCGCGAACGCCTCGCCGACCTCGGGATGCTTCACGCCGTAGTCGACCATGGCCTCCAGATAGCCGAGCTTGGTGCCGCAGTCGTAGCGCCGTCCCTCGAACTGGTACGCGAGCACCTTCTCGTCGCCGAGCAGCCGCGCGATCGCGTCGGTCAACTGGATCTCGCCGCCCGCGCCCGGCGGCATGGTGTGCAGGTGATGGAAGATGCGCGGCGTCAGGACGTAGCGCCCGACCACACCCAGCGTGGACGGTGTCGTCCCCGGCTTGGGCTTCTCGACGATGCGCGTGATCCGGCCCAGCCGCTCGCCTAGCTTGTCGGTCTCGACGATCCCGTAGCTGCCCATGTCCGCTGGCGCGACCGGCATCACGCCGACGAGCGAGTATTGCTCGCGGCCGGCGATCTCGATCATCTGCTTCAGCACCGGCACCTCGGCGTCGATCAGGTCGTCGGCGAGCAGCACCGCGAAGGGCTCGTTGCCGATGACCGGCTCCGCGCAGAGCACCGCGTGTCCCAAGCCCAGCGCCTCGGCCTGTCGGATGTAGATGCAGTTCATGCCGCGGGGCAGGACGCCGTGGATCGTGCCCAAGAGCTCGGTCTTGTTGCGCGCCGCGAGCTCGGTCTCCAGCTCGTAGGCCTTGTCGAAATGATCCTCGATCGCGCGCTTGTTGCGGCCGGTGATGAAAATCAGATCCGTGATCCCCGCCGCCGCCGCCTCCTCGACCGCGTACTGGATCAGCGGCTTGTCGACGATCGGCAGCATCTCCTTGGGGCTCGCCTTGGTGACCGGCAGAAAGCGGCTGCCGAGGCCTGCCACCGGGAATACCGCCTTGCTGATCCTGCCGAATGCCATGGGTCCGCTCCGTCCGAAATTCATCCGCCGCGACGATGACTGATCGTCGCCTTGAGTTGCCGCTCGTCGATGATGGGTACGTTGAGCTCGCGGGCACGGTCGAGCTTGCTCCCCGGATCCTCGCCCGCCACCACGTAGCTGGTCTTCTTCGACACGCTGCCGGCCACCTTGCCGCCCTGAGATTCGATGAGCTCCTTGGCCTCCTCGCGCGAGAGTGTGGGCAGCGTGCCGGTGAGCACGAACGTCAATCCGTGCAGCTTGCCGGTGATCGCGCGCTGCGGCGCCGCCTCCGGCCACTCTACGCCGGCCGCGCGCAACTGGGCAATGACCTCGCGGTTATGCCGCTCCGCGAAGAACTGGCGGATGCTTTGCGCCAGCACCGGTCCCACGTCCTCGACCTCGAGCAGCGCCGGCTCGTCCGCGGCGATCAGCGCGTCGAGACTGCCGAAGTGGCGCGCGAGGTCCTTCGCCGTCGTCTCGCCGACGTGGCGGATGCCGAGCCCGTAGATGAACCGCGCCAGCGTCGTGCGGCGCGACTTGTCGATCGCGGCGACGACGTTGCCGGCGGATTTTTCCGCCATGCGCTCCAGCTCGGCGAGCCCGGCCACGCCGAGCTTGTACAGATCGGCCGGGGTGCGGACGACCCTCGCCTCGACCAACTGGTCGACGAGCTTGTCGCCGAGCCCTTCGATGTCCATCGCCCGCCGGCTGGCGAAATGCAGCAGCGACTGCTTGACCTGGGCCGGGCAGACGAGCCCGCCGGTGCAGCGGGCGATCGCCTCGTCGGGAAGCCGCACCACCGCCGAGCCGCATTCGGGGCACTTGCGCGGCATGCTGAATTCGTGCGCGCCCTTGGGCCGCTTCTCGAGCGCCACGCGCACGACCTCCGGGATCACGTCGCCGGCACGCCGGACGATGACCGTGTCGCCGACCCGCACGTCCTTGCGCCGGACTTCGTCTTCGTTGTGCAGCGTGGCGTTGGTGACCGTGACGCCGCCGACGAACACCGGTTTCAAGCGCGCCACCGGCGTCAGCGCGCCGGTGCGTCCGACCTGGACGTCGATCGCAACGACCTCGGTCGGCATCTCCTCGGCCGGAAACTTGTGCGCGAGCGCGAACCGGGGCGCCCGCGACACGAAACCCAGCCGTTCCTGCTGCGCGAGGTCGTTGACCTTGTACACGACCCCGTCGATCTGATAGGCGAGCCCATCGCGCTTCTCGCCGATGCGCCTGTAGTAGTCGAGCGCACCCTCGATCCCGCGCACCACGGCGCGCTCGCGCGCCACCGGCAGGCGCAGCGCCGCGAGGAAATCGAGCACCGCGGCTTGCGTCGCGGGCGGCCGGCGCGAACCCCAATCGACCTGGCCCAGGCCGTAGGCGACGAAGGTCAGCCCGCGCGCCGCGGTCATCTTCGGATCGAGCTGGCGCAAGCCGCCGGCGGCCGCGTTGCGCGGATTGACGAACAGCCGCTCGCCTTTCGCCGCCTGCGCCGCGTTGATGCGCTCGAAGTCGCGCTTGGTCATCAGCACCTCGCCGCGAATCTCGAGATACGGCAGCCCACCGCTGTCCTTCGGCAGCTTGAGCGGAATCGCCCGGATGGTCTTCAAGTTCGGCGTGACGTTCTCGCCGGTGACCCCGTCACCGCGCGTCGCGCCGAGGCTGAAGGCACCGTGCTCGTAGGTGAGGCTCACCGCCAGCCCGTCGAACTTGGGCTCGACCTCGTAGTCGACGGCCTCGACACCGAGGAGCTCGCGCACCCGCCGATCGAACGCGGTCGCCTCCTCGGTGGTGAAGGCGTTGTTGAGCGAGAGCATGGGCAGCCGGTGGGTGACCGGCGCGAACCCGGACGCGGGCGCCGCGCCGACGCGCTGCGTTGGCGAATCCGCTGTGGCGAGCCCAGGATGGTCGCGCTCAAGGCTCTCCAGCTCGCGGAACAGCTTGTCGTACTCGGCATCGCTGATGGTCGGCGCATCCTCGACGTAATAGTGATAGTTGTGCTCGTCGATCGCGGCGCGGAGCTGCGCTGCACGTTCGGCCACCTTGCGCGGTACGCTCATGGGTGTACCCCCACGCTTGCGGCCTCATCGGCCAATTCGGCCGCTGCGCTGCCCCCAAAAGCGGGGGCCGAGTGCCGCGGCTCCATGCCGGCCTGCGCCGGCATGGACGGCACGAGGAGGCGTTGCGTCTCGCAACGCCGCGGCCTGCAAGGCCAATGCGCGCCTTGGGGCGGCCCGGCGGCGCTCATGGCTCGCCCCCTTATCCGAACAGCCGCAGCGCCCGCGGCCCGCCCGGATCGATGTGCGCCTCCTGCAGCGCCGCGGCAGTCGCGTGCACCTGGCCGCGGATCGCGGCGAGCGCGGCGTCGTCGAGCGGCCGCCGGTTGTCGTCGACCAGCACCCCCTCGAGCGTCTTGGCGAGCCGCTTGGCGACCAGCCGCACCTGATCGAATACGCGGACCGGATCGACCACGCGCGGGACGTCGATCAGCAGCACGACCCCGGGCGTGGTGAGCGCGCGCAGCGATTCGACGGTGAACGGCTCCTGGGTGTAGTTCTGCAGGCTGCACAGCACTGCCGCGGTTTCTTCCTGCAGGTATTCGAACTGGCCGCCTGCGGCGAGCCGGAACCCGGCAGCTTCGGCCACCCCGCGCAGGCGCGTGCCGGCGATCTGCCCGCGCTCGTTCTTGAGAATCGTCAAGCCGATCTGCACGTCGAGATCGGCGCAGAAGCGGTCGAGCTCCTCGGCGCGTGCGGCCTCCTCGCCGGCGTCGGGAAGCGCACATTCGGCAGGAAGCTCGGATGCCGCTTGTCCCACCACGTTCAGGAAGCCTTCGATGTCGAAGCGCCTCGCCGCGCCCGACCGGTCGGCGAGCAGCAGACACGCTGCGATCTGCTGCCATGGGCCGGCGGCGCGGTCGAGCGGCTGCCACGGCAGAGTCGGGTCGCGCCGGCCGAGCCAGCGCACCGGCTTGCCCAACGGCACCGAGAGCACGCCCGTCAGTGCCGCGCTCGGCACGGGCGAGCCGGGCGTGAGCAGCACGACGCACTCGATATCGGGATCCGGCGCCGGTACGTCGCCTGCACCCCGCGCGGCGAGCGGCTGCGGCGGCGTGAACGCGGTGGCGTCGGCTTCGATCTCGGCGAGAGCTTCATCGGATCCGTGATCGATCGCGACGCTCTGTCCGACGTCGGGCTCGGCATTGCCGCCGCGCAGCGTCGGCTCCGCGCGCTCGACTGCGGCACCGGGCCGCGCAGCGAGCGCGCCCTCGACGCGCCGCCTCGCGCGGCGTTCCTGGAGCAGGTTGTACACGAGCACGCCGATGACGAGCGCGATACCGGCGGCCAGCAGCCCCAGGAACAACGGGTTCATCGCGACGCCGCGGCGACCTGCCTCGGTTGGGCCTCCGCCAGCTCCAGCGCCTCCGCGATGTCGACCGCAACTACGCGCGACACGCCCGGATCGGGCATCGTGATGCCGATGAGCTGCGCAGCCATCTCCATCGTGATCTTGTTGTGGCTGATGATCACGAACTGGGTCGCCTCCGCCATCCTGCGCACCATGGCGCAGAAGCGGTCGACGTTCTGGTCGTCGAGCGGCGCGTCGACCTCGTCGAGCAGGCAGAACGGCGCTGGGTTGAGCTGGAAGAGCGCGAACACCAGCGCGATCGCGGTCAGCGCCTTCTCGCCACCGGAGAGCAGGTGGATCGAGGTGTTGCGCTTGCCCGGAGGCTGCGCGATCACCTGCACGCCCGAGTCCAGAATCTCCTCGCCGGTCAAAAGAAGCTTCGCCTGACCGCCACCGAAGAGCGTCGGGAAGAGCTTGCCGAAGTTGGCGTTGACGCCGTCGAAGGTCTGCTGCAGCAGCTCCCGCGACTCGCGGTCGATCTGCCGGATCGCGGACTCGAGTGTGGCCATCGCCTCGGTCAGGTCCTGCCCCTGCGAGTCGAGATAGGCTTTGCGTTCGGTCGCCTGCTTGAGCTCGTCGAGCGCGGCCAGGTTGACCGCGCCGAGATCGGCGATCGCCTGGGTGAGCCGCTCGATCTCGGAGGGCAGCGTGCTCGCGCGCCCCCAGGCCTTGAGCGCGGCCGGCAGCGCGGCGAGGTCGGCGTGCGCCTCGGCGAGCTGCTCGGCGAACTGCTGCTCGGAGAGCACCGCCGCCTGCTCCTTCAGGCGCGCCTCCTCGATCTTGGCGCGCGCCGGCTCGAGCTTCTGCTCGACGCCGAGCCGCGCCTCCTCGGCGCCGCGGAGCTCGGCGGCGAGCGCTTCCTGCGCGTCGCGCGCGGCGGCGAGCGCGGCCTCGGCCGCGGCGCGCGCCGAGAGCTGCGCCTGCAGCGACGCTTCGATCGGCGCCCAGTCGATCGCTTCGCGTTGTGCCGACAGTTGGCCCAGCAACGCTTGCTGCTGCGCGATCTGGGCTTCCAGCGTCTCGCGGCGGCGCGCGTATTCCTCCAGCCGCTCGCGGCAAGAGCGCTCGGCAAAGCCCGCTTCCTGCGCCGCGCGCTCGGCTGCGCGCACGCGCTCGCGCGCTTGCGCCAGCGCGGTGTCGGTTTCCTCGCGCGTGCGCTCGCGTGCGGCGCGCACCTGCGCTTCGCTCGCCTGCTTCGAACGCTCGGCCGCCATCGCCGCATCGATCGCCGAGAGGCCGTCGCGCTCGGCGGCCTCTTCGGCCGCCAGCACAGAGATCTCGTCGGCGATCGCCGAGCGGCGTTTCTCGGCGGTCTCGGCGGTCTGCTTCAAGCCCTGCAGCTCGAGCTCGAGATCGTGGCAGCGGCGCTGCTGCGAGGCGAGCGCCATGCTTTCGCCGTGGTACGCCTCCTGCTGCGTGTTGAGCTCCGCTTCGACGCGATCGCGCTCGGCCGCCGCCGCGTTGGTCGCCTCGCGGGCCAGAGCGATGGCGCCTTCGAGCTCGGAGAGCTCGCGCTGCCGCGCGAGCACACCGTGCAGCTCGCTATCGGGTGCGAAGAAGCTGATGCTCTGTTTGCCGACGACGTGACCCTCGGGGGTGACAAAGGTCTCGCCCGTGGAGAGCGCGCCGCGCTCGCCGACCGCCTGGGCAATATCGGCCCGGCAGCGCACGCCGGCGAGCCAATCGCCGAGCACGCGCGCGAGCTGCGGGCGCGCCGGCTTGACCTTGGCGAGCAGCGAGTCGCCGTTCGACTCGACGCCGCTTGGGCTCGCTTCGGCCGAGTAGGCCGCGATACGGCCCGGCAGCGTCCCGCCGTCGATCCAACCGAGCGCGACATCGAGCGCTTCGACCTCGAGCGCATTGAGCCGCTCGCGCAGCACCGCCTCCAGCGCGTCTTCCCAGCCGCGCTCGATGTCGATTTGCTGCCATAGCCGCCGCGAGCGCTCGAGATGCCGCGTGGCGAGCCATGTCTCGGCGTCCTTGCCGCGACCGATCTTGGCCTGCAGCGCCGAGAGCGCGGCGGAGCGTGCTTCGCGCTCGGCAAGCGCCCGGCTCGCCTGTTCCCAGGCGTCGCTCGCCGCGCGCTGACGTTCCTGCAGCGCCTGCACGGCGTCGCGCAAGCCGCTTAAGCCGGCTTCGCGGCCGGCGAGATCGGCGCTCTCCTGCTCGAGCTGCTCGGCCACCAGCGCGATCGGGTCGGCGAGCGGCGCGCGCAGCGACGCAGCCTCGGCCTCGAGCCGTTCCCGGCGCTGCGCCAGCGTGGCGAAGGTCTTGCCCGCGCTTTCCTGGCGCGTCTGCGCCACGCGGATCGTCTGCTCGATGTCGGTCAGGCGTTGCTGGACGTCGGCAAGCGCAGCGACGGCTTCCGCGACCGCGGCTTCGGCCTGCGGCAGCGCGGCAAGCGCCGCGCGCTCCTCCTGCGCTGCCGCCTCGCGTCGGGCGACGGCAGCTTCCAGCTCGCGCCCGCCCTCGCCCACCTCGCCGTCGAGCGCCGAGAGCTGCGCGCGCAGTCCGGACCGAAGCTCGCCGATCTGCGCCACCTGCTGGGCGATGCGTCCTTCGCTCTCGCGCGCGAATTGCAGTTGCTGCTCCAGGCGCGTCACCTCGGCGTTGGCTGCGTAGAAGGCGCCTTGCTTCTCGTGCATCTCGTCGCTGGCGCGGTATTGCGCGGCGCGCAGCGTCTCCACCCGATTCTCGGCCGCGCGGAGCTCGGCCTGGGCCGCCTCGAAAGCGGCCGCGAGGCTGGCAACCTCGCCAGCGTGCCGCTCGCGCAGCCGCACCGCGTCCTGTTGCTTGGCGAACCACAGCAGGTGTTGCGCCTGCTTGAGCCGCGCCTCGAAGTCGCGGTACTGGGCCGCGACTTGAGCCTGGGCGTCGAGCTTCGTGAGCTGCGCCACGAGCTCGGTGCGGATGTCATCGACGCGCGCCAGATTCTGCCGCGCGTCGGCGAGGCGGGCCTCGGTCTCCTTGCGCCGCTCCTTGTACTTCGAGACCCCCGCGGCTTCCTCGAGGAAAATGCGCAGCTCTTCCGGCTTCGCCTCGACCACCCGGCTGATGGTCCCCTGCTCGAGGATCGCGTATGCGCGCGGGCCGAGCCCCGTGCCGAGGAAAAGGTCGTGAATATCCCGGCGGCGAACGGGGATGCCGTTGATGTGGTAGGTCGAATCGCCTTCGCGGGTCAGGATGCGCTTGATCGACAGCTCGGCATACTGTCCCCATTGCCCGCCGACGCGTCCCTGGCTGTTGTCGAAGAGCAGCTCCACCGACGCGCGTCCGACCGGCGCGCGGTCGCCGGCACCGTTGAAGATGACGTCCTCCATCGAATCGGCACGCAGCGCCGACGCCTTGGACTCCCCGAGCACCCAGCGCACGGCGTCGATGACGTTCGACTTGCCGCAACCGTTGGGGCCGACGATGCCGACGAGTTGTCCCGGCGTGGCGATGGTGACCGGATCGACGAACGACTTGAAACCGGCCAGCTTGATTTCGGTGAGGCGCAATTAAAGATTCTTCTGGGAAAGGACTGCTCTACCGGCGCGCCGCGCGAGCCCGAGGTCGCTCCGGCGACTCACGAAAAAACCGCGGCGTGACACCCCGCCGCTCGGGGAGCAATTATAGCCGATTCGCCCATGTCGACCGCGCTCGTCGATGCAGGAAAACCTGGACGTCAGACGCCGACGGAGGTGACGGGCTCGAGACGACCTTCCTCGACCGCGTGGCAGGCGGCTTGTCCCGACACCGCACCGGCGAATCGAACCGGTTTGAGCAGCGGCACTTCGCGTCGACAGCGCTCGTTGGCATGCGGACAGCGCGGGTGGAAGGTGCAACCGGACGGCGGATCGAGCGGGTTGGGCACCTCGCCCGCGACCGCCGTGCGGGCCTTGCCCGTGAGCGCCAGGTCGGGCACCGCTTCGAGCAGCATCCGTGTGTACGGGTGCGCCGGCCGCGCGAAGAGCGTCCGTGTCGGCGCCAGCTCGGCGATGCGCCCCAGGTACATCACGCCGACGCGATCGGCGATGTGGTGCACTACCGCGAGGTTGTGCGAGATGAACAGCAGCGTCAACCCGAGCTCGCGCTGCAGACGGCGCATCAGGTTCAACACTTGCGCCTGGACCGACACGTCGAGCGCGGAGGTCGGCTCGTCGCACACCAGAAACGCCGGATTGCCGGCGAGCGCCCGGGCGATGGAGATGCGCTGGCGCTGGCCGCCGGAGAACTGGTGCGGAAACTTGGCGCCGTCGGCCCGAGCGAGCCCGACCTCTTCGAGGAGGGTCGCCACCCGCGCGGTGACCTCAGCCCTCGGAGGGCGCTCGCGACCGGGCACGGCGGCGAGCGGCTCGGCAACGATGTCGGCGACCCTCCAGCGCGGGTTCAAGCTCGCGTAAGGATCCTGGAAGATCATCTGCATCGCGCGGCGCGCGGCCGGATCGGCGCCGTCGACGTCGATGCGTCGTCCGGCGTAGCGGATCTCGCCCCGGGTGGGCCGATACAGGCCGACGATGAGTCGGGCGACGGTGGACTTGCCGCAACCGGATTCGCCGACCAGTCCGAGCGTTTCGCCTCGGGCAATGGCGAAGCTCACGCCGTCGACTGCTTTCAGCAGCGCGCGCGGCTTGCCTTCCAGCAGCCGGTTGAGCCACGGCGGCGAGACGTCGAAATAGCGGGCGACGTCGATCAGCTCGAGGAGCGGCGTGTCTGCGCTCACGTCGTTGCGCCGCGGGCTCACGCGCTTACCAGCCAGCACGCCGCGCGCGTCGCGCCGGCGTCCATCAGCTCGGGCCGCTCGCGCCGGCAGCGATCGAACGCGTGCGGGCAGCGCGGATGGAACGCGCAGCCGGGCGGGATCGCGTTGAGCCGCGGCATCGTGCCGTCGATCTGCGCCAGGTCCTCGCGCTCGGCCACGATCGACGGGATCGACCCCATGAGCCCCTTGGTGTACGGGTGCTGCGGCCGGTGGATCACGTCAGCGACCGGCCCGACCTCGGCGATCCGGCCGGCGTACATCACCGCGACGCGATCGGCCGTCTCGGCGATGACACCCATGTCGTGGGTGATGAGCATCACCGCGGTGCCGTGCTCGCGGCACAGCCGCTTCAAGAGCGCGATGATCTGTGCCTGGATCGACACGTCGAGCGCGGTGGTCGGCTCGTCGGCGATGATGAGCCTGGGGTTCGCCGCCAGCGCCAGCGCGATCACGACCCGCTGGCGCATCCCGCCGGAGAACTGGTGCGGATAATGGTCGAAGCGGCGCGCAGGCCCCGGGATGCCAACCTCGCCGAGCAGATCGAGCGCGCGCTTGCGCGCCGCCGCGGGCGAGAGGTGCAGATGCGTCATGATCGTCTCGACGATCTGGTGGCCGATCGTATAGAGCGGATTGAGCGAGGTCAGCGGGTCCTGGAACACCGCCCCGATCTCGCGGCCGCGCACGCGACGCAGCGCCTCGGGCGGCAAGTTGTCGATGCGCCGCCCGTCGAGCCACACTTCCCCGGTGCCGATCCTTCCGGGCGGATCGATGAGCCCGATGACGGCCGCGCCGGTCAACGACTTGCCGGCACCGGACTCGCCGACCACCCCCAGGACTTCGCCCGGCGCGATGGAGAGGGTCACGCCGTCGACCGCCACCAGCGTTCCCCGGCGCGTCGGAAACTCGACGCGCAGATCCTTCACCGCCAGCAGTGGAGCCGTCACTGCAGCTTGGGGTTGAGCGCGTCGCGCAGCCAGTCGCCGAGCAGGTTGATCGCCAGCACCAGGAGCACCAGCGCCGCGCCCGGAAAGATCGTGATCCACCATTCGCCGGAGAACAGGAAGTCGTTGCCGATCCGGATCAGCGTTCCCAAAGACGGGCGCGTCGGCGGCACGCCCACGCCGAGGAACGACAGCGTGGCTTCCAGCACGATGGCGGTCGCGATGTTGATCGTCGCCAGGACCAGCACCGGTCCGAGGACGTTGGGAAGCAGATGGCGGAACACGATTCCCGACGGCCGCACCCCGATGACGCGCGCCGCCTGGATGTATTCCTTGTTCTTCTCGACCAGCGTGGAGCCGCGTACCGTGCGCGCGTACTGCGGCCAGTTGGAAACGCCGATCGCCACGATCAGCACCACCAGCGCGACGTCGCTGTGGGCGTTGCGCGGCAGCACGGCGCGCGCCACGCCGTCGATCAAGAGCGCGATCAGGATCGCCGGGAACGAGAGCTGGACGTCGGCCGCGCGCATGACGAAGGCGTCGGTCCGACCGCCCGCATAGCCGGACACGAGCCCGAGGCCGACGCCGAGCACGACCGCGAGCGCCACCGCGGCCACGCCGACCAGGAGCGAGATGCGGGTGCCGAACATGATCGCGGACAGAACGTCGCGGCCCTGATCGTCGGTGCCGAGCAGATACTCCGGCTTCGCTCCGGCCATGCCGCGCGGCGGGGTGAGCGCGTCGGTCAGGTTGAGCGTGGCGAGGTCGAACGGGTTGTGCGGCGCGATCCACGGCGCGAACAGCGCCGCCGCGAGACACACCAGCAGCACCAGCGCCGAGACGACGGCCACCGGCGAATGACGGAAGCCGTAGGCGAGGTCGGCGTCCCAGAAGCGCGCGAGGCGGGACGGTGCGGCGATGTCGGCCATGCGTTACCGAACGATCTCGTCATCCCGGCGAAAGCCGGGATCCAAGCTGAGAGGTTCACGATGAGCGAAATTGGGCCCCGGCCTGCGCCGGGGCGACCAGACGTTCATCACGGCGCGCTCTTGATCACGACCCATTTCAGCCAGTTGTTGTTGTCCGCGAGCTGCGTGAGATCGACGTTCTTCTTCATCGCCCAGGCGAGCGCCTGCTGATGCAGCGGGATGTGGCCGATATCGTCCTTGTGGATCTTGAACAGCTCCGCGATCTCCGCGTCGCGCTTCTTCGGGTCGAGCTCTTGGGCGATCTGGTTGCCGAGCTCGTCGACGCGCTTGTTCGAGTAGCTGCCGAGGTTGAACTGGCCCTGGCCCGCGGGGCCGGGCGACATCAGGAGCGCGTAGATCGCGTTGTGCGCGTCGTACGAGCCCGGCGTCCACCCCAGGAGATAGAACGAGGTGTCGCGCGACAGGATCTTGGGGAAGTAGGTGACCTTGGTTTCGGCGGCGAGGTTCACCTTCACGCCGATCTTGGCCAGCATCGCCGAGACCGCCTGGCAGATCTGCGCGTCGTTGACGTAGCGGTCGTTCGGGCAGTTCATGCCGACGATGAAGCCGTTCGGATAGCCGGCGTCGGCCAGCAGCTTCTTCGCCGCCGCCGGATCGTAGGGCAAGCGCGTGTTGAGCTGCTTGGGATAGCCGCGAATCCCCGGCGCGATCATCAGCCCGCTCGGCGTGGCCGCGCCGCGCATCACCGTCTTGGCGATCGCGTTCTCGTCGATCGCCTGGTAGAACGCCTGCCGGACGCGCTTGTCCTTGAACGGATTCTTGCCCTTGACGTTGGAGTAGAGGAGCTCGTCGCGCGCTTGATCCATCCCCAGGAAGATGGTGCGCAGCTCCGGCCCCACCATGACCTTGAGCGCCGGATCCGCCTTGAGCTTGTCGATGTCCTGCAGCGGCACCGGCTCCATCATGTCGATGTCGCCGGAGATGAGCGCCGCCACCCGCGTGGCGGCGTTGGCGATCGGCGTGAAGACGGCCTCGGTGATGTTGCTCTCGATCTTGCCGCCCCAGTAGCCCGGGAACGGCACGAGGACGGTGCGCACGCCGGGCTCGCGCGACTTGAGCATGAACGGACCCGTGCCGTTGGCCTTCAGCGTGGCCGCGTTCTCCTTGCCCTTGCGCACGTCGACCGGCGTGGTGGCGTTGTTCTTCTCGGACCACGACTTGCTCATCATGTACCACTGGTTGATGGTATCGGGCAGGATCGGGAACGGCTCGTTGGTCACGATGTCGATCGTGAAATCGTCGATCTTCCTGATCTCCTTGATCGGCCCGACGTAGGTCTTCATGTCCGAGCCGTCGGCCTTGGCGCGCTCGTAGCTGAAGATGACATCGGCGGCGGTGAACGGCGTGCCGTCGTGGAACTTCACGCCCTGCCGCAGCGTGAAGCGCCACACGGTGGGCGCGGTCTGCTTCCAGGAGGTCGCGAGCAGCGGCACCAGCTCGAGCTTCTTGCCGCGCCCGACCAGCGGCTCGTACATGTTGCCCGTGATGTTGAGCTGCAGCGTCTCGTTGAGCGAATGCGGGTCCATCGAGATGGCGTCGCCCTGGTCCGCGAAGCGGAAGGTCACGGCCAGCGCGGCCGCGGCGCCGAATCCGCCGGCGACGATCGCGGCGGCGAGCAACGTTTTGATGATCTTCATGGTCGATGGGCTCCTGGGTTGACGTAGTGTTTGGATCAAGAATGGACCGGCGTCGCGCAGAGCGCCGCCAGTGCCTTGAGGCAGGCATCCTTCGCCTGCTCGTAGACGGTCGCCTTCCAGTCGTCGGCGTCGATGTAGAACGTATCGCGAATCGCCCGCTTGATCTCCTGGCGCAGCCCTGGCGGCGCCTCCGGATGGTTGTGCAGCCAGTGTTCGGCGCGCAGCGCCTGCAACGTCTGCTCAAGCGGGTAGGTCCCGTATTCCAGCGCGATGGCCGTCATCTCGGTGCGTGGACACTCGATGTAGGCAGCCGCGGAGATGACGCCGGAGACCCGCGCCGAGGCCGACGAGCCGTCGAAGAACGACGTCACCTCGCCGCCCCACCACGCCCTGGCGCGCCCGATGTCGATCGCCTCGTCGCGGCCCGAGTAGATCTTCTCGCCGTGCCCGCGTGGGCCCAGCCCGGTATGGAAGTCGATCCAGCCCAGGCGCTGCCGGGAACGAACCTGCGCCCGCAGCGCGGCGTGCAGACAGGCGTTGCTCCACGACATGCCGCTCCCGCCGTAGAACATGCCGTCGGGGAAGGCGTACTGCCCGCCGCTCACCGCCGCCTGAAACGCTTTGTCCCCGTGCGCCTTGATCCACGCCCCGAGCTTCGCCTCGGACGCCGGCGGCGGAGGCCACGCCGCCGGAAGCAGCCACCGGTGAATCTCCGCGTAGGCGGGATTGGACGGCAGGGGCGAGGCGAAATCGACGAAGTTGCGATTGAGATCCGCGTTGTCCTCGTTCACCCGCCGCAGATGCGAAAACCCGTAGGGATTGAGCGCGTGCAGCATCAGCACGCTCGCTCCCGAGCGCTCGACCGCGGCGCGGAACGCCTCGTCGCGCAGGAGCGCGACCTGGCAGCCCGAGCCGCAGAACCCTTCCACACCGTGCGTGCCCGAGGTCAGCAGCAGCAACCCGGGCGCACGCTCGTCGCCGATCTGCGCCATGTCGACCGACAGCTCCTCGCCCTGTGCGCCGCGCTCGCTCGGATGCACGTGCCAGAACGCTCGCGCGCCGCAGGCGGCCGCCGCGGCGAGGAACTTGTCGCGGGCCTCGACGTAGCTCTGCGCGAAATGCGTGGCGGGGTTCACGCTGACTGGTGGCCGGCGACTGATCGAGGTCCGAGCGGCAGCGCTTGCTCGGCGAGCGCCGCGAGATACCCCGCGCCGAGCGGGATCACTTCGTCGTTGAAGTCGTAGCGGCTGTTGTGCAGGAAGCAGCCGCCCTCGGCGCCGCCTTGCCCCAGGCGCGCGTAAGCCCCGGGGCGGTGCTGCAGCATGAACGAGAAATCCTCCGAGCCCATGCTGGGCTCGAGATCGCGCACGACGTTGTCCGGTCCGATCAGGGCGTCGGCGACTTGCGCCGCGAACTCGGCCTCGCGCTTGCTGTTGATCGTCGCCGGGTACATCCGCTCGTACTTGAGCGCGGCCGCAGCGCCGAACGCCGCAGCGATCGAATGCACGAGCTCGTTCAGCCGCCGCTCGATCGCATCCTGCGTCTCCGGGCGAAACGTCCGCACCGTACCGACCAGCCGCGCCTCGCGCGGGACGACGCTCATCGCGGCGAGATTGCCCGCGTGCATCGCGCACAGGCTCACCACCGCGTTGTCGACCGGGCTGACGTTGCGCGAAACGATCGACTGTGCGGCGGTGATGATGTGACCGGCCACCAGTACCGGGTCGACCGTCCTGTGCGGGTGCGCACCGTGACCGCCGCGACCCTCGATGTGGATCTCGATCCGGTCGGCCGCGGCCATCATCGGTCCAGGACGGACCGCGATCGTTCCCGGCGGCAGCCCCGGCCAGTTGTGCAGCGCGTAGATCTCGTCGGCGGGGAAGCGCTCGAACAGTCCGTCGTCGATCATCGCCTTGCCGCCGGCGAAGCCCTCCTCGCCCGGCTGGAAGATGAGATAGGCCGTGCCGTCGAAGCGGCGGGTCGCGGCGAGATAGCGCGCCGCGCCGAGGAGCATCGTCGTGTGCCCGTCGTGGCCGCAGCCGTGCATGCGCCCCTTGAAACGCGACGCATGGGCAAACTCGTTCTCCTCGTGCATCGGCAGCGCATCCATGTCGGCGCGCAAGCCGATCGAGCGACCGCTGTCGTTGCGCTGTCCGCGAATCACGGCGACCACACCGGTGCGTCCCACGCCGCTGTGATACTCGACCCCGAGCCGATCGAGCTCGGTGGCCACGACCTGGGCGGTCCGATGCTCCTCGAAGCCGAGCTCCGGGTGGGCGTGCAGATCGCGCCTGAGCTCGGTCAGTGCGGCGTGCTCGCCGCGAAGATAGTCGACCGGGCTCAAAGATGGACCCCCACGCTTGCGGCCTCATGGGCCCATTCGGCCGCTGCGCTGCCCCCAAAAGCGGGGGAGCAATTCGCGCCTTGGGACGGCCCTGCGGCGCTCATGACAGATCGCGTCTCGCTCATTAATGCGCCGCAACCAGGCGCTCGATGCGCAGGCGCGGGTCGACCGCGTAGTAGAGCAGGTCGACCACGAGGTTGATGAGCACGAACACGAGCCCGATGAGGACCAGATAGGCCGCCATTACCGGCACGTCGGCGAAGCTCACCGCCTGGATGAAGAGCAGCCCCATGCCCGGCCACTGGAACACCGTCTCGGTAACGATGGCGAAGGCGATGATCCCGCCGAGCTGCAGCCCGGTGATGGTGATCACCGGCACCAGCGTGTTCTTGAGCGCGTGCCCGAAGTGGATCGCGCGATTGGTGAGCCCGCGGGCGCGCGCGAACTTGATGTAATCGGTGCGCAGCACTTCGAGCATCTCGGCGCGCACCAGCCGCATGATCAGCGTCAGCTGGAACAGCGACAGCGTGATCGACGGCAGGATCAGCGCCTTCAGCCCGCTCTTGGTCAAAAATCCCGTCGTCCACCAGCCGAAGGCCACCGTCTCGCCGCGGCCGAACGACGGCAGCCAGCCGAGAATGACCGCGAAGATCAGGATGAGCAGGATGCCGATCAGGAAGGTGGGCAGCGACACGCCGACGAGCGATACGGTCAGCAGGAGCTGCGCGAACCAGGACCTGCGCTTGAGCGCCGTGTAGACGCCGGCGGGAATCCCGAGAGCGAGCGCCAGCAGCGCGGCGGTGGTCGCCAGCTCCAGCGTGGCCGGCAGGCGCTCCTTGATCAGCGTCGAAACGGGGCGGCCCTGCCGCAGCGACAGGCCGAACTCGCCCTGCACGGCGCGCGCGACGAAACGGCCGAACTGGACATAGAACGGCTGATCGAGGCCGAGATCGGCGCGCAACTGCGCGCGCTGCTCCTGGGTGGCGTCCTGGCCGACCATGAAGGTGACCGGGTCGCCGGTGAAGGTGAACAAGCCGAAGGCGATGAACGCGACCACCGCCATGACGACGAAGGATTGCAGGATGCGGCGAAGGATGAACGCGAGCACGGGGGTCGGCTTAAGGCGCTTCGGAAACGCGCTCGTGACGGTTTCCTGGACGCGCTTCGATGATGCCCAAAGCGCCGGGGAGCGTCAACGCAGGGGCGGAGAGGCGGCCTCCTCGCGCCGCTACAACTCGGCGGCGCGATGGCAGGCCACCTGCACCCGCCCGAACGGCGACAGCGCGGGCACTTCCGCTCGACAGCGCTCGACCGCGTACGGGCAGCGGGTGTGGAAGGCACACCCCGGCGGCGGGCTGAGCGGTGAGGGCAGCTCGCCCTTCACCGCGATGCGCTGGCGCCGCGCCCGCGCGTCGAGGGTCGGCGTGGCCGCCAGCAGCGCCCGCGTATACGGATGCAGAGGCCGCTCGAAGATCTCGGCTTTCGCTCCGTACTCGACGAGCTTGCCCAGGTACATCACCATCACCGCGTCGGCGATGTGGCGCACGACCTGCAGGTTGTGCGAGATGAAGAGGTAGGCGACGCCCATCTCCTCCTGGAGGTCCAGCAGCAGGTTCAGCACCTGCGCCTGGATCGACACGTCGAGCGCGGACACCGGCTCGTCGGCCACCACCAGGCGCGGATGCAGCATCAGCGCCCGCGCGACCGCGATGCGCTGGCGCTGGCCGCCGGAGAACATGTGCGGATAGCGGCGATAGTGCTCCGGCTTGAGCCCGACTCGAGCCATCATGGCCAGCGCCGCTTCGCGCCGCTCGACGGCACCGAGCTTGGTGTTGAGCGCGAGCGGCTCTTCGAGCAGCGCCCCGACCTTCTTGCGCGGATTGAGCGAGGCCAACGGGTTCTGGAATACCATCTGCACCCGCGGCCGCAACCGCTTGAGCGTCGTGCGGTCGGCGGTCGCGATGTCTTCGCCGTCGATGCAGAGCCTCCCCGCGGTCGGTCGCTCGATCATGGTGACCTGCCGCGCGAGTGTGGACTTGCCGCAGCCCGATTCCCCGACGCAGGCCAGCGCCTGGCCCGGGTCGATGGTGAAGGACACGCCGTCGAGCGCCCGCACTAGACCCTTGGCACGGAACACTCCGCGCGACGCGACATAGTGGCGCGAGAGAGAGCGCGCTTCGAGGAGCGGAGCCACGGCGCTCATCTTATCGCCTCACGCGTCGAGCGGTGCGGCCTTGCGCTGCGGCTGCCAGCCTCGCGTGGGTCGGCCCGAAGCGTCGAGCGGAAAATGGCAACGGGCCTGCCGCGCGCTCGGGCCCTCGAGCGGCGGCCGCTCGGCGCGACAGCGCTCGACCGCATAGTCGCAGCGCGGATGGAGCAGGCACCCCGCCGGGCGGTCGTGCACACCGGGAACCACACCCCGGATCGCCTTCAGGCGCGCGCGATCGCGATTGTGCTCCGGCAGCGCCGCGAGCAGCGCCTGCGTGTAGGGATGCAGCGGCGCCTCGAAAATCTCCGGCACGGTGCCGGTCTCGACCACCTGTCCTGCGTACATGACGAACACGCGGCGCGCGATCTCCGCGACGACCGCGAGATCGTGCGCGATCAACAAGAGCGCCATGCCGCGCTCGCGCTGCAACCGCAGCAGCAGATCGAGAACCTGAGCCTGCACGGTCACGTCGAGCGCGGTGGTCGGCTCGTCGGCGATCAAGAGCTTGGGATTGCAGGCGATCGCCATCGCGATCATCACTCGTTGCGCCATCCCGCCGGAGAGCTGATGCGGGAACGCCGCGAGGCGCGCCTCGGCGCCCGGAATCTCGACCTGCCGCAAGAGCTCGAGCGCGCGCGCCCGGCGCAGCTTCGCGCTCGCGCGCTCCTCGTCGGTGCCGTGCATGCGCAGCGTCTCCGTCAACTGGAAGGCGACCGTGTAGCAGGGATCCAGGCTCGCCAGCGGGTCCTGGAAGATCATCGCGATCTCCTTGCCCACGAGGCTGCGGTGCTGCGCGGCGGAGAGCGTCAGCAGATCGCGGCCGGCGAAGGCGAGCCGCCTCGCCTTGACCCGGCCGGGAAACTCGGTGAGGCCCATGAGCGAGAGCGCGAGCACGCTCTTGCCCGACCCCGACTCGCCGACGCAACCGACGAGCTCGCCCGCCTCTAGCGTGAGGTCCACACCGTCGACGGCGACGATGGGCGAGGACACCGCGCCGAACTCGACGCGCAGGTCTTCGACTTCAAGCAGCGGCATGGCTGGTCCTAAAAGCCTTGCCGCAAATACACCAAGTACGCAAAGATACCCATCGCGCTTCTCACTCCTGTTACAGGGATGGATCCACTCGGAATGTCCTTGCGCTCTTTGCGTCTCTGCGCTGAAGCTTTCCCCCTCATCGCTTGAGCTTCGGATCCAGCGCGTCGCGAAGCCCGTCGCCCATCAGGTTGAACGCGAGCACCGTCACCAGGATCGCGAGCCCCGGAAAAGTCACGACCCACGACGCGCGCTGGATGAACTCGAGCGCGTCGGCGAGCATCGAGCCCCACTCGGGCGTCGGCGGCTGCGCGCCGAGCCCGAGAAAGCCCAGCGCCGCGGCATCGAGAATGGCCGACGAGAAGCCAAGCGTGGCCTGCACGATCAGCGGCGCGAGGCAGTTGGGCAGGATGGTGCTGAACATCAGCCGCAGCGGCCCGGCGCCCGCGATCTTCGAGGACTGGACGTACTCCTTGCCCGCCTCCGCGATCACCGCGGCGCGCGTCAAGCGCACGTAGTGCGGCAGCAGCACGATGGCGATCGCGTACATGGCGTTGATCAGGCCGGGCCCGAGGATCGCCACCACCGCGATGGCGAGCAGCAGGCTCGGCAGCGCCAGCATGACATCCATCAAGCGCATGATGGTCGTTTCCAGCCAGCCGCGGACGTAGCCGGCGATAAGCCCCAGGACGATGCCCAGCGAGAGCGAGATCGCCACCGAGATCAGCCCGATCAGCAGCGACAGTCGCGTGCCGTAGATCAGCCGCGACAGGATGTCGCGCCCGACCGGATCGGTGCCGAAGAGGAAGCGCGCGCTGCCGCCCGCCTGCCAGGCGGGCGGCGCCAGCGTGAACTCGCGGTATTGCTCGTACGGCGGGTGCGGCGCGATCAGCCCCGCGAAGATCGCGAGCAGGAGGAGCGCGACGGTCAGGCCCAGGCCGAGGAGCGCGCCGCGGCTTTGCGCATAGGCGCGCCAGAACTCGGCGAGCGGAGCTTCGGCGCGACCCGGTAGGGCTTCGCGGGCAACGGCGGCAAAGGCTTCGCTCATAGCCGACTACGCATGTCGAATCCGCGGGTTCACCACGCCGTAGAGGAGATCGACGATGAGATTCACGCTGACGACGATCGCGGCGATGAGCAGGATCCCGCCCTGCACCACGGGATAGTCGCGCGACTGCACGCCGTGGATGAGCCAGTTGCCGACGCCCGGCCAGGAGAAGATGGTCTCGGTGAGGATCGCCCCCGAGAGGAGCAACCCCACCTGCAAGCCGATGACGGTGATGACGGGAATGAGCGCGTTGCGCAGCGCGTGGACGAGGATCACCTGCCAGGGCGGCAACCCCTTGGCGCGCGCGGTGCGCACGTAGTCTTCGCGCAGCACCTCGAGCATCGCCGAGCGCGTCATGCGGGCGATGACCGCCAGCGGAATCGTGCCCAGCGCGATCGAGGGCAGGATGAGATGGGAGAGCGCCGAGCGGAACGCGGCCCGATCACCCGCAAGCAGCGTATCGATCAGCATGAAGCCGGTCGCGGCGGGAACGTCGTACTGCACCGCGATCCGCCCCGACACCGGCGTCCAGCCGAGCTGCACCGAGAAGAACAGGATGAGCAGCAGCGCCCACCAGAAGATGGGCATCGAATAGCCGGTGAGCGAGACGCCCATCACCGCGTAGTCGGCCACCGTGTTGCGCTTGAGCGCCGCGAGGATGCCGGCGGGAAGCCCCAATGCGACCGCGAGCAGCATGGCGAAGAACGCGAGCTCGATCGTCGCGGGAAAGAGGGTGAGGAACTCGGAGAGCACCGGCTCGTGCGTGGTCAGCGAGGTCCCGAGATCGCCCTTCACCACCTGCGCGATGTACTCGGCGTATTGCGCCGGCAGCGGCCGGTCGAGCCCGAACTCGTGCAGCAGGCGCTCGCGCCGCGCGGGGTCCATGCCGCGCTCGCCGGAGAGATTCTCGACCGGGTCGCCGGGGATGAGGTGGATCAGCGCGAAGGCGAGCAGCGTTACGCCGATGAACGTCGGGACGATCAGCGCCGCGCGGCGGAGGATGAAGGCGAGCATGACTGTTCGTCATTCCCGCGCAAGCGGGAATCCAGTGTCTTTCACGTGAACGTGCGATAACGACATTGGATCCCCGCGTTCGCGGGGACGACGGCTTCGTGTGTTCGTAGCCCCGGCGCAGAGCCTGCACCCGAATGATTGAATCGGGGGCCGGGGGCCAAGTTTTCCGCAGCGATGACAGTCACAAACTTGGATCCCGGCCCGAGCCTGCCCCGGCATGCTTAAAGCCGGGGCCGGGATGACTCAAGCTACGGCCCCGGCACGATCTCGACCTTGTCGAAGTAGTGGTGCGCCGTCGCGTCCATCTTGTAACCCTTGACCTCCTTGCGGATCGGGTCGAAGCGGATCGAGTGGGCGATCGTGATCCACGGCGCTTCTTCCTTGAAGATCACCTGCGCCTGCTCGTAGAGCTTGGCGCGATCGGCCTGCTTGGGCGTCTGCGCGGCCTTGATGATCAGGTCCTCGAAGGACTTGTTGCACCAGCGGGCGCTGTTGCCGCCGCCCTTGACCGCTTCGCAGCCAAGCAAGGGCACGAAGAAGTTGTCCGGATCGCCGTTGTCGCCCGACCAGCCGAACATGACCACCTGATGCTCGCCGCCCTTGGAGCGCTTGCGATACTCGGCCCATTCGTAGGTGACGAGCTTGGCCTTGACGCCCACCTTTTCCCAATCGGCCTGGATCATCTCCGCCATGCGCTTGCCGTCGGGGTTGTACGGCCGCGTCACCGGCAGATACCACAGCTCCAGCTCGAAGCCGTTGGGAAATCCGGCCTGCGCGAGCAGCTCCTTCGCCTTCGCCGGATCGTACGGATAATCCTTGACCGCGTTGTTGTAGCTCCACAGGATCGGCGGAATCGGGTTCTTCGCCACCTGTGCGTTGCCCTGATACACGGCCTTCACGATGGCGTCCTTGTTGGTCGCGTAGTTGAGCGCCTGGCGCACGCGCTTGTCGTCGAAGGGCTTCTTCTCGACGTTGAAGGCGATGTAGCCGATGTTGAGGCCTTCCTTCTGCAGCACCCTGAGCTGCGGATCCTTGCGCATCGCGTCGAGATCCGCCGGCTTCGGAAAGGCCATCGCCTGGCATTCGCCGGTCTTGAGCTTGGCGTAGCGCGCGGTCGCGTCGCGCGTGATGGAATACACCAGGTTGTCGATCTTCGGCCGCCCGCCCCAGTATTTGTCGAACGCCTTGTAGCGGATGGTCGCGTCCTTCTGATAGCTCACGAACTCGAAGGGGCCGGTGCCGATCGGGTAGACGTCGGCGGCGTTGGGCGTGCCCCTCTTCTGCATCGTCTCGAAGTATTCCTTCGACAGGATCGAGGCGAAGTCCATCGCCATGTCGGCGAGGAACGGCGCCTCGGGCCGCTTCAGGTTGAAGCGCACGGTGTAGTCGTCGATCTTGTCGACCTTGTCGACGATGTTCTTCATGCCCATGTCGTCGTAATAGGCGAAGGTCTGGCCGGCGGTCATCCTGTGGAACGGATGGTTGTCGTCGGCCATCCGGTTCCAGGAGAACAGCACGTCCTCCGCGTTGAAGTCGCGCGTGGGCTTGAAGTTGGCGTTGTTGTGGAACTTGACGCCCCGGCGCAGCTTGAAGGTGTAGGTCTTGCCGTCGGGCGACACCGTCCACGACTCGGCGAGCGCGGGCACGATGTTGGTGGTGCCGATCTCGAACTGGACCAGGCGATTGAAAATCGGCACCGACACCGCATCGAAGGTCGTTCCGGTCGTGAAAAACTGCGGCTGGAAGCCCTCGGGGCTGCCTTCGGAGCAATAGACCAGCGTCCCCTTCGCGAGCGCGGCCGAAGAGAGAAGCACGCCGACGGCAAGCGCGGCGCGAAGCCACGGATGGGAGCCGACGAAATGAGGGTCGAACATGGCCTCCTCGCTGGGGTTTGGCTCGGCGCGCGAGGAGCGCGCCTGCGGATGCGGGCAATGCTAGCCGTGCGCGCTGCCGAAGGCAACGGGCGTGCGGCGCGTCCCTTGGCGCCGACGCAAGCGCGTCAGCGCCGATCCTTGAGCGCGCGCTGCCTGCGCGTCTCGTACAGGCACAGGCTCGCCGCAACCGATACGTTGAGCGATTCGACGGTGCCTTGCAGGGGAATCCGGAGCAAACGATCGCACGACTCGCGCGTGAGTCGGCGCAAGCCGGCCCCCTCCCCGCCCAGCACCCAGGCGAGTCCGCCGGACAGATCGGCGTCGAACAGGCTTTCGCCGCCACCCGCATCGGCGCCCACGACCCAGACGCCGCGCTCCTTCAGCGCGCGCAAGCTGCGCGCCAGGTTCGCCACGCTGACGACCGGCACGGTATCCGCCGCCCCCGACGCGGCCTTGGCCACCGTGGCGGTGACACCCACGGCGCGATCCCTCGGCACGACGATCGCGTGCGCGCCAAAGGCGTCGGCGCTGCGCATGCACGCGCCCAGGTTGTGCGGATCGGTGACCCCGTCGAGTACCAGCAGCAGCGGCGGACCGGCCAGCCCGTCGAGCACCTCGTCGAGCGTGCGGTGCGGATCCGCGGCATCGACCACGGCGACCACACCTTGATGCTTGTCGTTGCCGGCGAGCGCCGCAAGCCGCTCGTCGTCGACCGTGTGGACGGCGACGCCGGCCGCTTGCGCGCGCTCGATCAACTCGCGCGCCCGGCGGTCCTGGCGCGAAGCGCAGACGTAGATCGTGCGCACGCTCTCCGGCCGCGCGCGCAGTCGCGCGATGATCGCGTGGAAACCGGAAAGATGGCGGTGTTCGGGCATGCGCGAATGCGTCGCCGGAGCGCGCTCGCTTCGGGCATCGCGTCTGGCCGGCGCGTGCCCGCTCCGGTATACTTCGCCCTTCGCAGTTTACCGCGCGTCGCGGCTCGTCGCTTCGACGATCGCTCCTCAGGGCTGTTGTAGCTCAGCTGGTAGAGCAACTGATTCGTAATCAGTAGGTCGGTGGTTCGAATCCACTCAACAGCACCA
>DASVPH010000041.1:0-28915 GCA_036382945.1 Casimicrobiaceae bacterium
TACACCTCTTCAAAACGCATGGTCCTGATCTCCTGTAACACGCTCGCCCGGCCCAAGGTCCACCTCCTTTCCAGAGGTCAAACCTTAAACCGGACATTTCATGTGTTACCTGGACCGGACATTCCTCATGTTACTAACACGATCGTTCGTACCGGTTGGCCGGTGACCTCAACGACTGCTACACTCGCCGCTGGCAACACGGAGCGTTTGCCGCGAGCCGCTCGCGAATGACGAGACTTTCGCTGGAATCGGCGCTGCGCGTGATCGACGGTGCGCTTGCGCGCGCGGCGGAGATCGGCACTGCGCCGCTGACCGTGGTCGTGCTCGATGCGGGAGGTCACGACATCGCGCTCAAGCGCCAGGACGGCTCGGGGATCCTTCGCGCTGATATAGCGCGCGGCAAAGCCTGGGGTGCGTTGGGTATGGGGCTCTCGAGCCGGGAGCTCGCCGAGCGGGCGCAGAAGGTCCCGAACTTCTTCGGCGCGCTCGCTTCGGTGAGCCGGGGCCGCCTCGTCCCCGCGGCCGGCGGTGTGCTCATTCACGACGAAGCACGCAACGTCGTGGGCGCGGTCGGCATCAGCGGCGACACCTCGGATCGCGACGAAGACTGCGCGCTCGCCGGCATCAGGAGCGCGGGCTTGCAGCCGTAGCCGAAGCGAGCTCCTCGAGTCGCAATAGTTTTCGCGGCCGACGACAACGCCCGCACCAACACCCTGCCGGTGGGTGGTCACACGCGTCGTATCTCCCGCTTTCCGTTATCCCGCGCGCCGCTTGACACGCCCTGGGGCGCTCGCTAGGTTAGACGAAGACTCGCTCGGACGGTGGCGAAGCCCTCGACCGCGAGCGCCTTCGCAACCGACGAAAATCCGGAGGTCCCGATGGAAATCAAGCGCATCGACCATTACTCGATCCGTACGCTCGACGTCGAGGCGTCGCGCAAGTTCTACACGGAAGTGATCGGGCTCACCGTCGGACCGCGTCCGGCGTTTCCGTTCCCCGGGCTTTGGCTCTACAACGGCGAGCCCCCGGCCGACCTCGAGCACGCCCACGGCAACTACGGCATCGTGCACGTCATGGGTGTGGATTCCAACGATCCGCAGGGGCTGATCGACACCGTGGGCTATAGGGATCCCGACACGCTCAAGGGCAGCACCGGCGCGCTCGATCACGTCGCGCTCTCGGTGACCGGCCGCGCGGGGATGCTCGAGCGCTGCCGTCGCTTGAGCGTGAGCTTCTTCGAGCGCACGGTGCCCGCGCTCGGCTTGCACCAGGTGTTCATCAAGGATCCCAACGGCATCACCGTCGAGCTCAATTTCCCTGCTGCCGAGGCGCCGCAGACGCGAAGCACCGCCGCGGCTGCCGCCTGAAGGCGACGTTGCCCGTCGAAATCGTCAGTCGCAGCGCGCCCGTCCTCACGCCCGACGAGGCGCTGGCGCGCTCGCGCGCCATGGTGCCGCGGCTGAAGGAGCGGGCGAGCCTCGCCGACGCGTTGCGCCGCTGCCCCGAGGAGTCGATTCGCGAGATCGAGGAGGCGGGCTTGATGCGCGTGCTGCAGCCGCGACGCGTCGGCGGGTCCGAGCTGCCCTGGACCGCGTTGATCGACATCGGCTCGGAGCTCGCGCGCGGCTGCGGCTCGACCGCGTGGAACTGGGCGAATTATGCGGTGCACCACTGGATGCTCGCGTTCTGGCCGGTCGCAACCCAAGACGCGATCTGGAGCGCGGACCCCGCAGTCCTCATCGCCTCGTCGATGGTGTTTCCGGCGGGGCGCGCGACCCGCGTGGCGGGCGGCTATCGCCTGAGCGGACGCTGGCCGTTCTCGAGCGGCGTCGATCCCGCCGCGTGGAACATGCTCGGCGGTATCGTGCGCGGCGAAGGTGACGCGGGCGAGTATCGGATCTTTCTGCTGCCGCGCGAGGACTACACGATCATCGACAACTGGCACGTGATGGGGCTGCGCGGCACCGGCAGCAAGGACGTCGAAGTGAGCGACGTGTTCGCTTCCGAAGAGCGCACGCTGTCGGTCGCCGCCACGCGGGGTGGGAGCCATCATCCCGGCGCCGTAGCGAATCCGTCGCCGCTCTTCCGCATCCCGATCTTCGCCACGTTCCCTTACATGCTGACCGGCGTCGCGCTCGGCATCGCGCAGGGCGCCTACGAGAGCTTCGTCGAGGGCTTGCGCGGACGCGTGGCGCGCTACTCGGGGAAGCGCCTCGCCGACATGACCGCGGTGCAGATGCGCCTCGCCGAAGCCGCCGCCTGCATCGACACCGCGCGCCGGGTGATGCACGACCATTGCGCGACTGCGCAGGCGCTGGCCGAGCGCGATGAAGTGCCGGACCTGATGCTGAAGGCCACCTGGCGCCGCGACGGGGCGTTCACGGCGGGATTGTGCGAGCGCGCGGTCGACGTCCTGTTCAAGGCGGGCGGCGGCGGTGCATTGTTCGACGAGCACCCGCTGCAGCGGGCGTTTCGCGACGTGCACGCCGCCACCGCGCACATCTCGATGACCTGGGAGCCGCAGGCGACGACCTTCGGCCGCGTCGCGCTCGGGCTGCCCTGCGACAATCCGACGCTGTAGAGCCCGTCGTTCCCGCGAACGCGGGACCGAAGTGTCGTTCGAACCAAAGTCGCTGGGTTCCTGTTACGCGGGAACGACGCTTACGGCGTCCGCGAGAGTCTTCGGAGCGGGTTTACATCCCGAGATACAGCTTGTGCACCAGCTCGTTGTTCGCGAGCTCTTCGCGCGAGCCGCCGTCGTACTCGATCCTGCCGTGGACGATGACGTAGCCGCGGTCGGCGATGCGGATCGCCTGGTGGAAGTTCTGCTCGGCCATAAGCACGGTGAGGCCATAGCGCTCCTTGAGCTCGCAGATCTTGTCGATGGTGTGGATGACCAGGATCGGCGCGAGGCCCACCGACGGCTCGTCGATGAGCAGGATTCGGGGCGCGGTCATCAGCGCGCGCGCCAGGGTGAGCATCTGCTGCTCGCCTCCGCTCATGCTGCCCGCGAGCTGCGTGCGCCGCTTCGCCAGGACGGGAAAGGTCTCGAAGCAGAACGCGAGGTTGCGCGCCATCTCGGCGCGGGCCGTGCGCCGGTACGCGCCGAGCAGGAGGTTCTCCTCGACCGTGAGGCGCGCGAACAGGCGCCGGCCCTCGGGGACCAGCGAGATCCCGAGATCGACGATGGCCTCCGGCGCCATGCCCGCGAGGTCGTGGTCGACGCCGTCGATCGTCGCGGTGACGCGTCCGGCGCTCGGACGCACGATACCCATGATGCATTTCATGAGCGTGCTCTTGCCGTTGCCGTTGGCGCCGAGGAGCGTCACCGTCTCGCCGTCGTTCACGGAGAGCGAAATGCGCTCGAGCACGCGCACCGTGCCGTAGCCCGCGGAAACGTTCTCGATGCGGATGCTATTGGCCAAGGTAGGCGATGACCACTTCCATGTTGCTCGCCACGGCCTGCGGATCGCCGTCGGCGATCTTGCGCCCCGCGACGAGGACGGCAACGCGCTCGGAGAAGCGCATCACGGCACGCATGACGTGCTCGATCATGATGACGGCTACACCCTGCTCTTTGAGACCGGAGAGCAGAACGAGGATGTCGTCGACCTCGGAGGTCGACAGCCCGGCCATCGCTTCGTCGGAGATCAGCAGCCTGGGCTTTGCCGCCATCGCCCGCGCGAGCTCCAGCTTTCGCATGTCGACCTGGGTGAGGCGTCCCGACATGGCGTGCGCCTTGTCGCCCAAGCCCACCCGCTCGAGGATGTGCATCGCCTCGTCGGTGACCAGGCTCTTGGCCAGCTTCTCATGCTGCCTCGCCGCGTACACCAGGGGGATGCGCAGGTTGTCGAGCACCGACATGCTGGCGAACGGCTTCGGGATCTGGAAGCTTCGCGCCAGGCCGAGCCGGGTGCGCCGATGCGCCGGCTCTCCGCCGAGATCGCGCCCGTCGAAACGGATCGTGCCTTCGTCGTTGCGCAGCGCGCCGCAGATGCAGTTGACCAGCGTGCTCTTGCCCGACCCGTTGGGTCCGATCAGGCCGAGCCGCTCGCCCGGTCCGACCACGAGATCGACTCTGTCGAGCGCGGTGAAGCCGCCGAAGCGCTTGGTCACGCCGGAGACTTGCAGCAAGGGCTCGCTCACGCGCATGCTCCTGCTCGTCGTCCCCGCGAAAGCGGGGACCCATTAGCGTCGTTCGTGACGATTCGCACTGAAGGGTCCAAACGACACTGGGTCCCGGGTCTCGCGCTGCGCGGTCGCCCGGGACGACGAGCTACTCGTCGCTCGTCAGACATTAACTCCTCGTCCGTCGCCAGGCGTCGACCCAGCCCATGATCCCGTTCGGCGCGAGCGTGACGAAGACGACCAGCAGCACGCCGACGATCAGCAGGTTCCACGCCGACGAGATCGTGACCTGCACCACCTGTTGCACCGTGCCGAGGAGCACGGCGCCGATGAGCGGCCCCAGCCAGCTCATCATGCCGCCGATCAGCGGCATGGCGATGCTGTTGACCGCGTAGGAAAGATTGAACGCCGCGCTCGGCTCGACGTACGACAGGTACAACGGAAAGGTCGTCCCGGCCATCCCCATCAGCGCGCCGCTGACCGTCGCGGAGAAGAGCTTGAGCCGCAGCGTGGGCACGCCCGCGCTCTCGGCGGCGAGCTCGTCGTCGCGGATCGCAGCGAGCCCCTGGCCGATGGTGGAGGTCTCGATCGCGCGGGCGAGCACGAGCGCGAGCGCGCTCATCAGCACCATCGCCGCGTAGAGCAGGTGAATGTAGCGCGGCAGCCCGAACGGCACCTCGCGCGGCTGCAGGATATACGCGCCGCGCGCGCCGCCGACGTAGTCCCAGTTCACCACGAAGGTATTGAGCACGACCGCAAGCGCGAGGGTCGCGATCGCGAAGAAGACCCCGCGCAGGCGCAGCGTCAGATAGCCGACCGCGAGTCCGAGCAACCCGGCAGCGAGCGTGCCGGTCACGATCATGACCGGCAGCGCCGCGTGCAGCGCCTTGTAGAGGAAGACCGTCGAGTAGGCGCCGGTCGCGAAGAACGCCGCCGAGCCGAAGTTCACGTACCCGGTGTAGCCGCCCAGGATGTTCCACGCCGTGGCCAAGACGATGAACTGCAGCACCGTGTAGGCGGCGGAGAAGAAGTAGTCGTTGGAGACGAGCCGGCTCGCGGCGATGACCGCGACGGCGATCGCGAATACGGCGGCGGCGAACAGCCGGTTGCTCATGGGTGGGCCCCCACGCTTGCGGCCTCATTGGCCAATTCGGCCGCTGCGCTGCCCCCAAAAGCGGGGGCGCAATGCGCGCCTTGGGGCGGCCCTGCGGCGCTCATCGCCCGAGGAGCCCCGAGGGCTTGAAGGCGAGCGCGGCGAGCAAGAGCCCGAAGGAGACCGCCGGCGCCCACGACGGTCCGAAGAAGGTCGAGGTGAACGACTCGGCGAGCCCCAGCACGAAGGCGCCGAGCAGCGTGCCCCAGATCGAGCCCAGGCCGCCCAGCACGCACACCGCGAACACCAGGCCGATGTATTCGCGCCCGATCGCGGGCTGCACCGGCTGGATGACGATCAGGAAGGCGCCGGCCACACCGGCGGTCGCGATCGACAGCGCGAAGGCGAATTCCTTGACCCGGGTCGGATTCACGCCCATCAGGCGCAGCGCGAGCTGGTCCTGCGCCACCGCCAGCACGGCGCGGCCGAAGAAGGTGCGCGTCAGGAAGATCTGCACGCCGACCACCATCGCCACCGACACGACGAACGGCACGACCAGGCGCAAGGGAAAGTCGACCGCGCCCAGCCGCCAGGTCGTCTCCGAGTACGCGGTCTGGACCAGACGGTAGTCGACGCCGAAGACGAGCACCAGCGTCACCTCGGTGATGAACAGCACGCCGAAGAAGAACGCCAGTCCGCGCAGCGACTCCTGGCCGCGCCTTTCGAAGGAAAGGTAATAGACGCGGTAGAGCAGCAAGCCGAGCGCGAAAAAGAGCGGCGAGACGACCAGCGAGACCACGATCGGATCGACGCCCATCCGGTCGTTGACGATGTAGGCGATGTACGAGCCGAGGATGATGAAGGCCGGGTGGGCGATGTTGACGACGTCGAGCATCCCGAACGAGATCGAGATGCCGACGCTAACCCCCGCGTAGAAGCCGCCGAGCAACAGCCCGGCGACGATGGCGTTGAGCAACAACGCCGTCGAGAATTCCATCGTTAGGTCGTCATTCGCGCGGCCTTTAGTCCCCGCGAAAACGAGCCCGAAGGGCGAAGTTTCGAGGAACGGCCAAGCGGGGAGGGAATCTAGCGTCGTGGTCGTAACGACACTGGGTCCCCGCATCCGCGGGGACGACGCTCGCGCGCTCCAACGTCCCTCGCAACGCTATTTCCGGTTGTCCTGGTACGGGGTCTTCACGGCGCCGGTCTTGTAGGCGCTCGGAGCGAGGACGGTGACGCGACCCGGCTTGGTCCACTGCGCGAGGTCGTTGCCGACGATGCCGTGGTACTGCACCGTGAGCATGCGCGGCACGGACCATTCGCCGTTCTTGGCGAAGCGGACCTTGCCCACATAGGTGTCGAACTCGTTCTTGTGCATGTAATCAGCGAGCTTCGCCTGATCGAGCCCGCCGGTCGCCTTGATCGCCTGCTCCAGCACCTGCATCATCGCGTAGGCGTACGGCGGCAGGTAGTAGCCGAGCGGGTCCACCCCTTCCTTCACGGCGCGTGCCTGGTACTTGGCGAGGAACTGCTCGAGGAACGGGAACTTCCCGGCGACTTCCGGCGCGTAGGCTTCGTAGTTGACGATCCCGTTCAAGAGCGGCCCGAGCTGGGTCTTGAGGGCGGCGAATTGCGTTCCGACCAGCCCGCCGCCGAACATCCGGGTTTTGAGCTCCACCTCGTTCACGGCGCGCACCATGCCGGCCGAATCCGGTGGGTAGGAAGCGAGAAAAACGAGATCGGGATTGGTCGCCTGGATGGCGCGCACGATCGGCGAGAAATCCACCGTGTTGGGCGGATAGCTCTTGTCGTAGACGACCTTGAGCCCCGTGCGCTTGGCTTGCGCACGCGCGCCTTCCAGCGCCAGCGCGGGATACTCGGCATCGGCGCCGACCAGCGCGACGGTCCGCGGCTTTGGGTTGAGCGTCATCGCCGTGTCGAAGAACCCCTGCGTCCAGCCGATTGCCGGGTCCGGGCCCGCCGGCATGATCTGGAAATAGCGGTCGTAGTTGAATTTCGAGTTGACGTTGAGCCCGAACAGCGCCATGAAGGCCATGTTCCGCTGCATCATGATCGGCATCGCCGGCGCGATCACGTTGGTGCCGTAGCCCGACACCACCAGATCGACCTTGTCGACGTCGAGCAGCTTGTTGTAGATGCTCGGCACCGTCGACGGGTTGGTCTGGTCGTCGTAGTAGACGAGCTCGACCTTGCGTCCGAGAAGCCCGCCCTTGGCGTTGACGTCCTCGGCCCAGATCTGCATCGAGATGAGCGCCGCCTTGCCGTTGCCCGCGAGCGGCCCGGTGAGGCTCATACCGAAGCCGATTTTCAGCGGCGGCTGTTGCGCGCCCAGCGGGAGAGCGAGCGCGAGCGAGAAGGCGACGCATCCTCCAAGGAACCACTTCACCAGTCTGTTCATTTTTGTCTCCTCCTTACTGGGTCTGAAAGATACTTGCACGGCGCGCCCAGTGCGTCAACGACGCTTGTCCTTCGTCGCCCCGGCTCATTTTGGTAACTGAGCCGGGGCCCAATTTGCCTCCCCGGAATTGGATCCCGGCCTGCTCCGGGATGACGGCCATCGACACGGTTGCATCGCCTGGGTGCCGTTCACTACTCCTCTTTCGCTTCCACGGACACCTGCGCACGAAACCAATCCAGGATCTCACCGCCCGTCCAGTGCAGCACGCCGGGCCGGCCGAGCACGTGGCGATACAAGTCCTCGAGGTAGCCAATGCGGTGCGGCACGCCCGAGATGTAGGGGTGGACGCTGATCGCCATAACGCGGCACGCCACGGCGCTCTCCTCATAGAGCCGGTCGAAGTGATCGCGGCCGCGGCGCAGCATTTCTTCCGCCGAATGATGCTGCACGACCATCATGGCGATGTCGTTCACCTCGACCGTGTACGGCACGGAGAGCACCGGGCCGTGAGCGGTCGCAATGTAAACCGGCTGGTCGTCGAGCACCCAGTCGGCGACGTATTCGATGCCCGCCTCCGCCAGATGATCGATCGTGTCGAAGGTTTCGGTCAGGCCGGGGCTCTCCCAGCCACGCGGCGGTTTGCCTGCGAACGCGCGAATCGCCTCGATCGTGTCGCTGACCGCCGAGCGCTGATCCTCGACCTTGTGCATCGGCTCCTGCCGCCAGCCGTGGCCCATGAACTCCCAGCCGGCGTCTTTCGCCGCCTGCGCGATGCGCGGATAGTTGCGGCACACGACGCCGTTGATCGCGAGCGTCGGCGTGACGCCGAACTTGCGCATGCAGTCGAGGAGGCGCCAGAAGCCCACCCGCATGCCGTACTCGTGCCACGCCCAGTTGGGGAGATCGGGCAGCAGCGGCGCTCCCATCGGCGGCGAGAGCACGGTGCGTGGCATGGCGCGCTCGATCCCCCAATCCTCGACGTTGACGATGGTCCACACGACCATCCGCGCCCCGCCGGGGAGTGCCAGCGGCGGCCGGTCGACGATCGCCGAGTAGGGGACGCGCTCGCGCGGCGTGCGGGGGGCGTTCATTTGCCGTCCTTCCCGCGAATGCGGGAAAGCGAAGCCGCGGAGCGGCGAGCTTCGAGCTTGCGGCCAAACGAGGCCGAAGGCCGAAGTTTCGAGGAACGGCCATCCAGTGTCTTTGAGCGAACGCCGCTGGGTCCCCGCTTGCGCGGGGGCGACGGCATTTGCAATTCGATGTCGCGCAGCACCGGATCGCTCTCGCGCGCGACCTCGTTCTCGATCAGCGCGCCGCAGCCCGGGCAGAAGAACTGGCGGAACACCGGCCGGTCGTCGATGTAGCGCCGATAGTCGCCGATGTTCGGGTTCGCCGCGCGGATGTCGGAGTCGCTTCGCACGCAGTGCTCCTTGTAATTGTCGCGCACGGGCCCTAAGTCGGCCGCGCATTTGGAGCACGCCATGCGCAGAGCGCTCCTTTCCCGGCGCAGGTCGAGGTTGTCGGTGACGCGCAGCACGACTTCGCCGCCGAGTTGCACCACGCCGCCGTCCTCTTTGCGGTGGGTTTCGCGCCGTTCGTGGCGCAACCGCTGCGTCGCCGCCGCATCGACGGCGCCGTCGGCGGTGAACACCACACCGTAGAGGTCGCGCGCGGCCGCGATCGATACCGAGCGGTTGTCGATCACGTCTTCGCGGACTTTCTCCGGGTCGCGCTCGAGCGGGTCGCCGAAGCCGCCCGCCGCCGACCAGACCACCGCATAGACGTCCGCCGGTTGTTGCTGGAAGTTCTCCTGGCGCAGTTGCAGCGTGACCTCCCGTCCGTTGAGCTCCGCGATATCGGCGGGCATCCTGCGCGCTGCAAGCCGCTCGCCGATGTCGGTGTCGCGCTTGAACTTGTAGATGTTGGTGGTGGCCGGGTATCCGCCCATCATCCCCGGCGAGGTCGGGATCGCATTGCCTGAGGAGAGCGTGTCCTGCGTGATGGCCTCGGTGTGATGCGGGATGAAGCAGGACTCTGCCGAGAGCCCGCCGCGATAGCGTCCCGCGCCTCCCGAATCGATCACTTCCTTGCGGTAGAGAAAGAGCAGCGGGAAGGTCTGCTCGGTGTGCTCGACGTTGGGCAGCTTGCAGATCGGCGTGCGCGACTGACCGCCGGTCGAGATGCCGTCGCCGGTCGCGAACGCGCCGATCGCCCCGCCGATCGGGTCGACCAGAATATACCCGTAGCGCTCGCCCCATTGGTCCGTGCCGCGGAAGATCGTCGCCGGCCACTGGCTCGTTCCCCCGATGCACATGATGTCGTTGCGCATTTCCGGGTCGCTGTAGATCATCTTCGAGAGCGCGTTGTAGGCGGGGTAGAGCGAGATCTCCATCGCCTGGATCGGCGCAGTCGACACCGAGGCGGGGAAGCTGGCGCAGTTGAACGTTCCCGGCGTCGGGTCGAAGTCGACGTGGCGCAGCGCCCCGCCGATGCAGAAATACTGGTCCCAGCACAGCAGCTCGTTCAGCGCCACCATGATCGAGCCGCGCCAGCCGGAGTAGGTGGCGTTCATCGCGCCGGTCTGGGGCGCGGTGCCCTCGTTCTCGAAGACGAGCCTCGTGCCGGTCTTGCGCAGCGTCAGCATCACCCGATGCGCGCGGCGGTCGCCCGGCCGGCAGCACTCGACGTAGGAGCGCTCGCGCCACACGCCGTCGGGCAGGCACTTCAATTTCCTCAGGAACGCGGCTTCGGCGTTGTCGATGACGCGCTTCATCACGCCCTTGACCACTGCCGGCCCGTAGCGCCCGATGAGCCCCAGCACCCGGTCGCGGGCGGTGATGTTGCCCGCGAGCTGGGCGCGAAAATCGAGCGCCACGGACTCGGGCTTGCGCGAGGCGCGCAGATACAGCTCCTCGATGTCGCGCCGGATCGCGTTGCCTTCGACGATCTTCACCGGCGGGATGCAGATCCCCTCTTCGAACGCGGATTCCGCGGAGCCGCAGAACGACGACGGCGTGATGCCGCCGATGTCGTACTGATGCAGGCAGTTGGTCACCCAGCAGAAGAGCTCGCCTTTCCAGAACACCGGGCAGATGAGCATGACGTCCTGCTGGTGCGCGGCGCCCACCCATGGGTCGTTGGCGAGGAACATGTCGCCGTCGCAGATGCCCGGGTTGTCGCTGCGGAATTCGAGAATCCATTTCACCTGCGTATCCGTCACGCCGGACATGTACTGCATGTACGGCCCGAAGTAGACGAACTCGCCGTCCTCGGTGAGGATCGACGGATTGAGGTCGAGCGCGTACATCGCCACCGGCGAGCCCGAGACGCGCTGGATGGTGGCGCCGTGCTCTTCGTTGACGTGCCAGAGCGCATGGCGGATGACCTCAAAGGTGATCGGGTCGATGTCGCGCGCCGCCTTGCGCTGCAGCTTGAGCTTCGGCGAGATCGGAAGCCTCTTCGGCGGCACGTAGCCCATGGTCCGGCCGTCGAGGGCGGTGCTCTTGAGAGCGCTGACCTTTGCCACGATGTACTCCTCGTCTCCGTCATTCCGGCGAAGGCCGGAATCCAAGTTTGTAGCGTGGTGCGCCAACGGCGCAAACTTGGGCCCCGGCCTGCGCCGGGGCGACAACCCAAGCGAGAATCCACTTTCGCACGCATACTCGCCGGCTCATCTTCGGAACGTCATCTCGAAGTTGCCGAAGGCATCGACCTCGAGCGAGCGTCCCGGGTGGACGACGACCGTGGTATCGGTGGTCTCGACCACCGCCGGTCCGCGCAGGCGATTGCCCGGCACGAGCAGCGCGCCATCGTAGATCGGGCTCGGAACCGCCTTCTGGAGCTCCGCCCAGTAGATGTTACGCCGTCCCAGGGAAGCCTTCGCGCTGGGCGCGGCACGCTTTTTTTTCGCCGCCTTCAAGCGGGGATGCGGTGTCGCCGCAGTCGCGCGCAGGCGCAGCGTCACGATCTCCAGCCGCGCCTCGGCATACGAGGAGCCGCGTCCGTAGAGCTGCTCGTAGCGCGCGTAGAACCGGCGCCGCAAAGGCTCCGCGAAGGCGCCCTGCAGACGCTTGCCCGTGAGCATCACCTCGACCTCGTTGATCTGCCCGCGGTGGCGCATGTCGAGCGAGAACGTGAAGCGGCGCCGAGGCTTGGCGATGCCGTCGCGGTCCATTTGCGCGTTCGCCTTGCGCTCCAGCGCGTCGAGGGTGCGATTGACGCGATCCGCGTCGAACGGGGTCGCCTGGATGTCGACCTGCTCGTAGACGTGCAGAACATCGGCGGAGGCCGCGCCGAAGGCGCACCAGGTCGAGGCGATCTCCTTCTGCGGGATCACTACCTTCTGCACCCCGAGCTCGTAGGCGAAAACCCCGGCGTGCGCGGGTCCCGCGCCGCCGAAGGCGAAGAGCACGAAGTCGCGCGGATCGAAGCCCTTCTCGACGGTCATCTTGCGGATCAAGTCGGCCATCTTGAACTCGGCGATGCGGGCGATACCGCTTGCGGCTTCCATGAGCGAGAGCTTGAGCGGCGCGGCGATGCGCTGCACGGCGTCGAGCGCTTGGGCGCGGTCGAGGCGCATTCGCCCTCCCAGGAAGTTGTCGGGATTGATGAGACCGAGCACCACGTCGGCGTCGGTCACCGTTGCCGTCACGCCGCCCCGGCCGTAGCACACGGGACCGGGATCGGCGCCCGCCGACTCCGGACCGACGCTGAGCGTCCTGGAATCCGGATCGACCCGTGCGAGCGAGCCGCCGCCCGAGCCGATCGCCTGGAGGTCGACCCGGGGCAGGAAATATTCGTACTGGGCCACGTTGGAGACGAACGAATACGCCGGACGTCCCTCGAAGACGATGCCGACGTCGAAGGACGTGCCGCCCATGTCGGTGGTGATGATGTTGGGGCAGCCCATGAGCCGCCCGAGAAACGCCGAGCCGGTGACGCCCGACACCGGCCCGGAGTCGAGCGTGAGCAGCGGCGAGGCGATCGCCTCGTCGACCGAGATCGAGCCGCCCGCGCATTGCGTGATCTGCAGCGGCTGCGCATAGCCCGAGGCCTTGAGCTTGCGATCGAGGTTTCCCAGGTAGCTCGCCATCACCGGCCCGATGCAGGCGTTGAGCACGGTGGCGGTCATGCGCTCGTATTCGCCCCACTTCGGCGCGATGTCGACCGAGCACGAGACGAACAGATGCGGCGCGAGATCGCGGATCATCTCCTTGACGCGAAGCTCGTGCCGTGGCTCCTTGAACGACCAGAGGAAACATACGCCGATCGCTTCGACCTCCTGCTCGACCAACCGCCGGATCGCGTCCGCGGCCTCGGTCTCGTTGAGCGGGACCACGATCCCGCCGAAGCAGTCGACGCGCTCGGAAACGCCCTCAATCAAGCGTTTCGGGACGATCGGGACCGGCTTCCGGCTCTCGGGAAAATGCACCACTTTGCGAATGTCGCGCGAGGTGACCCCGCGCGAGCCGCGCATGATGTGGATGGCGTCCTCGTGGCCGCGGGTGGTGATCAGGCCGACGCGGGCGCCTTTGCGCTGGATGAGCGTGTTGGTGCCCACCGTCGTTCCGTGCGTGAGCAGCGCGACCTCGCGGCAGAAGCGCTCGAAGGTGAGTCCCAGGCGATCGGCCGCGAGGCGCATTGCGGCGAGCATGCCCTGCGCGAAATCCTCGGGCGTGGACGGCGCCTTGGTGGCGGTGATCCGGCCGCTGCGGTCGAGCGCGACGCAATCGGTGAACGTGCCGCCGATGTCGACGCCGACCAAGAAACCCGACGTGTGGCTGTTTTTGCTCTTCACAGGACGGCGCCCGACACACTCGTCGCCCCCGCCCCGGCGTCAAGCATGCCGGGGCAGGCTCCGGCTGAGGCCCAAGTTGTTTCTCCGAAATGCGATCGCGAACGCATGGCGTGCGAGAGGGCTCGCCTCTCGAATCAGCGCTTGATCTTGAGCAGCCGCGCCGCGTTGTCGCCCTCGATCAGGTCACGCTCCGCGCGCTTCAAGCGCGGGACGCTGGCGATCAGACCGACCGGGTCGCGCTCGCCCATGTCGTAGGGATAGTCGGTACCGAGGAGCAGGTGATCGGGCCCGTAGCGGTCGATCATCTGCCGCAGCATCCGCGGATCGAAGCTGATCGTGTCGAAGTACATCTTCTCGAGATAGCTCGACGGCGGTCTGTTGATCACGGTGCGGCAATCGGCCCGCGCGCGGTATGCGTGGTCCATGCGCGCCCAGTAATGGGCGAGGTAGCCGCCCGCGTGCGGCAGCACGATCTTAAGCTTCGGGTTGCGCTGCAGCACGCCGTCGAAGATCAAGTGGCTGGCGGCGATGGTCGTCTCCATCGGGTTGCCGATCACGTTGTTGAAGTAGTGATCGATGAGCCGCGCGCCCTGGGTAAAGCCGATCGGATGCATGAAGATGACGGCGTCGAGCGCCTGCGCCTTGGCGAAGAAGGCCTCCAGGTTGAGCCGCGGGTCGGTCAGATCCATGCCGTTGACGCTGGGGTTGATCTCGACCCCGCGCAGCCCGAGCTTTCTCACGCAGCGCTCGAGCTCCGCGACCGCCAGCTCGACCCTCTGCAGCGGCACCGTCCCGAGCGCGACGAAGCGCTCCGGCCAGCTCGCCACGATCTCGGCGAGCCGGTCGTTGACCATGCGCGCGAGCTCGACGCCCAGATCCGGGTCGGTCCAGTAGTAGGTCTGGTTCGGCGCCGGCGACACCGCCTGGATGTCGATACCCATGCGATCCATGTCCTTGAGGCGAACCTCGATGGTCGAGAGCTTCGGACCGCGATCGCGGATCTGCTCGACGTTGACTTGGCGGGTGAGCGCGTTGGCGAACTCGACCGAGGGTTCGTATTGCGCCGGATTGAGATGCGCGACCTTGGCCGCCACAGCGCCGTTGAGATAATGGCAATGGATATCGATGCGCAGTTGCCTGCCTCGTCGCCCGCGAATCACGCGGGTGGAACGCTTGGAGCGCGCGGCGGCGGTTGGCTGCGCGCCGTGCCGCGCAATCGCTGTCGTTGCGTGACCGTGAGCAGGCTCGGTGCATCCTGGCGTCATGCAAGTGAACATCATGAGTGTCGTCCCTTTCGCCTAGTCCTAGAACACGCCGAGATGCTGCGTGACGAGCGCCTGATCGTTGCGCACCTCGTCGACGGTTCCGGCGAAGGCGATGCGGCCCGTGTTGAGCAGCGCCACATCGTCGGCGAGATCGAAGGCGAGCTTGACGTTCTGCTCGACCAGCAGGATCGACTGTCCTTCCTGCTTGAGCCGCGCGATGATGCGGCCGACCTCGGCGACGATCAACGGCGCCAGGCCCTCGGAGGGCTCGTCCATCAGCAGCACGCGGGGATTGCCCATCAGCGCGCGCCCGATGGCGAGCATCTGCTGCTCGCCCCCGGAGAGCGAGCCGGCGTGCTGGAGCTGGCGTTGGCGCAACGGCGGAAACAGCTCGAGCACGCGCTCGAGCGTCCACCCGCTCGGCCCACTCGACCGCGAACGCGCGGCGACGAGCAGGTTCTCGCGCACGCTCAGGCTCCCGAAGACACGCCGCCCCTGCGGGACGAAGCCGACGCCGTTGCGCGAAATCGCCTCCGGTGAGAGTCGCGAGATCGGCTCGCCGAACAGCCGGATCTCGCCGCCCCGGGGCGAGAGAAAGCCGACGATGGCGTGCATGCAGGTCGTCTTGCCGGCACCGTTGCGGCCGAGCAGCGCGAGCACCCGCCCGGCGTTGAGCGTGAGCGACACGCCGTGCAGGACGTGGCTGTCGCCGTAGAGCACGTCGATGCCCGACAGCGCGAGCGCCTCGGCGGGCGGATGGCTCGCCGGCGCCGCTGCCGACTCGGTGGGGAGCTCAATTGCCAAGATAGATCTCCCGAGTCCTCGGGTCGGCGACCACTTCGCCGCGCGTTCCCTCGACGATCACCTGGCCGTAGTGGAGCACGGTAATGCGCTCCGCCAGGTCGAGCGCGGTGTCCATGTCGTGCTCGATCATCACCAAGGTGACCTCGCGCGGGATGCCGACGATCAATGCCTTCACCGCGACGCGCTCCTCGCGCGAGAGTCCGGCCAGCGGCTCGTCGAGCAGCAGCAGCTTGGGCTCTTGCGCCAGCGCCATCGCGATCTCGACGCGACGCTTCTCGCCGTAGGAGACCGCGCCGATAGGACGCGCGGCGCGCTCTTCCAAACCGACGAGGCCGAGCACGCGGCGCGCCGCTTCGTGGATGTCGGAGCGCGCGGCGAGCGGACGCAACGCGTTCCAGCGCGCCGTCGACAGCCCGAGCAGCGCGAGCACGATGTTGTGCTCGAGCGAATCCTTCGGGAACAGCGTGATGACCTGGTAGGTGCGGGCGAGCCCGCAATGCGCGCGCTGGTGCGACTTCAGACGCGAGACTTCCTCGCCGAAGAGCTCGATGGCGCCGGCGTCGGAGGCGAGATCGCCGGTGATCAGGTTGAACAGCGTGGTCTTCCCCGCGCCGTTCGGGCCGATGATGAGCCGCCGCTCGCCCGGCATCACGCTGAGCGAGACGTCATTGATAGCCGGCAGGCCGCCGAACGCCTTGCGCAGACCGCGAAGCTGGAGCGCCGCCGTCATCGCCCTTGCCATCGCTCCCAGCCGCGGCGCAGCCCAGGGACCACGCCATCGGGCATGAAGATCACGATCAGCACGAAGACGAGCCCGAGCAGCATGTTCCAGCGCTCGAGATACGCCGACACGTAGTTCTTGAGGATCACGACGATAGTTGCACCGACGATCGGCCCGGCGATGGTGCCGGCGCCGCCGGCGATCACCCCGAGCAGCGCCTCGGCGGAATTGGTCAGCGACAGCGTGGTCGGATGGATGTACTGGTTATAGTAGACGAAGAGCAGCCCCGCCACCGCGCCCCAGAAGGCGGAGTAGACGAAGGTGATCCAGCGCACCAGCCAGACGTTGTGACCGAGCGCGCTCATGCGGCGCGGCTCGTCGCGGCTGCCGCGCAGCGCCGCCCCGAAGGGCGACTCGACGAATCGCGCCATCAGCCAGAGCGCGCCCAAGGTTACCGCCAGCGAGAAGTAATAGAACGCCGCGGGCCGATCGAGATTGATGCCGAAAGGCGCCGGGCGCGTGAGCCCGGAAAGGCCCTTGTCGCCCTCGGTGATGCTCGCCCAGCGATACGCCGTTCCCCACAGCACCTGCGAGAGCGCCAGCGTGATCATCAGGAAGCCGAGCCCGGTGGCGCGCAGCGCGATCCAGCCGAACACGCCGGCGATTAGCGTTGTCGCCGCGAGCGCGATCGGCGCGGTGAGCCCGTGGCTCAAGCCGAGGCGCAGATACAGCCACGCCGAGACATACGCGGCCAGCCCGACCCAGGCGGCGTGCCCGAGCGAGACGAGGCCGCCGTAACCGACCAGCAGATTGAGGCTCGCCGCGAGAATGGCCGCGATGAAGATCTGACTGCCGAGGTTGATGTAGTAATCGCCGCCGATGAACGGAAAGGCGATCAGCGCGATGGCCAAAGCAATCCAGGCCGTCGTGGATAATTTCATGCCGCGACGCCTCCTTTCCCGGCCGGCGCTGGGTGCACGGTCGCCATGTCGGCCTCGAGGCGCGATTCGCCGCGCGCGATTCCCCCTCGCTGAGGGCTCACGCGCCGGTCCTTCCGAAGAGTCCTCTCGGGCGGAAGGCAATCACGACGATCATCGGCAGGAATAGGATGACGTAGGCGAGATCGGGAAACAGCGCGGAGCCGAACGTATAGATCGCCGCGATGATGAAGCTGCCGACGAACGCGCCGAGCAGACTCCCCACTCCGCCCAGGATGACGACGATGAGTGCGAGCGGCAGCATGTCGGCGTCGAGCCCGGGGTAGGCGGACATGATCGGGCCGCCGAACACGCCGCCGGCGCCGGCGAGCGCGGAGCCGAGACAGAACACCGTCGTGAACAGGCGCGACGCGGGAATTCCCACCGCGCGCGCCATCGGCATGTCGTCCACACCCGCGCGGATCATCGCGCCGATCCGGGTGCGCTCCATCAGAAGATGCAGCCCGATCGCGGTGACGACCGCGATGCCGAGCACCGCCAGACGATACGCCGGAAAGGCGATGCCGCCGACGATGAGCGGCCGCTGCAGCGAGGCCGGCGCGGCGAGCGGGATCGGGTCGCCGCCCCAGATGATCAGGGACAGATCCGCGACGATGAACGAGATGCCGAGGGTCACCAGCACCTGTCCCAACGTGTTGCCGGCGAGCGGCCGCAACAGCAGCCGCTCGAGCAAGCCCCCGAACAGGGCGACGCCCAGCGCCGCCAACAGCGCCGCGAGCCACAGATTGGGCACGACGTCGAGCACCGACACGCCCAAGTACGCGCCGAGCATGTAGAGCGAGCCGTGCGTCAGGTTGGCGATCCGCATCAGCCCGAAGATGAGCGAGAAACCCGCGGCCAGCAGGAAGAGCAGCCCGCCCAGCGCCAGGCTGTTCAGCGTCTGGATGATCCAGAACTGCATGTCATCGTCGCCGCGGCTTATTTTGGTAACTAAGCCGGGGCTCAAGTTCATCCAACAGGCGTTCTCGTTTCACGGAGCTTGGATCCCGGCCCCCGGCTTGCTACATGCCCCCGAGGTTTGAATCGGGGGCGGGTACCCAGTGTCCTGGTCCGCACGACACTGGATTCCCGCGTTCGCGGGAATGACGACGGTCAGTTCTCCAGGTTCTTCGCCGGCGGCCAGTCGCGCGAATACACCGGGTTCTTCAGGAACTCCTTCGGATCGTAGGTCCAGAACTGGCTCACGTTCGGATACGTGTAGATGACCGAATTGACCAGCCGTCCCTGCTTGCGCTCGACCTTGCGGATGTAGACGTTGCCGACGACGTTGCCGTACTCGTCGAACGCGACCGGCCCGCGCACGGTGTCGGCCTTGATCGAGCGCAATGCCTTCATGAACGCCTGCTTGTCCTCGATCCTGCCCTTGACCGCTTGCAGAGCGGCTTCCAGCACCGCGCCTTCGACGTAGGTCGCGGCGGCGTAGAAGCCGGGATCGTATTTCCATTCGGCGCGGAACGCGGCGGCGAATTTCTTGTTCAGCGGATTGTCGAGCTCGGCCGAGTACCAGTTGGCGGTGATGATGCCGAGCGCCTCGTCGCCCATGTTGCGCAGCACCGCTTCGTCGAACGCGGTCATGCCGCCGACCACCGCGATCTTGCCCTTGAGCCCGTACTCGTTGAACTGCTTGTACCAGCGGAAGCCGTTGGAGCCGGCGAAGCCCAGGAAGATGGCGTCGATGTTGGTCTTGAGCTGGGCGAGATAGGTCGCGTAGTCGGGCACCGTGAGCGGCGGGAACATCTTCTGCACGATCTTGCCGCCTTCATCCTCGAACACGCGCTGGAAGCCCGCGGTCATCTCGTGGCCGTAGGCGATGTCGTCGGCGATCGTCGCCATGCGCCGGTACTTGAGCGTCTTGTAGCAATAGTCGGCGAGCGGCTGGGCGGACTGCGACGAGGTCGAGGTGCCGCGCACGAACCAGGGGTTGGGGGTGCGCTGCGTGAGGTCCTCGGCGGCCGCGACCGAGAGCGTCGGAAGCTGCTGCGCGCGGATGTAGTCGTCGGCGGCGAGCGCCTCGGCGGCGGCGAGGGGACCGATCAGGACCTGGATCCTGTCGCGTTCGACCAGTTCCTGCAGCTTGGTGCGCGCCTGCGCCGGCACGCCGGCGCTGTCGCCCACGAAGAGGTCCACCTTGCGACCGGCGAGCATGTTGTTGCGCTCGCGCAGGAACTGGGTGAGCGCGTGCTCCATGTCGATTCCGCCGGAAGCGAGCGGTCCGGTCTTGACGGTCATCAGCCCGAGGCGGATCGGTTCGCCTTGCGCGCGCACCATCACCGGCAGCGCCAGCGCCGACGCGCCGAGACTGCCGGCGGCCTGGATGAATCTCCTGCGGGTGAAAGCCATGGTTGTTCCTCCTCGTTGGCTGTTTGTCCTGCGGTCAGTGGGCGGGGGCCTTCGGCGCGTCCGGCTGCTTGAGCGGCTGCGACCGGTCGAAGGCGTCGATTTTCATGCATTCGCCGAAGATGCGCATCACGGTCGGCATCGCCTTCGTGTCGGCGTTGAAATACCCCGCGGCGAAGACCTGGCCCGCGAGGCAGATATCGGCAAGCGTGGGCACGTCGCCGTGGCAGAACCTGCCGGTCTCGCGCTCGTTCGCGAGATGCGCTTCGAGCGCTTCGAGCGCCTCGAGCGTCCAATGCTGCAGCCAGCGGTTGCGGGCGGGCTCGTCGACGCGCAGCTCGCGCTCGAGAAACTCGCGGATGCGCGGCACGATCAACGGATGGGCGTCGCAGGCGATGATCAGCGCGAGCCCGCGCACCCGGGCGCGGCCGCGCGCGTCGCGCGGCAGGAGCGCGGGTTGCGGATGCGTGTCTTCCAGGTATTCGAGAATCGCCAACGACTGGACGAGCGGTGGCCCGTCGTCGACCACCAGCGCCGGCACCACGCATTGCGGATTGACCGCCTTGTAGTCGTCGCGGTGCTGGGCGCCTTGCAGCAGGTCGACCGAGACCTCGTTTGCCTCGATGCCCTTGAGCGCGAGCGCCACGCGCACGCGATAGGTGGCGAGCGAGCGCCAGAATCCATACAGCGTCATGGCCACGACAATACTCCTCGGGCTATGGCGATCAGCGCCTCGCCGGCACGATCGGGACCAGGAGGTACGATTGCCGTGCGGGGCCGGCGTGCAGCGTGGTCGTACCGCCGAACACCGCTGCAGGACGATCGCGCGGATCGTCGTGCAGGAACGGACCGCAGCCGCGAAGCTCGTTCTTGAAGTTCGACAGCCGCGCACCGGTGGCCTTGCCCCACTCGTAATCGCGTCCGCGCACGGTGAGCGCGAGCCGATGCCCGGCCGGAACCACGATCGAGGTCGGCCACAACTCGACATCGAGCGCGACGACCTCGCCGGCCCGCAGCGGCTGCAGCTCGTCGTGTGTGTGATACGGCCGATACTCGGTCGAAAGACGCGCATCGAGCTTGCGGTGCGAGGCGCGCAGCCACCCTTGCGCGATCGGCGTATGCGGATCGATCGCGCCCATGAACACGACCTCGCGCAGGTCCGGCGTGAAGACGCGAAACACCACGAAAAGGTCGGCGTCGGTCGTCGACGAGGACACGAACAGCCGCGCCGCGAGCGGTCCGGTGACCTCGCTCTCGCGCTCGAGCGGAGCGCTCGCGAACGTCACCCCGTCGCCTCGCGCGTCGTAGGCGAGGCTGCCGGCGGAGCGCGCCGGCTCGCGGCCGAGGCTGTGATCGGCGGGATCGAGGTAGAAGCGCGTCCATTGCGTGCGCGCGATCGGCCATTCCTCCTCGTGCCGCAGGACGAAGCGATCGACGTGGCGGACCTGCAACTGCACGCGCGGCTGCCGCATCCAGCCGTTGTCGGCGCCCTTGAGAAAACAATCGAAGAAGCGCTTCTGCAGGCCGACGCCGTAGTCGGTGTAGAAATGCGTCCAATGCTCGAGGCCATGCGCTTCGAGCCACTTGTGCTTCGACGCGGCGCGGACGAAGCCCTCGAAGTTGCCGCGCGGGTGCAGGCCCTGCCCGCCCCAGTTCGCCGCGGAGAGAAACGGGACGCTGACCTTGTCCCAGACCGGCGAGCGCGCCTTGTGGTAGTCGTCGTCGAGGGGGTGCGCGCGGATCTCCTCGCCGAAGTCGCAGCGGTTGGCGTAGAGCTCGCGGTCGGTGAGCGTCTCGTCGCCGCACGCGAGCGCCCCGGTGACGCGGCTGCGGGGCCCGCGCTCGCCACGGCCGTACTGCACGGTGGCAACCTGCATGTCGTACCAGTTGGCCCAGAAGGTGCAGAGGATTCCCCCGTGGTGCGTCATGTCGCGATACCAGTCTGCGGCACCCTCCCAGATGCACATCGCGGCGAGATGCGACGGCTCGAGCGAAGCCACGTGCCACTGGTTGATGGCGTAGTAGGAGATGCCGTTCAAGCCGACCTTGCCGCTCGACCACGGTTGCACGCCCGCCCACTCGATGCAATCGTAGAAGTCCCTGGTCTCGCGCGGCGAGAAGTGGTCGATGAAACCCGGCGAGCGCCCCGCGCCGCGCGAATCGACGCGGACGCAGACGTAGCCGTCGGGCACCCACTTCTCCGGGTCGACGACTTCCCAGCTCTGATACCGGTTGGTCGAGCCATGCGCGACGTCGGGGTGCTCGGCGACCATCCGCTGCCAGGCGCTGGGGTAGCCTTCCTGGAACGCCAGGCCCTTGGCGTAAGGGCCATAGCTCAGGATGACGGGATAGCGGCCCGGCTCGGGAGGGCGGAAGACGTCGGCGTGCAGCACGAGAGCGTCGTCCATCGGGATCGGAACATCCCAGTCGATGCACATCCCATCGCGCAGCTCGCTCGCAGGCGACCCCATCCGTCCTCCTCCTCGATACCACCGCCTCAAGGCGGCGCGATACGCCGCGGTTATCGGGCGCCCATTTGACGCCACGGGGTGACACGTGTCAACTTGAGGTGGCGGCATATCGGAAACGACGGAGCTGCCATTGAAAATCGGTATCGCAGGAACGGGTCGGATGGGTGCTGCGGTGGCGGGCCGCCTGCTCGCCGTCGGCCATGACGTCGCGGTGTGGAACCGCACGCGCGAGAAGGCGGAAGCGCTCTCGCGCGCCGGCGCGAGCGTGGCGGCGACGCCCGCAGCGCTCGCGACGCCCGCGCAGATCGTCATCACCCTTCTCACCGATGCGGCGGCGATCGAGGCGACGTATCACGGCGCGGAGGGCTTGCTCGCAGGCGAGGTGGGGGGGAAGCTCTTCATCGACATGAGCACCGTTCGTCCGGACACCGAGAAAGCGCTTGCGGCGAAGGTCGCTGCCAAAGGTGCCGCGCTCATCGAGTGTCCGGTGGGCGGGACCGTCGGACCGGCGAAGGAAGGCAAGCTCTTCGGTTTCGTCGGAGGCGATGCGGCCGACGTCGCTCGCGCGAAGCCCGTGCTCGATCAACTGTGCCGCCGGGTCGAGCATGTCGGCCCAATCGGTGCTGGCGCGAGCCTGAAGCTCGCGATCAACCTGCCGCTGCTCGTCTATTACCAGGCGCTCGGCGAGGCGTTATCGCTGTGCCGCAGCCTCGATGTCGACCCGGGCCGGCTGATGGACATCTTCGCCGACACCTCCGGCGGGCCGAACATGCTGAAGACGCGCGGCCCCGCGATCGCGGCGACGCTCGAGGGCAGGCAGACGACGCCGGTGACCTTCGACGTCAACCTCATCCGCAAGGACTTGCGCACCATGCTCGACGAGGCGGCCTGGCTCGGCGTGAGCATGCCGCTCACCGCGCGGGCGCTCGACTGCTACGACGCCGCCGCGCGCGATGGGCTGGGCGCGAGCGATGCCACCATGCTGCCGGCGCACTGGTTGCGGGCGGGTGGCCGCTAGGGGTGACATGAGGGCACCCGATCGGGTTGGCGTCATCGGTCTCGGCATCATGGGCTCCGCGATGTCGACCAACCTCGTCCGAGCCGGATTTGCCGTGCACGGCTACGACGTGCTCGCGCGGCGTCGGCGCGAGCTCTCCCGGGCAGGCGTCCGACCGGCCCGGAGCGTGCGCGAGCTCGCGGAGCGCGTTGCGCTCGTCATCACCTCGTTGCCTTCGTCGACAGCGCTGCTCGAAGTGGCCGCCGAGCTCGCGGAGGCGCCGCATCCGGGGCAGATCGTCGTCGAAACCAGCACGCTGCCGATCCCGATCAAGGAGCAGGCGCGCAAGCACCTCGCGGCGAAGCGGATCACGCTGCTCGATTGCCCGCTCTCCGGCACCGGAGCGCAGGCGCGGATGAAGGACCTCGCCGTGTACGCCAGCGGGCCGCGCAGCGCGTATCGCCGCTCTATCCCGATCTTCGAGGGATTCGCGCGGGCGCACTTCTTCCTCGGTGCGTTCGGGGCCGGCTCGAAGATGAAGTTTCTCGCCAACCTCCTGGTCGCGATTCACAACGTGTCGGCGGCCGAAGCGCTGGTGCTGGGGATGAAGGCGGGGCTCGATCCGGCGACGATGGTCGAGGTGCTCGGCGACGGCGCCGGGTCGTCGCGCATGCTGCAGATTCGCGGGCCGATGATGGCCCGCAACGACTATCGCGACGCGACCATGAAGGTCGGCGTCTGGCAGAAGGACATGCGCATCATCACCGACTTCGCGCGCGAGCTCGACTGCCCGACACCGCTGTTCGCCGCGACGGTTGCCGTTTACAACGCGGCGATGGCGCAGGGCTTCGCGGAAGCCGACACCGCCTCGGTGTGCGCCGTGCTCGAGACCTGGGCGAGGCTGCGCCGGCGCCGGGGCCCTAGCGGGGAATCACTTCGTCGGACATGACCCCGTGTCGACGAACCCGCGCGATCACAGCCCCGCGCGATTCCTCCCCTTCACCGCGCGGTTGACCACGTTCACCGGCCACGCGCCGGTGAGCACGCGCCGCACTTCGTTCGGCGCGCCCGCCTGGAGCCCGACGAGCGCCTGCTCGCTGTACCACGCGACGTGCGGCGTGAGGATCACGTTCTCCCGCCCGCGCAGCGGGTGCGGATCGGGAAGCGGCTCCGGATCGGTCGTGTCGAGCGCGCAACCTGCGATTCTCCTCGCCTCCAGCGCGCGGACGAGCGCGTCGGTGTCGACCACCGGCCCGCGCGAGCAGTTGACGAGGAACGCGGTCGGCTTCATGCGCGAGAACGCCCGGTCGTCCATCATCTTGCGGGTCTCCCGGGTGAGCGGCGGATGCAGCGACACGAAGTCCGATTCGGCCAGCAGGTTCGGGAATTCCGTCTTCTTGCCGGGAGCGTCGTGCCCTCCTTCCGCGACAAAGGGATCGGCAAACAGAATGCGCATACCGAACGCCGCCGCGCGGCGCGCCACCTGCCGGGCGATGTTGCCGAAGCCGACCAGTCCCAGCGTCCGCCCCGATAGGCGGAACATCGGCTTGCCCGGGGGGACTTCCCAGCGCCGGCCGCGCACGAGCCGGTCGTAGACGGCGACCTTGCGCGCGCAGGCGAGGAGCAACGCCAGCGTGTGCTCGGCGACTTCCTCGATACAGTAGGTCGGGTTGTTGGTGACGATGATGCCCTCCGCCGTCGCCGCGTCGAGGTCGATCGTGTCCACGCCGATCCCGTAGCGGGCGATGATCCGGCACTTCGGCATCCGCGCCATGACCTCGGCGGTGATCGGTCCGGCGTAGGTGTTGAGCAGCGCGTCGCAATCCTCGGCCTCGCGCAGAAACTCCTCCGGCGTCTTCGTCTGCAGGGCGACGAGATCGGCCAGCTCGCCGAGCGTTTGTCTCTCCACGTCGAGCGAGCCCCAGACGTAATCGGTGAGGACCACTTTCGCTTTTCCAGCCATGCGGATTCCTCCTCAGGCTCTGCCGGCGTAGATCTCCCGGTTCCAGCAGTTCGGCGGCTCTCGCCCCTCGAGGATCGCCACGATGTTGTCGACGACGATGTGCGCCATCGCCTCGCGCAGCTCGGCGACCGCGCTGCCCTGATGCGGCGTGAGCACGACGTTGGACAAGGCGAGAAGCGCGGCCTCGACCTCGGGCTCGCGCTCGTAGACGTCGAGCGCGGCGCCGGCGATGCGCCGCCCGGCGAGCGCGCGGACGAGCGCTTTTTCGTCGACGATGGGCCCCCGCGCCGTGTTGACGAGGAACGCGGTCGGTTTCATGAGCGCGAGCTCGCGCGCCCCGAGCAGGTGGACCGTCTCGGGTTTGAGCGGCGCGTGCACCGAGACGAAATCGGACTCGGCGAGCAATCGATCGAGGGAGGCGTACTCGAGACCGAGCACGCGCTCTTCGCTTTCGGCGATCCGGCGCGGGCCCCAGTAGAGCGTGCGCATCGAGAAACCGCGCGCGCGCTTCGCCACCGCACGCCCGATGCGCCCGCCGCCGCCGATGAGCCCGATCGTCTTCCCCCATACGTACGCGCCTTCGAGATGGGGGGACTGCGCACCGGGAAACACACCGCTGTGCAGCAGCCGATCGCCTTCGACGATCCGTCGCGCGACCGCGAGCAGCAGCCCGAAATGCAGGTCGGCGGTGGCCTCGGTCACCACCGGCGGGATGACGGTCACCGGAATGCGGCGCGCCATGGCCGCAGCCACGTCGATGTCGGAAGGCGTGATCTTCATCGAGGCCACGGCGCGCAGCCCCGGGTTGGCGGCGATGACGTCGGCATCGACGCGGTCCTGTAGCAGGCAGAACAGGATATCGTGCGTGCGCGCCGCGACGATGAGCTCGTCCTTGGTGAGCGTGTGCAGCGGATCGCGATTCCACTCGACCTCCGCCACGCCGCGCAGCCGCTCGATGGCGCTCCTCGCCACCGGCTGCGTGATGAATACGCTCGCCATCAGGGCATCCAGCGCACCACGCCGGCCACCCCGTCGACCGCGACCTGCACGCCGTCGGGGATGCGCCGCGTGGCATCGAGCACGCCGAGCACCATGGGAATGCCCCGCTCGCGGGCGAGGGAGGCCAAGTGCGACGTGCTGCCGCCGAGCTCGGCGACCAGTCCCGCCACGCGCGGCAGCACGGCGCCGAGCGCGGGCCCGGCCACACGCGTGACCAGCACGTCGCCGGGCGCGACCCGGCCGAGCTCGCATTCGCAGTTCACGACGCACGCGCGACCCGATCCCCAGCCCATGCCCGCCGGATGGCCGTTGAGGCCTGGGTGGCGCAGCCAGATTTCGTCGGGGGTCCGCTGCGGCTCGAGGTGCAGCGGCCTTGCCTGGAGGAGCTTGAAGCCGCTGTCGTCCTGCGCCCACTCGATCTCCACCGGCGCGCCCATGACGTCCTCGGCCTGCCGCAGCAATCGAGCGAGCTCGGCGGCCTGCGCCGGGGTGAGGCAGCGCTCGGAGGCGCGTGGAGACGGCGCTGGACGCGCACCATGCGCGCAGCCGAGGCGATGGAATCCCCGACCGGCCACGGCGTCGCGAAGCGCGCCGTCGCGGGTGACGACGATGCGCTCCGGCACGACCTCGCCCTGGGCGATCGCCGAGCCGAGCCCCCAGGTCGCGTTGAGCACCATGTCGCCGTCGGGCGTGCGGCTCAAGCCGCCGCCGGAAACCCGCGCGGCGACGAGCGGCTGAGCGAGGATCGCCATTGCCGTGTCGGCGGGACTCGCGTCGCGGGTGGCCATGTATCGCAACACGCGCGTCGACCACAGCGCCGCCCAGCAGGAACGCACCGCGGTCACGAAATCGTCTTCGTCCTGCAATCCGAGATAACTTTCGAACTGTCCGGCGAAGCTCGATCCGAAGCGATCCTCGACCAACGCCGAGGAGCGCACCACCAGCGGCGAGGCGCTCGCCTGCGCCAACGCCCGCCGCGCTTCGAGCAGCGGCTCGAGCAGGTGCGGCGCGATGGGCTGATCGAAGAGGGCGAGCCTCATGGCGAGCGCGGCGCGGCGCGCTGTCCCGGGCTCGGCCGCGTCCACGTCGCGCGCGCTCGCCTCGAGACCCAACGCCGCGACCTGAACGCGATACGCCTCGGCGTCGACGCAAAAGCCGTCGGGAATCGGCAACCCCGCGCGCCCGAGCTGGGCGAGGTTGGCGGCCTTGGGCCCGAAACGGCCGGCGTCGGTGGCTTCGGGAGCCGTGATGGGAACGATCACTGAAGTCATGCGGGACGCGGCAGCCCTGGGTTGTCATCCCGGCGCATGCCGGGATCCAATTTGTGTGATCGAAGTCTCGACGCGCCAACTTGGGCCCCGGCCTTCGCCGGGGCGACAAGTACTTGCGACGAGCCTACGCTTTCCCATAGCTCGAATACCCCGGGATCGGATCGACCACGGTGATCTGCTCGACCGGGAAGTTGGAGATGATCTCGACGCGGTCCTTGTGCACGATCAGCATCTCCTCGATGCGCACGCCCCACTGGTGGGTCTTGCCGTGCTGCGTCTCGAGCGCGAACACCATGCCTTCCTTGATCTCGACCGGGTGATCGAGCGACCAGATGCGCGAGATCACCGGCGGATCGTACTGCGCCAGTCCCAGCCCGTGGCCCCACAGATTGGCCGCCGCCTGGTCTTCCTCTTCGTAGCCCCAGGCTTCCTTCGCCGAGGGCCACTGCATCGCGATCTCGCGCGTGGTGGTGCCGACCTTCACCGCCTTGATCGAATCGTAGAGCCATTTCAGCGCCGTCGCATAGTACTGCTGCTGCTCCTCGGTCGGCTCCTTGCCCACGCAATACGTCCGGTAGTAGCACGACTTGTAGCCGTTCCAGGTGAGCGCAGCCAGGTCCATGAACACGATGTCGCCCGGCTTGATGATCCGGTCGGAGAAGTTGCGCCAGTTGGGCCAGGTGTTGAGCCCCGAGGACACGATGACGTCCTCCACGTCCTCCATCCCGGGGATCGAGTAGAGGAATTCCATGATGTGCGCCGTGACCTTGTTCTCGGTGAGCCCCGGCTTGAGGAACTTCATGCATTCCCAGTGCGCCGCGTCGCCGATCGCGCCGACCATGCGCATGCATTCCTGCTCGTCCTCGTTCTTGATCGCGCGCGCCTCCATCATCGGCGTCATGCCGTCGGCCCACGCGATCTTGGCGTCCTTGAAGACCTGGATGATGTTGATGTCGATGAAATCGACCCCGAGCTTGGCGCCGGCGACACCGCTCTTCTTCATCTCCTTGACGATAGCGTTGGTGAACTTGGTGACCTGCTGCAGCGACGCAGGACCCGCCGCACCCTTGATCCAGGCATACGACCAGCGGATGTTCTCCTTCGGGATCCAGGGCGAATGGCGGGCGATGTGCGCGCCGAGGTCGCCCTGCTCGAAGAGCACCGGCGGATCGTCGCCGCAGAGCAGCGCGTAGCGCAGCCCGGGCTTGAGCCGGTTCCAACCCGGCGTGAGCGTGCCGGTGAGGTAGCGCACGTTCTCGTCGTACATGCAGAGCATGGCGCCGAGCTTGTGCTGCTTCATGTGCTCGCGCGCGCGCTCGGTCCGGTACTTGCGCATCCGGTCCCAATTGACGCGCTGCTGCCAATCCAATCCGGCGAAGTCGAGTTCGTCCGCCAGCACCATGTCGGTCAGTACGCCGCTGTAGCCCTCGAACACGTGCAGGCGCACGTCGGGGTGGCGCGGTACGAAGTCGTCGAGCGTGGGCGCCAGCACCGCGCGCGTGAACGTCGGCATCAGTCCGATGCGCAGATCGCCGGTGACGAGGCCGGCGAGGCCGCGCGCCTCCTCGCTGGCATTTTCGAGCCGGCCGACGGCCTCGACGCAGCTCTGGTAGTAGCGCAGCCCCGCCGGCGTGGGCGCGATCCCGCGCGCC
>DASVPH010000042.1:0-20406 GCA_036382945.1 Casimicrobiaceae bacterium
AGGCAACCTTGAAATACCGCCCTTTTGATCTTTGATGTCTAACCGCGGTCAGTAATCCTGATCCGGGACCCTGCATGGTGGGTAGTTTGACTGGGGCGGTCGCCTCCCAAAGAGTAACGGAGGCGCGCGATGGTGGGCTCAAGCCGGTCGGAAATCGGCTGTTGAGTGCAATGGCACAAGCCCGCCTGACTGCGAGACTGACAAGTCGAGCAGGGACGAAAGTCGGTCATAGTGATCCGGTGGTTCCGCGTGAGTGGGCCATCGCTCAACGGATAAAAGGTACGCCGGGGATAACAGGCTGATTCCTCCCAAGAGTTCATATCGACGGGGGAGTTTGGCACCTCGATGTCGGCTCATCACATCCTGGGGCTGTAGCAGGTCCCAAGGGTTCGGCTGTTCGCCGATTAAAGTGGTACGCGAGCGGGGTTCAAAACGTCGTGAGACAGTTTGGTCCCTATCTACCGTGGGCGCTGGAAGTTTGACGGGGGCTGCTCCTAGTACGAGAGGACCGGAGTGGACGCACCGCTGGTGTACCGGTTATGACGCCAGTCGTATCGCCGGGTAGCTATGTGCGGAAGCGATAACCGCTGAAAGCATCTAAGCGGGAAACGTGCCTGAAGATGAGATCTCCCGGAGGCCACCTTTATGCGCATGCATCCAATGGATCCCAGGGACAGCGTGCGTATAAAGGTGGACCTCCCTGAAGGGTCGTGGCAGACCACCACGTTGATAGGCCGGGTGTGGAAGGGCAGTAATGCCTTGAGCTAACCGGTACTAATAGCCCGTGCGGCTTGATCCCATAACCGTGGGCACTGCGTGCCAATGGTTACGGTGTTTGCGGCAATCTGACCCGAAGCTTTACTTCTTCCTCGATCGGTCGGCATGGATTGACAACAATGGTTGACTGCCGACCGCCGATCAATGCCTGACGACCACAGCCCGCTGGGCCCACGCCTTCCCATCCCGAACAGGACCGTGAAACGGCGGCACGCCGATGATAGTACGGACTCCCCGTGCGAAAGTAGGTCATCGTCAGGCACCCTTTGAAGCAAGAGCCCAGCCGTCGTGGCTGGGCTTTTTCTTATCTCGATAAATGCAGACGATGAACCGGCAGCCGCAGGCGCAGGCGTTGCCGACGCCCTTCGCGGCCGGCCCCTCGAAGCCGAATCTTCTCTTCGTCTTCAGCGACGAGCATCGCGCCTGCTCGATGTCGGGTGAACCGTATTGCGACGTACGGACGCCCAATCTCGCGCGGCTTGCGAGCGAGGGAATCTCGTTTCGCAACTGCATCTCGAACTATCCGGTCTGCTCGCCTTACCGCGCGATGCTGCTCACCGGGCGATGGCCGTATCAGACGGGGATGATCGACAACGCCTTGCAACTCCGCAGCGATGAATTCTCCCTCGGCGCGGCCTTCGCTCAACACGGTTATGCCACGGGCTACATCGGCAAGTGGCATCTGTCCCCGGGCGACGACGCAGGTGAGTACATTCCGCGCGGTCCCGCCCGGCAGGGATTCCAGGAATGGCAGGTGTGGGCCAATACCTCGCCGCATTTCGATCAGTCCTTCACCTTCGATCCGGAGACGGGCGCGAAGATCCAACCGAAGGGCTACAACTGCACGCTGATGACCGACGCGGCCTTGCGATTCCTGGAGCGCCCTGCGGGTCGGCCTTGGCTGCTGGTCGTCTCCTGGAGCCCGCCGCACCCGCCGTTTCGAGACGCGCCTCTGCAAGAGATGAATCGGTACGATCCGGAGCAACTGCAGATCCGACCGAACGTGACCCGGCCGACGCCGGGGCTGAGGCGCAGGTTGCAGGGTTATTACGGCCACATTTCAGCGCTCGATGGGGAAATGGAACGGCTATTGCGCAAGCTGGAAGAGACGGGTCAAGCGCAGAACACCATCGTCGTCTATACGTCCGACCACGGCACCATGCTGGACTCGCAGGGCCACCGCGGGAAGCGTTTGCCGTGGGAGGAGTCCTGCAGGGTGCCACTGCTGCTGCGCTACCCCGGCGCCGTGCCGGCGAACCGCATTGCCGACACGATGATCTCGGCGATCGATCTGTTTCCTTCGCTGTGCAGCCTGGCCGGCGTGCCGGTCCCCGAGTCGTGCATGGGGATTGATCTGTCGGGGGCGATGCGCGGCGACCCCGCGCCCTCTTCGGAAAGCGCGTTCCTGATGCATATCCAAAAAAGGAGCGCGAGCCTCGGCGAGGCGCACCCCGCGCCGCTGTTCCGCGGGGTGAGAACCGCACGCTATACGTACGCGTTGGCCGAGGACGGCCGCTGGTGCCTTTACGACAACGCCGAAGATCCTTACCAGATGCGAAACCTCGTCGATGACCCGATCCATGCGCGCGTCGCCGACGACCTGGACGCGCTGGTCTTCGACTGGCTGAAGAACGCACACGACCCTTTCCCCCTCGAAAGGGTGCGTCGACAGCGCTCGACCCGAAGCTGAGTGGCGCAAGAGGTCCGGCGTGTCTGAAATCCCTTTCGGCTCGGCGGAACTGGCAGCGGCCTACGACGGCTTGAGCGAGCCGCAGTTCGCTCACGGCACGGAGCTGCTGACGCTCCTTGAGGTCGGCCCTGGGGATCGGGTCCTCGACATCGGCTGCGGCACCGGGCGCCTCGCGGTGGCAGCGCTCGGACGCGTCGGCCCGGAGGGCTGCGTCGTCGGCATCGATCCCGCCGCGCCGCGGATCGCCATCGCCCGCGAGCATGCCGATCCGCGTCTCGACTTCCGGATCGGCCAAGCCGAGGACCTGTCGTCATTTCCCGATGCGACATTCGACGTCGCCTATCTCAACAGCGTGCTCAACTGGGTCCCCGACCGGAAGCGAGCCGTGCGCGAGGCGTATCGTGTGCTGAAGCTCGGCGGGCGGCTCGGGATCGCTACCACCGTGCGCGACCGGCCGAATCAACTCTGGCTGTTGGCGCGGTGCGCGTGGAGAGCGGCGCAGGGGCTGCGCGAGCACACGGGACCGACAACGGAGGAGCGTCCGCGCGAGCGCAGCGGGTCCGGGCGCGCTCCGACCGTCGACGAGATCCGGGAGCTGCTCGCGGGCAGTGGCTTCACCCCGCGCAGCATCGAGCTCCGGACGTTCACGTCGGTGTTTTGCGACGCCGCACAGATTGTCGACTTCCTGCAAGCCACGACGTACGGCCAATTCGTGCCGGGCGCCGGCGCGGCCGATTATGCGCGCTTCCACGCCGCGCTGAAGGCGCTTCTGGCCCGCGAGTATCCCAGCGCCGTGACTGGAGATGGAATTCGCCTCGAGCGCTACGTCCTGCTGGCCGTCGCCGACAAGCTCGTATGACGCTGCTCGACGCCTGCGAAGGAAACGTTCGGGCCCCGAGGCGGCGGCCGGAGGTCCCGTCTACCCCCGCACGCGGATGCACGACGGTGTTGCAGATCGATTGACACGTCATATCCGGTAATCGACGATTCGCATGCGCTTGAGATTGCCAGAAAGGGATGCCATGACCGAGCTCGGGATCGACACTGCCGTGGAGATGCGCGCTCACGGGCCGGTGCCAGCCGGCGGCTCGGACCGAGCCTTCGGCCTCGTCTTCGGCGGCTTCTTCGCCATCATTGGTCTGTATCCGCTCATTGAGAGCTCGCCAGTCCGAGTCTGGGCGCTAGGCCTTGCCGTCTCGTTCCTCGTCGTCGCGCTGACCAGGCCGCGGTGGCTTGCGCCGCTGAACCGGCTCTGGACGCGGCTGGGACTCGCGCTCAACCGCGTGCTCAGCCCGGTCGCCTTGCTCCTGGTCTATTGTCTGGCCATCGTGCCGACCGCCCTGGTGCTCCGCGCGCTCGGCAAGGATCCGCTCCGGCTGCGTGTCAACCCCGATGGGAAGACCTACTGGATCGAACGCAGGCCGGCCGGTCGCGCCGACGAGCAGATGAAAAGGCAATTCTGAGACTCGAAGATGATCTCGTTCCTGCACGAGCTGTGGGCGTACCTCAGGGTTCGCAAGAAATACTGGCTCATTCCGGTGTTCATCATCATGGCGCTGCTCGGGGCGCTGATCGTGCTGTCCCAGGGCTCGGCGGTGGCGCCGTTCATCTACACGATCTTCTGACCCATGCATGTCCTGGGCATCTCCGCCTATTACCACGACAGCGCGGCCTGCCTGGTCCGGGCGGGGGAGATCGTCGCCGCCGCGCAGGAGGAGAGGTTCACGCGGCGGAAGTACGACGCGAGCTTCCCGCTCAACGCCATCCGCTACTGTCTGCGCGCGGGCGGGATCGAGGCGAAAGAGTTGGACCATGTCGCCTTTTACGACAAGCCGTTCCTCAAGTTCGAGCGGCTGCTCGAGACCTACCTTGCCTTTGCGCCGCGCGGCTTCCGCTCGTTCCGGATCGCGCTTCCGGTGTGGTTACGCGAAAAACTGTTCCTGAAGAGCCTGCTCGAACGCGAGCTGCGCGCCCTGGACCCCGACCAGGACTGGTCCGACAAGCTGCTGTTCGGCGAGCACCATCTGAGCCATGCCGCAAGCGCGTTCTTTCCCTCTCCTTTCGCATCGGCAGCCGTGCTGACGCTCGACGGGGTGGGCGAGTGGGCCACCTCATCGATCGCGATCGGCAACGGCAACCGGCTCGAGGTGCAGCGCGAGATCCATTTTCCGCACTCGATCGGGCTGCTTTACTCGGCGTTCACCTACTACACGGGATTCAAGGTGAACTCCGGCGAGTACAAGCTCATGGGCCTGGCGCCGTACGGGGAGCCGCGCTACGCCGAGCTCATTTACGCGCGTCTGATCGACGTCAAGCCGGACGGATCGTTCCGGCTCGACCAGAGCTACTTCGACTATTGCACCGGCCTCACGATGACCAACGGCAGGTTCGCCGACCTGTTCGGCGGCTCGCCGCGGAGATCGGACGAGCCGCTCACGCAAAGGCACATGGACCTCGCCGCCTCGATCCAGAAGGTCACCGACGAGGTCATGCTCAGGCTGACGCGTGCGATCGCAAGCGAAACGGGACAACGCAATCTCTGCCTCGCCGGCGGGGTGGCGCTGAACTGTGTGGCCAACGGCAAGATCCTCCGCGACCGCGCCTTCGAGAACGTCTGGGTTCAGCCGGCCGCGGGCGACGCGGGTGGTGCACTGGGCGCCGCACTCGCGACCTATCACGGCCTGCTCGACGAGCCAAGATGCATCGCCGCGCACGGCGACTCGATGCATGGAAGCTATCTCGGACCCGAATTCGCCCAGAGCGAGATCGAGGCGGCGCTGGCCGCGGCAGGCGCGCGGTACGAGGTCCTCTCGGAGCCGGAGCTGATCGGCCGCTGCGCACGCGAGCTCGCCGCGGGGAAGGCGCTCGGCTGGTTCCAGGGGCGGATGGAATTCGGTCCGCGCGCGCTCGGCGCGCGCTCGATCCTCGGTGACTCGCGCTCGCCCACGATGCAGAAGACGCTGAACCTGAAGGTGAAGTACCGCGAGTCCTTCCGGCCGTTCGCGCCCTCGGTGCTGCGCGAGGATGTTGCGGACTGGTTCGAGCTCGACCGCGACAGCCCGTACATGTCGATCGTGGCCGACGTGGTCAAGTCGCGCCGGCGCGACGTCCTCGCCGCCGAGCGGGGGCTGTTCGGCATCGAGCTGCTCAACATCCCGCGCTCGGAGGTGCCCGCCGTGACGCACGTCGACTATTCGGCCCGGATCCAGACCGTTCACAGGGAAACCAATCCTCGCTATCACGCGTTGCTGACCGAGTTCAAGCGCCTGACCGGCTGCCCTGTCATCGTCAACACATCCTTCAACGTCCGAGGCGAGCCGATCGTGTGCTCGCCCGCGGACGCCTTCCGTTGCTTCATGGGCACCGAGATCGAAGGCCTCGCGATCGGGAATGCGTACCTGCAGAAAGCGGCGCAGGATTCGCGCTTGAAGCGCAATTACGAGCACGCCTTCGCGCCGGATTGAACGCTACGCGGGGGCGGCGGCAGGCACGGGCACAGGTGCGGCCGCGCGTCCGGTCGCCGCAGGCATCGCCAGGAAAGGGAGCAGGACAATGCAGAGCTCGGTTGGACGCAGGGTCATCGGCGCCTTGATCTCGGTCGCCGCAACCATCGCGACTCTCGAGGCTGCGATCCGCGTCTTCCCTCTGATGGAGGACAACGTTCCGCTCCCGTACCGCGCGCTGGCTGGCGAAGAAGGCTTCGGGCCGGTCCCGAACGAGTCGGCACGCAGCCTGTACGGCGTTCGCTATCGCACCAACTCGCAAGGCCTGCGCGGAGCCGAGCAGACGCCGGCACGGATCCCGGGACGGGCGCGGGTCGCTGTGCTTGGCGATTCGGTGGTCTTCGGGCTCGGGATACCCGAGGAAGCCACCCTCCCGGTCCAGCTCGAGCAGCTTGCGGACAAGGTGGGCGTGGGACTCGAGGCGTGGAATCTCGGCGTACCGGCGAACAACACGTACAACGAGAAAGCCAGGTACGCGAGGCTCGCTTCGCTTATCCGCCCCGACGTGACGATCGTGGTCGTGCTGTTCAACGACCTCGAGCCGGGCCCCGCTCCGCTGCGCGTTACCTCGGCGCGAACGTTGTCCAACGTGACGCGGCGCGCACCCTACCCGGACGCGTGGCGGCCGTTGCTCGAACAATCGGCCCTGTTCCACGCGCTTATTCGAATCTACGCTGCCCTCCGCCGGGAGGATCAGGCGCTGAGCCTCGCGGACCTGCCCGGGGTTCTCACGCAGCTCGAGCAAATCCGCGCGACGGCTCAAGGCGTCGGGTCGACGCTGATCGTCGCCGCCATGCCGGGTCGGTGGCCGGACCCGGCCCGCTTTGCCGGACTGGCGGAAGGATTGAAGCGATTCTGCGTGGAGCGTGAGCTCCCGTTCGTCGACCTTTCGTCGGTGCTGGGGAATCCGGTCCGGTCCGACTACTTCCTTCCCTCGGATTCCACCCATCCGACGGCGGAGGGCTCGCGCCTGATCGCCGAAGCGCTGCTGCCGCGAGTCACGGCTGCCCTGCGGCGCCGGCCCGACGGGTAGGCGCGGCTATCTCCTCTTGACGATTTGCGACAGCGCCGGGCTCGACCTCGCCGCGTTGTTACCATCGCCGCTGTAGCTCGCGACGATGCTGTAGGTGCCATTGGTGGCGAAGCTGGTCAGGCATGACACGGTCTTGGAGTTGCCTGAGCCGCTGAGCGCCACCGCGGTGCAACCGGGGATGGCACTACCGTTGCTGCTGAAACGGACGGTTCCGGTGGGAGCGGAGCCGGTCACCGTGGCGGTGAAGGTCACGCTGCGGTTGGTTCGGGCCGGGTTGAGCGAGCTGGAGAGCGTCGTGGATCCTCCGCCGACGCTGAGCGTGACGTTGTCGATGAAAGTGGTCTTGTCGTCGGGGTCGGTACCGGTGAAGGTGAGCGTGTGCGCGCCGGCGCTCGCCACCGAGAACGGAATGCTGAACGGGCTGAAACTCGTACCTGCAGGCGATACCAGACTGCCGATCTGGATGCCATCGACGGTCACTCGGATCGGTTGCAGATAGGGAGAGACACAGCACGAGCGCCGGGCTGCCAGGAATGAAAGCGTATAACTGCCGGCGTTGAGGCTCACCGTCTGGCTGATCCTGCCGGTGGCCTGGATGAACGCGGTCTGGGTGCCGTCCGGTGCCCGCGCTGCGCCCCAGGCGCTGCCGTTGCCCTGGATGCCGCTGGCGCTGCTGAAGGTCCAGCCGATGCCGCTCGCGCTCGGGTTGTACTGGTACCCGCCGCTCAGGGCAGGGGTCTCGAAGCTGGAATTGACCAGCGAATCGCCCACGGGCGGCGGCGCGCTATTCACCACCTGCGACAGGACGGCACTGGTCGAGCCGTTGTTGCTCGCATTGCCGCCGTAGACCGCGCTGATGCTATGCGTGCCGGCCGCCAGGCTCGACGTGGCACAGGTGGCGGTGCGAATATTGCCCGACCCGCCGAGGGTGGCCGCGCTGCAATCGCTGATCGAGTTGGCCCCGTCCTTGAAGTTGACCGCTCCGGTGGGGCTGATGCCGCTCACCGTCGCCGTAAACGTGACACTGGCTCCGGCCGCCGAGGGATTCGCCGAACTCGTGACCGTGGTGCTGCTGGTGGCCTTGTTGACCACCTGCGCGAGCGCCGCGCTGCTCGAGCCGGCGTTGGCGGTGTCTCCACTATAGGTGGCCACGATGTTGTGCGTGCCGCCGGCGAGCGCGTTGGTGGTGCACGCCGCGGTGCGGCTGTTGCCGCTGCCGGCCAAGGCCACCGCCGAACACCCGCTGATCGTGCTGCTTTCATCCTTGAACGCCACCGATCCCGTCGGATTGGTGCCGTTCACCGTCGCAGTAAACCTGATGCTGGCCCCCACGGTCGAGGGATTGGCCGAGCTCGCGAGCGCGGTCGTGGTCGCCGCCGTGCCGCCCCCGCCCTTGGTGACGCTTATCGTGAGCGCGCTCGAAGTGGCCCCCAGCACGATCACGTTCACCCCGTAGGTGCTGTCCAGGTAGCTCTGCCCCACCACGAGCGTCGAGTCGGTGAAGTTGCCCGAGGTGCCTGGCGTCATATCCAGGATCTCGGTGTCGTCGGAGCCGTAGGACCACTCGAACGGGCGCGCCACCCGGATCTGCGCGCCGTTGTTCGGATAGCTCGCCAGCGCCGCATCGAACCCCAGCGGCTGCCGGTACTCGATCCAGTAGGTGCGACTGCTCGACGAGGTGGGAATCGCTACCGCGTAGGTGCTGGCGCCGCCGCTCTCGATCGGCGACAGCGTGTACGTGACCGAGCCCGACGTATGGGTCTTGACCGAGCTCGCCGGAATCCAGCCGAGGATCGACTTCTGCCGGGCGTTGAAGTGCATCGGCCGCTGGTTGCCCATGGTGTCCCAGGGGTCGCCGTATTCGGACACGTTGCACGCCCCGCCGATCACCGCGCTGCCGCAACTGAGGCTGCCGGCGTGAAAGAGCCCGAAGTTGTGCCCCATCTCGTGGGCGATCGTGCCGGTGCCGAACGCGCCCGTGCCGTTGATGAACGCCAGGCGCGGATACCCGACATACGCCAGGCCAGCCCAGCCGCACGATTGCGCCGGGAACAGATACACCACGAAGTTGTAGTTCGAGGCGTTGTAAGTGGAGCCGAGGGTCAGAGCCGCACTGTTGGCGGCCGGGGCAATGCTCGTATAGTCGCAGGTGGGTGCAAGGTTCGTCATCTTGACCCAGCTCGGGGTCACCGTGACGTTGAGCAGCTGCTGGCCGTACGAGACCTCGCTGTAGTAATTGGCGACGCTGGTCGAGTTGGTCGCCATCACCTGCTGCGCCTGTGCCGCTGTGTACGACGGCGCCGCGGTGTTGTCGTCGAACTTCGCCATGATCACCAGCACGCTGTTGCTCGTCGCCGCGAGCGCAGTCATGCTCGACTGGGCGCCGGCAGCACTGGGTGGCTCGGACAGGATCGTAATGGCCTCGGGCTGCAGCGACGACGCATCGGCGCCGCGCTTCCCCGACACGATCACGCGGCTGCCGCCACGCAACGCGCTGGGCAGCGAGGCGACGGCAAGCGTCGTGATCCCTGCGTCGTCGCGGCGCACATGGTAGAAGTAACGGCTCTTCCCGCCGGCGAAATCGTCGCTGTGGGCGATCGCCAGTGTCCCCTCGACGGCGGCGGTCTCGACCGCGGGCCCCGACACCGGCGGTGCTGCCAACACTTCCACGCCGGCGACGTCGAGCGTGGTGCCCCGACGTCGGCCGGCGATGCGTACGTGCGCGCCGTTGCGGAGGCTCTCCGCGCTGCCCCCTTGAAGCTCGATCCCCGTGCCGTCGTCGAGCTGGAGCTGGCGATAGTCGAAGCTCTTGTTGTGCACGCGATCCTCGATCGAAATCGCGGTCACGGTGCCTGAAACCTCTTCGATGGTGTCGGCGAAGCTCGGCTCGACACCCGGAGCCTGCGCGACCACCGGCTGGGCCACGGACAGCGCGGCGACGAAGAGCGCCAGCAGCGCGGCGGGAAATAACAATGCTCGCTCACGAGTCGCGTCGATTCGCATGGCCGGCCTTGGTCCCTGAGCAGATCGCGGCGGCCCGAGCGGCCGCCTATGACGTTGTCCTTGAAGCTATTTTTTCTCATCTCAAGCAAGAATTGGGCATTTCCCAAGGGTGTTCCGACGAGCGGGGGACCGCGACCTCGTAGGGGGATAGGGCCGCTGCGCCATCGCGGCGCCCCAAAAGGTTTTCATGACAATGGCTTAGCTGGGGGCAGCCCGAGGCTTCCCGAGCCAAAGTCGGACGAAGGTGCCGCGGAAGCCCTGATCGGCGGTAGTGTTCAAGTGCCGGCCCGAGCGAACGCGACGAGTCGATGAGTGACGCGCAATGGCGCCCGACTCTCGATTGCGCGCAGAGTCGCGTACAAGGTGTTGAGTACCGGCCCGAGGCCGGAGGCGGAGGCTCGGACCGCTATTCAGCGCGGCTGGCCGTAGGTGGCGAACTTCTCCAGCACGACGGCGATCTCGGCGTCTGGCAGCAGGTTGGGCTCGCCGATCTGCAGCGCACGCCAGTACTGCTCGGCGAGCGCTTCGACTTCGACGGCGAGGGCGAGCGCGTCGGTGAGCGTCGCGCCGAGCGCGATCATGCCGTGGTTCGCCAGCAGACACGCCCGCCTGCCCTCGAGCGCGCGCAAGGCCCGATCGGAAAGCGCCTGCGTGCCGAAGGTCGCGTACGGAGCGCAACGGATGTCGTTGCCGCCGGCGACCGCGATCATGTAGTGAAACGCCGGGATACCCCGCCCGAGACAGGCGAGCGTGGTGGCGAACGGCGAGTGCGCATGCACGACTCCCGCGACCTCGGGCCGCGCGACGTAGATATCGCGATGAAACCGCCATTCGGAAGAAGGCAGGCGCGATCCGTGCGCGGTGCCATCGTGCGCCATCGCGACGATGTCCTCGGGGCGCATCGACTCGTAGGCGAGTCCGGTCGGCGTCACCAGGAAGCCGTCGCCGCAGCGCGCGCTGACGTTGCCCGACTTGCCGCGATTGAGCCCCCGCGCGTTCATCTCGAGCGCGGTGACGATGATCTTTTCGCGCAACGCGAGCTCATCCATGCGTCATCTCCGGAAAGAGCTCGGCAAGGCCGGCGCTCGTCGCCGTGCAGATGCCGCGCTCGGTGATGAGCCCCGTGAGCAGCCGTCCGGGTGTCACGTCGAACGCTGGGTTGGCGACGAGGGTCCCGGGGGGCGCGATCGGCTCGCCGCCGGCTTCGAGCACTTCCGCGGCCGCGCGCTCTTCGATCGGTACGTCCTCGCCCGTGGCGAGCGTCCAGTCGATGGTCGTAGACGGAACGGCGGCGTACATCGGCACGCCGTTGTCGCGCGCGGCGAGCGCTTTCTCGTAAGTCCCGATCTTGTTGCACACGTCGCCGTTGGCGGTGACTCGATCCGCGCCTACCAGCACCAGGTCGACGCGCCGTTGCCGCATCAGCGCGGCGCCCGCTGCGTCGACGATCAACGTGTGCGCAACGCCATACGCCCGCAGCTCCCAGGCGGTGAGCCGCGCGCCCTGGAGCCGCGGCCGCGTCTCGCTCACCCACACGTGCAGGGGAATGCCGGCGTCGTGCGCAAGATAGATCGGCGCCGTGGCGGTACCCCAGCCGACCGTGGCGAGCGCGCCGGCGTTGCAATGGGTGAGGATTTGCAGCGGCGCGGGCTTTTCCGCCGCGAGCGACTCGATGACGCGCACGCCGTGGTCGCCGAGCGCGCGGTTGAGCGCGACGTCTTCGCGGGCGATCGCTTCGGCTTCGTCCCACGCGGCGGACGCGCGCGCGGCGCTCGGCAGCGGCGCGACGCGGGCGTGCACGCGATCGAGCGCCCAGCGCAGATTGACCGCGGTGGGGCGCGCTGCGAGAAGCAGCGCCCGCGCTGCCGCGAGGCCACTATCGGAAGCATCACCGCGCAGCGCCAGGGCGAGGCCGAACGCCGCGGTGGCGCCGATCAGCGGCGCACCCCGCACCTGCATCGTGCGAATCGCGTGCGCGGCGTCCGCCGCAGTGGCGAGCGAGACGCTCACCCGTGCATGCGGCAGTCGGGTCTGGTCGAGGATCTCCACCCGGTCGCGCGCCGGCGCGGCGCGCAACGTCTGGAAGTCGGGGGTGCGCACGAAGGCCGGCATTGAGCGCTCAACGATGGCAAGTCGTCATTGTAGCCATCCTCACTCGCCCTCGTGCTACTCGCGCGACTTCAGCACCTGCACGATGTTGTTGAAGTCGTCGGTCCACAGGCGCCAGCCCTCGTGCGGCTTGATGCGCTCCGCGACCTCGTCGATCTTCTTGGCCGCGAGCGCCTCTTCGCTGTCGGACACGAGCACCCAGTCGCTGCGGCTCGCCAGCGGCTCCTCGCCGTCGTCGGCGACGAGCACCGCGTGCAGGGCCTGGGCATCGGCGAGCTGCTGCACCACCGGTGCGAGATCGAGATAGCGGTTGGTGACGTGGAAGGCGATGATGCCGCCGGGACGGACGTGCCTGCGATAGATCGCGAGCGCCTCGGAGGTGATCAGGTGCACCGGTATGGCGTCGCTCGAGAAGGCGTCGACCGCCAGCACGTCGAAACCCTGCGGCGGCTCGCGTTCGAGGTTGAGCCGCGCGTCGCCGAGCGCGATCTCGATCGCCGCGTCGCTCTTGCCGATGAAGCTGAAGTCGCGTTTGGCGATGGCGATCACCGCGGGGTTGATCTCGTAGAATCGATAGATGTCGCCCTTGGCGCCGTAGGTCGCGATGGTCCCGGTGCCGAGCCCGATCACGCCGACCTTGAGCGGCTTCAGCGACGGATTGAGCGACTCCAGCACGCGTCCGATGCCCGAGGTCTCGGTGTAGTAGGTCGTCGGACGCCGCTCGAGCTCGGGGTTGGGATATTGCGTGCCGTGGAGGATCGTGCCGGAGATCAGCGAGCGGCGCGCGTTGGCGGTGCCGACCTCCCATTCCTGGACGCGCAGGACGCCGTAGAAGTTGCGCGTGGCCGAGACGGTGCGTTCGTAGAAATTGCGGATCGACCAGCCGGACGCGCCCACCGAAAACAGCAGCGAAGCGCCGGCGAGCCCGATGAACACGAAGTGCATGCGCCGCACTTGGTAGAGCAGCAGCGCCGCGACCACGACGAGCCCGAAACCGAGCTCGAAATACGCCGGCAGGACGAGCGGCGCGACCAGACCGACCAGCGCCGAGCCGACCGCGCCGCCGAGCGAGACCATCAGATAGAAGCGCGTCAGGTACCGCGGCGCGGGTTTCAGCCGCGCGAGCTCGCCGTGGCAGAACATGCAGGCGAGAAACAGCCCGGCGGAGAACACGCCGATCTGCAATTGCAGCTCGTGGGTGAGATCGCTGTCGGCGAGCGTCCAGCCCATCACGCCGATCCCTGCGGCGAGCATCGCGAGGAAGGTCGGCCGGCGGTACCAGCGCGTGCTGTCGAAGCAAAGGATGAAGCTCAGGAGATAGATCGAGAGCGGCACGATCCAGAGCAAGGGGATCGACGCAATGTTCTGGGTGATATGGTTCGAGACCGCCAGCAGCAGGATCGAGGCGGTCGCGGCGAGCGTGGCCCAGAGAAGCTGGCGACCAAGGGTCGGCGACGCGGGCTCGGGGGGATCGGCGTCGCCGGGTGCGAGTGGAGCGGCGGTGGCCGGCGCGGGCCTCGGCGCATCTGCTTGACGCAGGCTCAACCATGCCGACGCCGCGGTGAGGAGCGCGAACGCGGCGTAAGCCGCCGACCAGCCGTAGGCTTGAAGCCGCGTCGTCACCCAGGGCTCGAGCGCCAGGGGGTAGCCGAGCAACGCGAGCATCGACGCCAGGTTCGACAGCGCGAACAGTCGATACGGGCTGCCGCCGGGGTAGCTCCTGGCAAACCATGCCTGCACCAGCGGGCTCGTCGTCGAGAGCAGGAAGTACGGCAAGCCGATCGTCACCGCCAGAAGCGCGAGGATCAACAGCGACGGGTTCTCCGTGCCCAGCGGTTTCCATTGCGTCCCGGGCACGATCGGCAACACGGCGCTGCTCGCCGCGAGCAGCGCAACGTGGAGACCGACCTGCGTTCGAGCGGAAAGTCGCCGCGCCACCGCGTCCGAATACGCGTAGCCGAGGAGCAGGGTGGTCTGGAAGAAGACGAGGGAGGTGCTCCACACGGCCGCCGACCCGCCAAACCACGGCAGGATCTGCTTGGCCGTGATCGGCTGCACCAGGAACAGCAAGAACGCGCTGACGAAAATCGTGGCGGCGTAGAGCGGCATGAGCACGAGAAGATCAAACATGCCGGCGCCCCGCGCTGGCAGCGCGCATTGTACGCGGTTCGAGTGCCGTGCCGCTCTCGAACCCATGTTGTAGCCCGAAGGTGAGCGCAGCGAGCCGCGGGTCGAAATGCGTCCGCTTGGACCGGCGGACTGGGCGCGGGCTCCGCCGGCTATAATGAGGCGAAACTTCCGTTGACCGAGGAGTTCCCCTTGAAGACGAGCGTGCGCAAGAAGCCGGAAGAGCTGCGCTCGCACCGCTGGTTCGGCGCGAGCGACATGCGAGCTTTCGGGCATCACTCGCGCGCGGCGCAAATGGGCTATTCGCGCCGCGACTATCTAGGCAAGCCGATCATCGCCGTCGTCAACACCTGGAGCGACATCAACGCCTGCCATTCGCATTTCCGCCAGCGCGCCGAGGAGGTGAAGCGCGGCGTGTTGCAGGCGGGCGGGTTTCCGCTGGAGATGCCGGCGATCGCGCTCGCGGAAGTGTTCCAGAAGCCGACCACGATGCTCTACCGCAACCTGCTCGCGCTGGAAACCGAAGAGCTGTTGCGCTCGTATCCGGTCGACGGCGCGGTGCTGATGGGCGGCTGCGACAAGACCACGCCGGCGCTCCTCATGGGCGCGATCAGCATGAACCTGCCGGCGATCTTCATGCCCGCGGGGCCGATGCTGCGCGGCAACTGGCGCGATCAGCCGCTCGGCAGCGGGTCCGACGTGTGGAAATACTGGGCCGAGAAGCGCGCCGGCAACCTCACCGACGAGCAGTGGGCGGAGCTCGAGGACGGCATCGCCCGCTCGCCTGGCCACTGCATGACCATGGGCACCGCCTCGACGATGACCTCGGCCGCCGAGGCGCTCGGGTTCACGCTGCCGGGTGCCGCGTCGATTCCCGCCGCGGACTCGCGCCACGCGCGCATGGCCGTCGATACCGGGCGGCGCATCGTCGACATGGTGTGGGAGGCTTTGAAGCCGCGCGATTTCCTTACCGCAGCGAGCGTGGACAACGCGATCACGACCATCCTCGCCCTCGGCGGCTCGACCAACGCGGTCGTGCACATGGTGGCCCTCGCACGCCGCGCGGGCATCGCGCTCGCGATCGATCGCTTCGACGAGCTGGCGCGCAAGACGCCGCTGGTGGCCAACATCCGTCCCGCCGGCGCATTTCTGATGGAAGACTTCTACTACGCCGGGGGCTTGCGCGCGCTGCTCCACGAGATCCGCGACCTGCTCGTGCTCGATGCGCTGACGGTCAACGGCAGGACGCTGGGCGAGAACATCGGCGGCGCGGAGGTCTTCAATCGCGACGTCATCCTGCCGCGCGAGAAAGCGCTAGTGGCGAGCGGCAGCCTCGCCGTGCTGCGCGGCAACCTCGCGCCGAACGGCGCGCTGATCAAGCCCGCGGCGGCCGAGCCGCAGCTCCTGACGCACACCGGACCCGCGGTGGTGTTCAGCGATTACAACGATATGGCCGCGCGGATCGACGATCCGGCGCTCGCCGTCACCGCCGACTCGGTGATCGTGCTGCAGAACGCGGGCCCGCTCGGCGCGCCCGGGATGCCCGAGTGGGGTCAGTTGCCGATCCCGAGGAAGCTGCTGGAAAAGGGCGTGCGCGACATGGTGCGTATCTCCGACGCGCGGATGAGCGGCACGAGCTACGGCGCCTGCGTGCTGCACGTCGCGCCCGAATCGTTCGTCGGCGGGCCGCTGGCGCTGGTGAAGGACGGCGATCAGATCGAGCTCGACGTCGCGAAGCGTCGCCTGGAGCTGAAGGTGAGCGAGGCCGAGCTCGCCCGGCGGCGCGCGGCGTGGAAGGAGCCCGCACCGCGCTACGAGCGCGGCTACGGCGCGCTCTATCAGCGCCACATCACCCAGGCCGACCAGGGCTGCGACTTCGATTTTCTCGAAGGCACAGCACCGACCGCCGAGCCGGAGATCCACTAAGGAACCTCTGAAACAGCCCCACGTGGATTGCGCTGCGAGCAAAATGCGGATGAATGCGAGACGCCCGACGAAGGTAATAGTTCATCCTATTACCGAGGAGGGCGGCGAAGTAGGCGCCGCATTTTGCCGCAGCCCGGAGGGACGGCCGCGTTTCGGGCTGTCTACTTTGTAGCTCCGGCCGCTGCTTCGCAGCTTAACGTTCGCAATGCTCAAGTCAGCCTACGCTGAAACTTCGCTTTCGCAGCTTCGCTCGTGTACGCTGTCGTACACGTCGCTCGCTGCCTCATTGGCCAATGAGGTATCCCATCCCGAAACGCGGCCGTCGCAGCCGCGCGAGGCTGTTTCAGAGGTTCCCTAAGTGCGCACCGTTGCTGCGCCCCGGCTCGTCGAGCTGGTGAGCGCGATCATGCACGCCGCGGGGTGCAACGCGACCGAGGCGGCGACGATCGCGCGCCGGCTCACCGACGCCAACCTCGTCGGCCACGATTCGCACGGCGTGCTGCGCGTCGGCAAGTACCTGGCGTGGATGCGCGCCGGCTGGGTCGTTGCCAACCAACAGCCGACGCTCGTCTTCGAGGGCGACGCCATCGCGATCGTCGACGGCAATCGCGGCTTCGGTCAGGTCGTGGGGGAGTTCGCCGGCAAGGTGGGAATTGCGAAGGCCGCGAAGACCGGGATCGCGCTCGTGGGCTTGCGCAACTGCGGGCATCTCGGCCGCGTCGGCGATTGGGCCGAGCTCGCCGCCGAAGCCGCTCAGGTGTCGCTGCATTTTCTGAATACCTCGGGCGCGCAGCGCGTGGCGCCGTTCGGCGGCAGCGACCGGCGCTTGTCGACCAATCCCATCACCATCGGCGTTCCGGTCGCGGGCGGCGACCCGATCATCGTCGACATGACGACCTCGATGGCGGCGGAGGGGAAGCTCATGGTGGCGGTGAACCGCGGCGAGCGCGTGCCCGAAGGCTGGATCATCGACAAGCACGGGCGGCCGACGACCGATCCGAAAGACTTCTACGACGGCGGCGCGCTGCTGACGATGGGCGGGCACAAGGGCTCGGCGTTGTCGATCGTCACCGATCTCCTGGCGGGCGCGATCTCCACCGGCAAGAGCTCGGATCCCGCCGACAAGGTGCTTCGCAACAACATGCTGTCGATCTACATCGCGCCGCAGGTCTACGATGCGCAGGCTGCGGTCGCGGCCGAAGTTGTGCGCTTCGTGGCCTGGGTCAAGTCGACGCCGGCTGCACGGCCCGAAGCGCCGGTGCTGTTGCCGGGCGAGGTCGAGCGGATGACGCGTACGGAGCGCTCTGCGCGCGGCATCCCTCTCGACGACAACACCTGCGCCGATCTCATCGCAGCCGCCGTGTCGGTGGGCATGGACCGCGGGCGCGTCGAGGCGATGCTCGGCTGAAGCAGCTCGCGTCGATCGCTGACGGCCGGCGCGCTCCTCGATGACGACATCGATGCTCTTTCCGGGTTTCGAGCCGCGGCGCATCTCGACTCCGGGCGCGGAAATCAATCTGGTCGTCGGCGGGCACGGACCGCCGTTGCTGCTGCTGCACGGTTATCCGCAGACGCACGCGATGTGGCATCGAATCGCGCCGCGCCTCGCCGAGCGTTTCACGGTGGTCTGCAGCGATCTCCGCGGTTACGGCGATTCGGCGAAGCCGCCGGGCGAAGCCGATCATCGAACCTATTCGAAGCGCGCGATGGCGCAGGATCAGGTCGAGGTGATGCATGCACTGGGTTTCGATCGTTTCATGCTTGCGGGTCACGATCGCGGGGCGCGCGTCGCGCACCGTCTCGCGCGCGATCATCCCGAGCGCGTCATCAGGCTCGCCGTGCTCGACATCTCGCCGACGGCGACCATGTATGCCAAGACCGACAAGGCGTTCGCGACGGCGTACTACCACTGGTTCTTCCTGATCCAGCCGTACGACCTGCCGGAGCGGCTCATCGGCGCCGACCCCGCGTACTATCTGCGCAAAAAGCTCGGCGGCTGGGGCTCGACGCTCGACCATTTCGATCGACGCGCGTACGCGGAGTACGAGCGCTGCTTTTGCGGTCCGGCGACGATCCACGCCTCCTGCGAGGATTACCGCGCCTCGGCAACGATCGATCTCGAGCACGACGCGGCGGACGCGGGGCGCAAGCTCGAGTGTCCATTGCTCGTGCTGTGGGGCGAGAAGGGCGTGGTGCATCGGCTCTTCGCTCCGCTCGCCGACTGGAAGAGCGTTGCGAACGACGTGCGTGGCAAGATGCTGCCGTGCGGCCACTACCTTGCGGAGGAGGCGCCGGATGAGACGTACGCGGAGATCGTTTCGTTCTTCACGGATTAGCAGCGGACGGAACTAGAGAACTAGACCTTACGGCCGACGCGGACGATCTGGTAGAATCGCGCGCTCGGCCAAGTAGCTCAGTTGGTAGAGCAGCGGACTGAAAATCCGTGTGTCGGTGGTTCAATTCCGCCCTTGGCCACCAGATTATATGGCTGTTAGCGCGAGCAAGCACTAACGGGTTTCCCCGGGGTTACGCGGGGGTTACGGGCTCCGCGCAATGCCGACTGCATCACGGCGTGGCACGGCCGTAGCGCGTGCTGTGCCTGGCCGTATCGGCCTTGCTGAAGTGCGCCTGCTCGCTGGACAATGTTTCTGATTTCCGTGAGCGTCGTGCCGTGGATAAGTTCGATCAGGACGATCACCACCAACGCGCCAAACACAAACCACGTCGCCATATATCCTCCCTTGGTCGCGTTGCGCACCAGCGGGCGCACGTTGTCGGCGCCTGCGGAATTCTCGTCGCTCACGCTTATCACCCGATGGGCCCCATGCGGTTGCGTTTGCTGAACGCCTCGATCATCGCGAGCGCCTCACGGAACCCGTCAGAGCCGAACCTGCGTACGTCCGCGTCCAGCAGCTCTGCGAGAGTTGCTGCGAGCGTAATGATCGCGTAGAGCATTTCGTTCGCGCCAAAGCGATCGAGCATCACGTCAGTAATCGCCTTGCTCGCCTCCTCGACCCGCGCATGCTCCGTAATTTCCGCCATGACTTGGTTACTCATCTTTGATCTCCTTCAGCGCAAGCTCGCGCACGCGGCAAGCAAGATTGCGACGCTCGAGACGCTCCGGGCGGGTGTAGCTTGCCGGCCTTCGCCTCCTTGACCCAGTTTCGCAGCGTCTGTTCAACCAGACCTAGGGCCTGCTCGAAGCAAGCTCGTTAGTATCTCCCCACGCGCGCAACCCGCCAGCGCGGTTAGCTATCGCTGCATTTCGTAAACAGTATTACCCACGACCATTTTGAAACTTGCCCCATTGGACAATATGATCGCCGTTGGTCTGTACGCGTATTGGTAGGTGTATCCACGACAAGTTAAGATCCTATTGTCGGTGAAGACGATTACTCTTCCGAACTGACAACCTTCAAAACCATCCCCCGTCGCCCCGTTGTTGTCGTACCAACCGGCAATAGTCTTGCGTCCTATCACCGTGTAGCCCTGCAGGTTACTCAGGTCGTAATCGAGCTGGGCGGGCGCGGGAACGGAGACAAGCGCCAGAATCAACGCTGTCGCAAGCTTGGTTACTTGAGTGTGGTTCATTAATGCCCCGTCTTCGAATCTGGCCACAGCTGCCTCAAAAGCCCGCCCGCGCATACCCTCTCTTAAGCGGTGGCGGGCAGTATGTGACCGGTAGCGGCAGCCTGAAGGTTCTCGGCGCCGGAAACAACCCACCTAATCGCTAAACGCAAATCCCCTGCCAGCTCGAAGCCAACTGGACCATTGGAGCCTAGAAGTGCGGAGCCGTCCTAGTCCTCGGACGTGACGCCTCGTCCGGCCCTCGCGCGTACGCCTAGACCAAATCGGCGTGACAGGTCCGCTAACGTCCAATAGGCCATACAAGGGCAACAGACGCGACGAGAGAAAATACAGGATAGTTCCATATCTGTCCTTTACGCCTTGCTGGCGACGATCGGGCGACCAGCGGCCGCAACTGCCAACAGGCGCCCCGCGATCCCAAAACAGATCCCGGAAAGAAGCTTGCCGATGGGTACAACGGCCCCGCCTTTCACGAAGGCCGTCGCGAAAAGGACAATGGGCTGAAGCGGCGTATCTGTCCGGGGTTCCCCACCTTCCCTGAGCTGCCGCGCTGATCGAGACTACCGCTTTGGCTTGCGGAGGGCGAGATCATGGCGGGAAGGCAACAGCGACGCCGGCAGTGGGAGAGGCGAGTCGCGCGCTGGCGAGCA
>DASVPH010000043.1:0-2466 GCA_036382945.1 Casimicrobiaceae bacterium
GGCCACTCATCTGGCCGCGCATATCCGAGACCGAACAGAACGCCATCGACGCAACCTGCAGAAAGCTCTATCGATTCCTCAATCAATCAACGGTGACGGAACGACCGAAATCCACCCATAAATTCCGCTGACGAACCAATATAATAAGCTAGTTCCCGATCGGTTCGCATTTCACCCACAGGAGGTCTCCATGCGCAGAAGGCAGCTGATCAAGGCGGGCGGTGCGGCGCTCGCAGCTCCCCTGTTGACGCCTCTCGGCCGGCCGCTCGAGGCCCTGGCGAAGACCGACCAGATCGTCGTGATGACCTGGGGCGGGCAGTGGGGCGACGCCATGCGCGACAATGTCGACGCCGCGTACGAAAAGGCGACCGGCATCAAGGTCGTGCAGGAGCGCGGGGCGGGCCCCGTCGAGCGCATCACCAAGATCAAGGTGAGCCTGCCCAATCCGCCCGCCGACCTCTTCCAGCTCGCCGACGGTCTCGTGCCGCTCGCGATCAAGCAGGGCGTGGCGGAGAAGCTCGACCGCAACTCGTCCCGGATGCCGAACCTGCGCAACATGATCCCGACGTTCTGGAACGACTACTGGGCGCCGCAGATCTTTTCCGTCATCGGCATCATCTACAACACCAAGCTCGTTAAGACGCCGCCCACGGGCTGGGCGGACCTGTGGCGCCCGGAATTCAAGGGCCGGATCGTGCTCCCCGAGATCTCGCACTCGATCGGCTCGTACATCATCCCGATCGGCGCGGTGGCGGCGGGCAAGCCGCCTGACGACGAAGAGGCCGGCTTCGCGATGCTCAAGAAGGTGGCCGACCTGCGTCCTATCTGGGCGAAGGACACCGACACGATGATGAACTCGATGCGCACCGAGGACGCGATGATCGGCATCCTCTACAAGTCCCAGACCTACACCGTGAAAGGCTGGAACGCCCCGGTGGAATGGGTCTATCCGAAGGAGGGTGGGATCGCCTACACCTCGGGCACGTCCATCGCCAAGGGCACCAAGAATCTTGAGGCGGCGGAGCAGTACATCAACGTGACCATGGATCCCGACGTGCAGACGTTCGCGGCCAAGATCTACAACTACGGAGGCACCAACGAGGACACGCTGTCGCGGCTCTCTCCGGAGTTGCAGCAGCGGGTGAAATTCCCGCAGGAGCAGCTCGATCACCTGATCAAACTCGATCTGGGCATGATGGCCGACCGCCGCGCGGCCTGGGTCGAGCGCTGGAACCGCGCCGTGGCCGGGTAGGCGATGCCCGAGGCGAGCGGTCCGCCGGAGATCGTTCACCTCGGCTGGCAGGCCAACGGTGACGGCTTCGACACGGCGCTCGCCGTCAACCGCCTGCTCGCCGCGGGCGCGCGGGCATGGTGGCTCGAGCGACCGCACGGCACTGTCGAGGCGGGCGATTACCTCGTCGAGGTCGCGCCGGCGCAAGGCAGCGCGCTCGCGCGCCTCGGCGTTGCCATCGCACCGTGGCGCGAGGACGTTCCCCCCGACGCGTCGGCCTTGACGCGACCCGCCGTCCGGCTCTTCGCCGGGACCGCGTCGAAGTTCCCGTACTTCGCGTATTACGCGCTGTGTCTGCTGCGGCTGGGCGTCGACTACGTGCCCTGCGACGGCGCCGCGCTCGCGCGCGGCACGCTCGATCGCGCCAACGTGCTCGTCCTCCCCGGAGGGTTCGCGACGTGGGGCATCGACGCCGCGGAGAACGCGCCCGGCGCCGATCGGCGCGTGCGCGAGTTTCTGGCGCAAGGCGGTACGGCGGTCGGCTCCTGCGGCGGGGCGTTCTATCTTTCGGCGGGCCGTCCCGGATGGACCGGCACCGCGGCGGCCAAGCCGCGCTACACCCACGAGTACCTGCAGAGCGGCGTGGGTGTCGTCAGCATCGCGCTTCTCCCCGGGCCGCTCGCGCTCGGTTGCCCACCGACGATGGAGCTGCCCTACTACCACGGACCGATTTACGACCTGCTGGGCGAGGGAATCGAGGTCGCCGCGATCTTCCATGCGCTGGAGCTTCCCGGAAGGCTCGCGATCGACAATCCGCTCGATCGCGAGCAGTTCGAGCGCGAGCTCGCCGGCAAGCCGGCGATATTGTCGGTCGCTGGGAAGCGGGGCCGCGCGGTGCTCTTCTCGCCGCATCCGGAGATGGGCGACCTCGTCCGCAAGTACATCGCGCTCGACGGCTACGTGCGGCGCTATCTCCCGATTCGCGGCTTCGGCACGATGCGCGATACGTTGCGCCATTACCGCGTGGCCGATCCGCCGAGCTTCCGGCTGGTGCAGAACGCGCTGCACGCCCTGACGAGCGGGGCGAGCGAAGTAGCGCCCGCCGGTAGAGACGACGAAGCCGACGCGAGCCCGGAGGCGCTCGCGGCGCTATGCCGCGGCGCGCTGGCACGGCTCCCGGCATTCGGCACGGACGAGGAAGGCGCACTGCTGCGCGACGTCGCCTCGGGCATCGC
>DASVPH010000044.1:0-1813 GCA_036382945.1 Casimicrobiaceae bacterium
TGGAGTGCACCCCAAGAGTGAGACAGATAAACCCCGGACAGTTTCTCAGGAGAGGAACTGATGAAGCGACTATTGACTGTAACGGCTGAGTTCAAGCGGGCGGCGGTGAGCCGGGTGGCGTCTGGCGAGGCTGTGTCGGCAGTGGCGTCGGCTCTTGGGATCGACCGTCGTCGTCTGTACGAGTGGCAGGAGCAGGTTCGACGGGGCGGGCTGGAGGCACTGCGTGGGACGGGGCGGCCGCGCAAGGGCGTGCTGGACGGCCCGCCGTTGGGCAGTGCGATTCTCAATGAGGGGGCGGCGGCGCGGCGTCGGATCGCCGAGCTCGAGCGCAAGATCGGGGAGCAGCAGGCCGACCTCGATTTTTTTCGGCAAGCCTTGCGGCATGTGAAGGCAAGACAGCAGGCGGCCGGCGTGTCTGGCGCGCGGCGGTCTACGAAGTCATCGGGGCGATGACCGTGTCGCAAGGCAGCGTGAGGATCCAGCGGCTGTGCCGCGTGGCCGGCGTGAGCCGGTCGGGTTACTACCGCTTCTGGCAGAGCAGTGCGCCTCGGGCGCACGATACGGCGGTGCGGTCGGCCATCCAGCGCCTGGCGCTGGCCAACGGGCGGCACCGCGGCTACCGCTACATCACCCATCAGCTGAGACGTGACGAAGGCATCATCGCCAACCACAAATGCGTGCTGCGGCTGATGCGCGAGGACAACCTGTTGTGCCTGCGCAGCAAGCCTTTTGTGCCGCGCACGACCGCGTCGCGGCATGACTGGACGATCGTGCCGAACCTGGCGCGCGGCCTGCGGCTGACGGGCCTGGATCAGCTGTGGGTGGCCGACATCACCTACATCCGCCTGCAGGAGGAGTTCGCCTTCCTGGCGGTCGTGCTCGATGCCTTCAGCCGCGCCGTGGTCGGCTGGGCGATGGCCGATCACCTGCGGGCCAGCCTGGCGATGGCGGCGTTGAGCATGGCCGTGGACGAGCGGCGGCCGGCCTGGGGCAGCCTGATCCATCACTCCGATCGCGGCGTGCAGTATGCCTGTGGCGACTACACCAAGTTGCTCGAGGCGCGCGGCATTGCCGCCAGCATGAGCCGGGTCGGCAACCCCTACGACAACGCCAAGGCCGAGAGCTTCATGAAGACGCTCAAGGCCGAGGAGGTCGACGGCAGGCTCTATCGCGATCACCATGAAGCCGCGCGCTGCATCGGCACCTTCATCGAGCAGATCTACAACACCCAGCGCCTGCATTCGGCCTTGGGCTATCGACCACCGGCCGAGTTCGAGGCGTCGCATCGAGCCTCCCTCGGGCTGGGCGTGGGCGACGCTGCGCGAACCGGCGGCTCCGCGCCGCCCACGCCCAATCACCGGCTTGACCCGCAACCTCATAGGCATGACCAATGACCAACCATCTGTCCGGGGTTTTGCTGTCTCACCCAAAGGGTGCGCTCCAGCGCGACCCCGGGACCCCACTTCCGTACCGCCCACGTCAATAATCGAGGCTGACCCGCGGCAACGGAATGCATATCATGCTGTTAAGCAATATTCAAGTGATATATAGTGTTACTTGGCCGATCCGGGAAAAGGGGGGATAAGCGACACTTCCGATCCGAGGCGTGGCGCCTTGCCCGGAAAGAGGCAATCTGCTCGACGGACGCGCCATCGCGTCGGCGGAGTTCGTTCCCGCAGATCCAGCAGTAGATTAGGCGCGCCTCATTGAGCAGCCTCGACCGAACGCGACGCGTGGAAGCGGCTGACCGGCATGGGCAGGCCGAGATTCTCGCGCAACGTCGTGGCTTCGTACTCCGTTCTGAAGAGGCCCC
>DASVPH010000045.1:0-38738 GCA_036382945.1 Casimicrobiaceae bacterium
CGATCGCCGATCCGATCCTGCGCCACTGGCAGCGCCGCTACGGCCTGAGCGAGTTTTCTCCCGAGGCGCTGGCGCAGCCGATCGCGTTGCTCGTCGTGCTGACCCTACTCGTCGCGCTCGCCCTCTGGCTGCTGCCCAAGCTCTGGCGCTTCCTGCGGGGCTTCTTCTCGCATTCATCCGCATTTTGCTCGCCGCGCAATCCACGTGGGGGTATTTCAGAGGTTCCTTAGTCCGAGGGCGCGTCTTCGATGGCGATGAGATCGGCGCCTTCGGCAACCTGATCGCCTTGGCGGTAGTTCACCGCGCTGACCGTCCCCGCGGCGGGTGCGGCGATGGTGTGCTCCATTTTCATCGCTTCCAGAATCATGAGCGGCGCACCGCGGGCGACCGAGTCGCCGGTGTTGACCAGCACCGCGACCACCGTTCCCGACATCGGCGCGATCAAGTGACCGCCGTGCGGCTCCTCTTCGCCCGAGTGCGCCAGCGGATCGATGAGGCGTAAGCGGGTCATCCCGCCGCTGCAGAAGACACAGCGCTCCTCGTCGCGGGCCACGACGGTTGCGGCGAAGCTCGCATCGTCGAGCCGCACGCGAAGCGTGTCGCCCTCGCGGGCGACGCCGGCGCGAACGGTGCGCTCGCCGATCCGCAGCATGGCATCGCCCCCGGATGTGCGCACCTGCACCTCGCAGGTGAAGCCGTTGGCTTCGAACGAGAGCGAAATGGCGTGATCGTCGGTATTGAGCCACCAGGTATCGATCGCATGCCACGGCGACCAGCGATCGGTCGACGCCGCCGCGCGTGCGACCGATTGCTCGCGCAGGCGGGTAAGCTCGCCCAGGGCGGCGACCGCCAGCGCGCGCTCGGACGGTGCGGCCGGCGGCGGGAGCAGCTCCGCGCGATGCCGCGCGATCAGTCCGGTATCGAGCTTCCCGGTCGCGAATGCGTCGTGCGCGACGATGCGCTGCAGGAAGGCGACGTTGGTGGTCACGCCGGCGATCTGAAAGTCGGCGAGCGCTTCGTTGAGCCGCTGCAGCGCCACACTCCGGTCTTCGCCGCGGACGATGAGCTTGGCGATCAGCGGATCGTAATGCCGGCTGATCTCGTCGCCTTCGCGCACGCCTGTGTCCACCCGCACGTCCGCCGATGGCGGCGGCATGCGCAGGTGGACGATCCGCCCGATGGACGGCAGGAAGTCGCGGTCCGGGTCCTCGGCGTAGATGCGCGCTTCGATCGCATGCCCCGAGAGCGGGATCGCTTCCTGCCGCAGAGGCAGGCGTTCGCCCGCCGCCACGCGCAATTGCCATTCGACGAGGTCCTGCCCGGTGATCATCTCGGTGACCGGGTGCTCGACCTGCAGCCGCGTGTTCATCTCCATGAAGTAGAAAGCCTCAGCCGCCTCCGCCTGCGCCGGGACGATGAACTCCACGGTTCCGGCGCCGACGTAGCCGATCGCCTTCGCCGCCGCGACCGCCGCCGTGCCCATGCGGGCGCGCAACGCCGGGGTCATACCCGGAGCCGGCGCTTCCTCGAGCACCTTCTGATGACGTCTCTGCACCGAGCAATCGCGCTCGAACAGGTGCACGCAGCCGTCGTGCACGTCGGCGAACACCTGGATCTCGATGTGCCGCGGCTCGATCAGGTATTTTTCGATGAGCACCCGATCGTCGCCGAAGCTCGCCTGCGCTTCGCGCCGCGCGGAGGCCAGCGCTGCGGCGAAGGCTTCGCGGCCCTCGACGATACGCATGCCCTTCCCCCCGCCGCCGGCCGTCGCCTTGACGAGCACCGGGTAGCCGATCGCCTCGGCCTGCGCGAGGAGCTTCGCCTCGTCCTGGTCCGCGCCGTGATAGCCCGGAACGACGCTCACGCCGGCTTTGGCCATGATGCGCTTGGCCTCGGCCTTCGACCCCATGGCCCGCATCGCGCCCGGCGGCGGACCGACGAACGCGAGCCCGGCCGCCGCGACCGCGGTTGCGAAGTCCTCGTTCTCGGAGAGAAAGCCGTAGCCGGGATGGATCGCACGCGCACCGCACGCGCGCGCCACGACGATGATCGTCTTGCCGTCGAGATAGCTCTCGCGCGCGGGCGCCGGGCCCAGCCGGTACGCCTCGTCGCAGACGGCAACGTGCAGCGCGTCCGCGTCGGCGTCCGAATACACCGCGACCGTGCGCAGGCCCATGCGCCGTGCGGTGCGCGCGATGCGGCAGGCGATCTCGCCGCGGTTCGCGATCAAGAGCTTGTCAAACATCGCCGGAGCGCCGCGACTCCCGCGGCCCGGTGACCTGCGCGTGGCCGAACCAGCGCGGCAGGCGCGAGAAGAAGCCCCGCAGGAAGCGCCAGAGCTTGGGCAGCAGCCAGAGGGCGAGCGCGACGAGTAGGGTCAGCACGACGAGCAACGCGATCGGCTGCGCCAGCGCGAGGTAGAGCAGCACGCCCACGAGCAGATCCTCGCCGAAGGACGCGGCCCAGTTGGAGAACGGTTCGGGCGAGGCGTTGATCGCCATCCGCGCGCCCGCCTTGGTGAAATGGCTGCCTGCGGCGAGCGTGCCGCCGATGAGCGCGGCCGCGAGCGTCCACGCCGGAGGCGAATCGCCGAACACGCTCGCCGCGAGCGCCGCGCCCGCGGGGATGCGCACCAGCGTCTGCGCGAGGTCCCAGAGCGTATCGACGCCGGGGATCTTGTCTGCGAAGAACTCGACCAGCACCATGAAGCCGGAAGCCGCAAGCACGAGCGGATGCGCCAGGATGCGCAGGTGCTCGGGCAGCTCGAACCAGCCGAGATAGCCGAGTCCGCCGACGATGAACAGCACGGCATAGAGTCGGATCCCGCTCGCCCAGCCCAGCGCGGCGGCGAGCGCGACGAGCTGTAGGGTGTCGAGCTGTTGCATCAGCGCGGCACTCGCTCGCGTCTATTCGCCGCGCGGCACCCACGCGGGCTTGCGCTTGGCCAGAAAGGCGGCCACGCCTTCCCTGGCTTCCGGCGAGGCGCGCACCTGCGCGATGCGGCGCGCGGTGTCGGCAAGCACGCGCGCATCGACCGGCCGCTGCGCGACCGCGCGGATCAGCACTTTGGACTCGGCTTGCGCGCACGGACCGGCCGTCACGAGAAAGCCGAGCAGCTCGTTGATCCGGGCGTCGAGCTCCTGCGCCGGCACGAGCTCGTGCACGAGCCCCAGCCGATACGCCTCGGCGGCGGAGAATCGCTCCGCGGTGAGGAAGTAGCGGCGCGCGGCGCGCGCGCCGATCGCCTCGATGACGTAGGGGCTGATCGTCGCGGGGATCAGCCCGAGCCTCGCTTCGGAGAAGGCGAAGGTCGCATCGTGCGCCGCGACCGCGAGATCGCAGCAGGCGACCAGCCCCACGCCGCCGCCGAACGCCGCGCCGTGCACGCGGGCGATCGTCGGCTTGGCGAGCGTGTCGAGCGTCGCCAGCATCGTCGCCAGCGCCTTCGCATCGGCGAGATTCTGCGCGCGCGAGAAGCGCGCCATCTTCCGCATCCAGTTGAGATCGGCGCCGGCGCAGAAGCTCTCGCCCGCACCCAGCAACACGACCGCGCGAACGGTCGGGTCGGCCTCGGTGGCGTGGAGCGCTGCCGTGAGCTCGGCGATCAGCGTCTCGTCGAAGGCGTTGTGCACCTCCGGCCGGTTCAGCGTGATGAGCGCCACCGCGTTGCGGATGTCGAGCTGGAGCGTCGCGTAAGTCCGGGCGCCGGCCGAGGCGGTCGTACGCCTTGGCCTTGCGACCTTGGCGCTCTTTGCGTCGACCCCCTTTCGCGCGGCCATCGAAGCTCACATCCTGAACACGCCGAACCGGGTCGGCTCGATCGGCCGGTTCAACGCCGCGGAGAGCGCCAGCGCGAGGACCTTGCGCGTGTCGGCCGGGTCGATCACGCCGTCGTCCCACAGCCGCGCGCTCGCGTAGTAAGGATGTCCTTCGCGCTCGTATTGCGCCCGCAGCGGCGCCTTGAAGGCCGCTTCCTCCTCGGCGCTCCACGTTCCGCCCCTGGCCTCGATCGCATCGCGCCGGATCGTCGCCAGCACGGTGGCGGCCTGCTCGCCGCCCATCACCGAGATGCGCGCGTTCGGCCACATCCACAAAAAGCGCGGGTTGAACGCGCGACCGCACATGCCATAATTGCCGGCGCCGTACGAGCCGCCGATGATCACGGTGAATTTCGGGACCCGGGTGCAGGACACGGCGGTGACCATTTTCGCGCCGTCCCGGGCGATGCCTCCGGCCTCGTATTTCTTGCCGACCATGAAGCCGGTGACGTTCTGCAGGAACACGAGCGGGATCCGGCGCTGGCTGCAAAGCTCGACGAAGTGCGCGGCCTTGAGCGCGGATTCCGAGTAGAGCACCCCGTTGTTGGCGACGATCCCGACCGGATAGCCGTGCAGCCGCGCAAACCCGGTCACCAGCGTGGTCCCGTAGCGGGCCTTGAACTCGTCGAGCTCGCTCGCGTCGACGATGCGGGCGATCACCTCGCGCACGTCGTACGGCTTCTTGATGTCGGCGTTGATCACCCCATAGAGCTCTTCGGCCGGGTAGCGCGGTGCCCGCGGCTCGACCACTTCGGGCGCGGGCGGCTTCGGGCGGTTGAGATTGCCAACAATGCGGCGCGCGATCGCCAGCGCGTCATGGTCGTTGAGCGCGAGGTGGTCGGCCACGCCCGAGATGCGCGTGTGCACATCGCCGCCGCCGAGTTCCTCGGCGCTCACCCGCTCTCCGGTGGCCGCCTTCACCAGCGGCGGACCGGCGAGAAAGATCGTCCCCTGCTCCCGGACGATGATCGATTCGTCGGCCATCGCCGGCACGTACGCGCCGCCTGCGGTGCACGAGCCCATCACCACCGCGATCTGCGGGATGCCTTCCGCCGACAGGGTTGCCTGGTTATAGAAGATCCGGCCGAAATGATCGCGGTCGGGAAACACCTCGGTCTGGTTGGGCAGGTTCGCTCCACCCGAGTCGACCAGATAGAGGCACGGCAGAGCGTTGTCGCGGGCGATGTCCTGCGCGCGCAGGTGCTTTTTCACCGTCATCGGGTAGTACGTTCCGCCCTTGACCGTCGCGTCGTTGCAGACGATCACGCATTCGCGCCCCGAGACGCGGCCGATGCCGGTGATGATCCCGGCGGCTGCGATGTTGTCGTCGTACATGCCGTAGGCCGCGAGCTGCGAGAGCTCGAGGAACGGCGAGCCCGGGTCGAGCAGGACGCGCACCCGCTCGCGCGGCAGGAGCTTCCCTCGCCCGGCGTGGCGGGCACGCGCGGGCTCGCCGCCGCCCTGCTCGACCGTCGCGGCCTTGGCCTTCAGGTCGGCGACCAGCGCCGCGAGCGCGTCGCGATTGCGCGCAAAGGTGGCGTCGCGCGGATCGAGCTTCGATTCGATGACGGCCACCTCACCACCCCCCGGTCGCGAGCCAGCGCTCGATCTGGTCGAATCGGTCCACACCCCAGAAGGGCTCGCCGTCGACGATCACGAAGGGCGACCCGCACACGCCGGCCGCGATCGCCCGCTCGTTCTCTGCCTTGAGCTCGTCCTTGATCGCCGGATCATCGATCGCGGCCCGCGCCGCCGTCGCATCAGCGCCGCCGCGCGCCGCCATCGCAGCCGCGGCGTCGGCCTTCGAGATGTCGAGGTCGTCGGCGAAGTAGGCGCGATAGAGCGCGTGCACCGCCGCTGCGACGTGGGACGGGTCGTGACGCTTCAGCCACAGCACGATCCGCGCCGGTGCCTGGGTCGCGACCGGAAACGTCGAAGGCAGCCGAAAACGCTCGACGCCGTGGAACTTGGCGCTGCGCACCATGTCGCGCCGCGAGTAGTCGCCCTTGAGCGGCACCTCGGTCAGCGGCGCGCCGCCGGTGTGTCGGAATACGATGCCGAGCAGAATCGGATGCCAGGCGACGCTGCGGCCGTGCCGCCCGGCCAGCGCTTCGATCTTCTCCGAAGCGATGTAGCCGTAGGGCGACGAGAAGTCGAAGTAGAAGTCGATCGGCGCGCGCATGGGCTCGGGGAGGGTCTCTACGGGGTCAGAGCGCGACCGATGACCAGCCGCTGGATGTCGCTCGTGCCTTCGTAGATCTGGCAGACGCGAACGTCGCGATAGATGCGCTCGACCGGGAAGTCGGCGACATAGCCGTAGCCGCCGTGAACCTGGAGCGCGGCCGAGCACACGCGCTCGGCCATTTCGGAGGCGAAGAGCTTCGCCATCGACGCTTCCTTGAGGCACGGCACGCCCGCGTCGCGCAAGCTCGCCGCGTGCCACACCATCTGCCGTGCGACCTCGATCTCGGTGGCCATGTCGGCCAGTCGAAAATTCACCGCCTGATGCTCGATGAGCCTCTTGCCGAAGGACCGGCGCTCGCCCGCGTAGCGAAGCGCCGCCTCGAACGCGGAGCGCGCCATGCCCACGCTCTGCGCCGCGATGCCGATCCGGCCGGCCTCGAGGTTGGCGAGCGCGATCCGGTAGCCTTCGCCTTCGCGACCGAGCCGATTGGCTGCGGGGACGCGACAACGCTCGAAGAGGATCTGGGCGGTGTCGGATGCCCGCTGTCCGAGCTTCTCCTCGATCCTCGCCACCGTGTAGCCGGGCGTATCGGTGTCGACGATGAACGCCGAGATGCCTTTCTTTCCGGCGGCCTTGTCGGTGAGCGCGAACACCACCGCGACATCGGCCTCCCTGCCCGAGGTGATGAACTGCTTTACGCCGTCGAGCACGTAGGCGTCGCTCTCGCGCGTGGCGCGGGTGGCGATGGCCCTCGCGTCGGAGCCGACCTGCGGCTCGGTCAGACAGAAGCAGCCGAGCTTCGCGCCCGAGGCGAGCGGCTTGAGATAACGCTCCTTCTGCGCTTCGCTGCCGAACGCCAGGATCGGCCCGCAGACGACCGAATTCTGGACGCTCAAGATCGTCGACGTGGCGCCGTCGCCGGCGGCAATCTCCTCGAGCGCGACGGCGAGCGATACGTAGTCGAGTCCCGCGCCACCGTAGCGCTCCGGCACGACCATGCCGCAGGCGCCGAGACGGGCGAGCGCGCTGAGCGCGTCACGCGGAAAGCTGTGCTCGCGATCCCACTTCGCGGCGAACGGCGCGAGCCGCTCCCGCGCGAAGGCGCGCATGGTATCGCGGACCATCTGCTGCGAGTCGCTCAACAGCATGGGTCGGACCTCCGCATCGGCTGCATGCCCCAGACGCCACGAGCGTGCCGGCGCGTCGCGTCGGTCATTTGCGCGATTCGAAGGCGAGCTTGAGCGCGATGCCCGCGAACACCGTACCCAGGACCCAGCGCTGGAGCGCCGACCAGAACGGCCGTTGCGCGAGCCACGCGGCGATCCGCGCCGCGGCGAGCACGAAGGCGAGGTCGCTCACCACAGCGATGGCGATCTGCAGCAAGCCCAGCACGAGGCTCTGGACGAAGACGCCGCCGCGCGAAGCATCGATGAACTGCGGCAGCAGCGCCAAGTAGAAGAGCGCGACCTTCGGATTCAGGATGCTGGTCATGAGCCCAACGCGAAACAGCCGCCACGGCGGATCCTCCGGAAGCGTTCGCGTCGCGAACGCGCCTCGCCCGCCGGGCTTGACGGCGTCCCAGGCGAGCCAGAGCAGATACGCCGCACCGGCGTAGCGCACCAGGTCGTAGACGAGCGGCACGGTGAGAAAGATCGCCGACAGCCCGAGCGCGGCCGCCAGGACGTGCACGCACAGTCCGAGCGAGGTCCCGGCGAGCGAGACCAGGCCGGCGCGCCGTCCCTGGCAGAGCGTGCGCGAGACGAGGTAGAGCAGGTTCGGCCCCGGGGTGAGCGCCAGCAGCACGCTCGCGAGCGCGAACAAAGCGAGATGGTCGGGCGAAGGCATCCGTTCAGGCCGCGTAGCCCAGCTCGCGCACGAGCGGCCCCGCCGCGTCCTCCAGCACGCGGCGCTCGTCAGTCGTCATCTCGCGCCGCCAGACGTCGATGCGCTCGGCATCCGGCGCCCGGGTCAGGTTGGCGTGGATCTGCGTGCGCTGCTCGCGCGCGATCAGCGGTCCGCGGGCGTGGAGGCGGCCCTGCAGTCGCTTGAGCCGAGCCGCACCCCGTTCGCGATAGTCGAGCATGCGCGGAGTCCAGGTGAGCGAAAGGTACTCGCATATACGCCGAAGCTCGCGCTCGGGATGGACTACCAGCTCCTCGAAGCGCACCTCGAGATAGCGGCGCACGAGAGCCGACGCGCGCCGGCCGGCTTCCACGTGCTTCCTCCACTGTTCGCCCAGAACCCGAAAATCCGCACCGGGAGAAAACCACGTTCTGCGCAACGACAGCGCGGTATCGCCGGGATCGCGGATGACGTGGATGAAATGGGCCTCCGGCAGGAGCGCGGCGATGGGCGGCATCAGAAACACATAGCCGGGGGTCTTCTCGCCGTAACGCGGTTTGCCCTCAGCCTGCGCATACATCGTGTAGAACGCACGCAGCCCCGCGGATACCGTGAACGGCTCGATCGCCTCGAGGCGGCGCCAGAAGGCATCCTTGTCGAGCCCGAAGTCCGACCAGTTGGACACCGTGATCCGGTCCGCGGTGACGACATCGGCGAAGTTGCGGCGGACGACCTCGGAGGAACCGTGCAACCACGCGACCGGGCCGAGGAACGCCGTCTCGGGCGGTATCGCGAGGTCGGGATGGCTGTCGAGCATGACCGCCAGCAACGAGGTGCCCGACCGCGGGCATCCGACGACGACCGGGAGAGGCGGATAGCGCGCAGCGGTCCCGACGGTCGGAGGCGCGGCGCATGGGCTCGGCGGCGGCGTGCCCGCGAGGGCGACGGGCGAGGTATCGAAGACGAGCTTCCCGGCCATCGCTCGGTCACGCCAGCTCGATCGCCATCGCGGTCGCTTCGCCGCCGCCGATGCACAGGCTCGCGACCCCGCGCCGCTTGCCCGCCTTGCGCAGCGCGCCGAGCAGCGTCACCACGATGCGCGCACCGGACGCGCCGATCGGATGCCCGAGCGCACAAGCGCCGCCGTGCACGTTGACCTTCTCCGGCGGCAGCGCGAATTGCTTCATCGCCGCCATCGTCACGACCGCGAACGCCTCGTTGATCTCGTAGAGGTCGACGTCGGCCGCCTTCCATCCGAGCTTCGCGAAGAGCTTCTGCATGGCGCCGACCGGAGCCGTGGTGAACCAGCCGGGCTCCTGCGCGTGGGTGGCATGATCGAGGACGAGCGCCAGCGGCTCGAGGCCCTGGCGCTCGGCGGCCGAGCGGCGCATCAGGACCAACGCCGCCGCGCCGTCCGAGATCGAGCTCGAATTGGCCGCCGTGACCGTGCCGTCCTTGCGGAACGCGGGCTTCAGGCTCGGGATCTTCTCGGGGCTCGCCTTCGCCGGCTGCTCGTCGCGATCGATCACGACCTCGCCCTTCCTCGACGGCACCGTCACCGGCGCGATCTCCCAGCCGAAGGTTCCGTCCTCGTTGGCGCGCCGTGCGCGCGAGAGCGAGCGCAACGCGAACTCGTCCTGCTGCTCGCGCGAGAACTGGAACTTATCGGCGCAGGCTTCGGCGAACACGCCCATGAGCTTGCCCTTGTCGTAGGCATCCTCCAGGCCGTCGAGAAACATGTGGTCGTACACCGTCCCGTGGCCCATGCGCATTCCGCCGCGCGCCTTGGTCAGGAGATACGGCGCATTGCTCATGCTCTCCATGCCTCCGGCGACGATGATCTCGGCGCTGCCGGCGACGATCCGATCGTGCGCGAGCATCGCCGCCTCCATCGCCGAGCCGCACATCTTGTTCACGGTGGTGCAGCCGACGGACAGCGGGAGGCCCGCTTTCAGCGCCGCCTGGCGCGCCGGCGCTTGGCCCTGTCCTGCGGGAAGCACGCAACCCATGATGACCTGATCGACCGACGCGGGAGCCACACCGGCGCGCATGAGGGCGGTCTTGATCGCCACGCTGCCGAGCTCGCTGGCGGACAGGGTGGCGAAGTCGCCTTGCAGGCCGCCGATCGGCGTGCGTGCGGCACCGACGATGACTATAGGATCGTTTTGCATCGGTCCGTTTTCCTCGTGGACGGGCAGAGCCGTGCGCGTCGGGTCGCTAGCCTCCGGCCGCGACGGCTCCGCTCGCGGGTTTGCGCGCGCGCCGCGGGCGGCGCACCAGCTCGCCGCCGCAATTCGGGCAGGTCCCGTTCAGCGCATTGGCGCAGGTGGCGCAGAACGTGCACTCGTAGCTGCAGATGTACGCGGCATCATCGTCGGGAGCGAGCGGCCACGCGCAGCGTTCGCAGCGCTCACGCATCTCCAGAGCCATATCGGTTTCCCCGCCTACGTCGTCTCGTTGAAGATCTCCCGGCCGATCAACATGCGCCTTTCTTCGGACGTCCCTTGGGCGATCTGGCCTCGGCCGCCGCTACTCGACTTAACATTCGCTTCGCTCATGTTAGCCTCGTCCGATCGGCCCAAGGTCCTACCTCGTCTCGTTGAAGATCTCCCGGCCGACCAACATGCGCCGTATCTCGCTTGTTCCCGCGCCGATCTCATACAGCTTCGCGTCGCGCCACAGCCGGCCGGTCGCGAACTCGTTGATGTAGCCGTTGCCGCCCAACGCCTGGATCGCCTCGCCGGCCATCCAGGTGGCCTTCTCGGCCGCGTAGAGTATCGCGCCCGCCGCATCCTTGCGCGCCGTCTCGCCCCGGTCGCACGCCCGGCCGACGGCATACACATACGCCTTGCAGGCATTCATCGTCGTGTACATGTCGGCGATCTTGCCCTGCATCAACTGGAACTCGCCGATCGGTTGGCCGAACTGCTGGCGCTCGTGGACGTAGGGAAGGACCACGTCCATGCACGCCGCCATGATGCCCAGCGGCCCGCCCGCGAGCACGGCCCGCTCGTAGTCGAGGCCGCTCATCAGCACGTTCACGCCGCGCCCTTCCTCCGAGAGTACGTTTTCCGCCGGCACCTCGCAATCCTCGAACACCAGCTCGCAAGTGTTCGAACCGCGCATGCCGAGCTTGTCGAGCTTTTGCGCAGTCGAAAAGCCCTTCATGCCCTTCTCCACCACGAACGCGGTAATGCCGCGCGGTCCGGCCGCGACGTCGGTCTTGGCGTAGACGACCAGCGTGTCGGCGTCGGGCCCGTTGGTGATCCACATCTTGGTGCCGTTAAGGACGTAGCGATCGCCCCTTCGATCGGCGCGCAGGCGCATCGAGACGACGTCGGAGCCCGACCCCGGCTCGCTCATGGCGAGCGCCCCGACGTGCTCCCCGGAGATGAGCTTGGGCAGGTACTTCGCCTTCTGCGCAGCGTTACCGTTGCGCCGTATCTGATTGACGCAGAGGTTGGAATGCGCTCCGTAGGAAAGGCCGACCGAGCCCGAGGCCCGGCTGATCTCCTCCATGGCGACGATGTGCGCGAGGTACCCCATGTTGGTGCCACCGTACTCTTCCTCGACTGTGATCCCGAGCAGCCCCAGCTCGCCCATCTTGCGCCACAGGTCCATGGGGAACTGATTGCTGCGGTCGATCTCGGCGGCGCGCGGGGCGATCTCGACCGCCGCGAATTGCTGCACGGTCGCGCGCAGCATGTCGACGGTCTCGCCGAGGTGGAAGCCGAGCGTCGGAAAATTCAACATCTGTCCTCAGGCGTCCGGCTTGCCGGACAGAACGATGAGCGTCTGTTGCATGATCGCACAGAGCGTGCGCTTGCCCTGAGCTTCGGCAAACACCTCGCCGCGGGTGATGGTGAGCGTGCGCCCGGGCTTGACGACCTCGCCCTGCGCGACGAGGCGTTCGCCCGCCGCCGGCGCAAGAAGGTTGAGCTTGTATTCGACGGTGAGCACGCTGGCGTCCTCCGGAAAGAGCGTAAACCCGGCGTAGCCGCCGGCCGAGTCCACGATGGCGGCGACCACGCCCGCATGCACGTAGCCGTGCTGCTGCGTGAGGTCGGTGCGATAGGGCAGCTCGATCGAGCAAAAACCCGGCCGGATCTCGACCAACCGCGCACCGAAGAGCCGCATCGCCCCCTGTCGGGCGAAGCTTTCCCGAACCCGCTTTTCGTAGTCGGGATTGAGCGGCACATACGCACTTCGCGCAGAGGGAGCTGCAGATGGCGAAGACGGCATGAGGTCCAAGGCTCGGCAAGCGAAAACGGATGATCTTAGATGACGTTTACGTAAACGTCAAAGCGAGCCAGTCATACCCCGTGCACTCACCCCGTCGGCGCCGACCCCCGACCCGCGCCGCCGTTGGCGCCTTGCCGCAGCCGCTTCCGGCATTGCCGCTCGAGCGAGTCGATTTCGGCGAGCACGATGGCAATGTCCTCCTGCTGCTGTCTGAGCCGCGTCCGGCGATCCGAGAGCACCTGCAGAAATTTCACGAGCTGGGGCCGTTCGCTGCGGTCGGCATCGTACAGATCGAGCAGCTCGCGGATCTCCTGCAGCGACAGGCCCAGGCGCTTGCCGCGCAGGATCAGCTTGATGCGCACCCGCTCGCGTTCGCCATAGATGCGGCTGCGCCCGCTGCGCCGGGGCGCAAGCAGGCCCTCGTCTTCATAGAACCGGATCGCCCGCGTGGTCAGGGCAAATTCCCGGGCAAGGTCCGAGATCGTGTACGTGACCGAATCGGAACGCGATGGCATGGGCGGCTCAGGCTCGGAAACCGCGACCAACGACCCAAGATACCATAACGGATGGCCGGTCCAGGATGGCCGGTCCAGGATGGCCGGTCCCGACTTGACACCTTCGAGCGATTCGTTGAGGATGCTGCGTCGCACCACGGGGGCCCGGTGGTGCTCACACCGCGTTCCGGCGCAAAGTCGGCGCGGCGCTCCATGACCGCATCCCTTCCCGCTGCCGCCTGTGCGCTCCGTTACCCCTGGCGGGAGGCCCCGCCGCCGGGGACCGCGCGCGAGGTCGCGCCGGGGGTGCTCTGGCTGCGGATGCCGCTGCCCTTCGCGCTCGATCACATCAATCTGTGGCTCTGCGCCGACCGCGACGGATGGATCCAGATCGATTGCGGCTACGGTGACGCGCCGACGCGCAGGCTATGGGAGCAACATTTCGCCGGCACCTTCGAGCACCGAGCGCTCCACCGTGTCATCGCGACGCACTATCACCCGGATCACCTCGGGAATGCCGCCTGGCTCGCGCAGCGCTGGAACTGCGCGGTGGCCATGCCGCAAACCGAATACCTGACCGCGCACGCGGTCGCGGAGGAGCGGGCCGGCTACGGCTCCGCCGCGAACTGCGATCTGTTCCGGGCACACGGGCTCGCGCCCGAGCACCTGGCCGCGCTGGCGGCGCGCGGCAATCCGTATCGGCGCGGCGTGCCGGAGCTGCCGACGACCCACCAGAGGCTGCTCGCCGGCGACGAGGTGCGGATCGGAGCGAACCGCTGGCGGGTGATTCCCGGCCACGGCCACTCGCCCGAGCATGCCTCGCTCTACTGCGCGGCAATGGGGGTGCTCATCTCCGGCGACATGCTGCTCCCGAAGATCAGCACCAACGTCAGCGTGTGGCCGATCGAGCCCGACGGCGACCCGCTCGGCCGGTTCCTGGCTTCGCTGCGCCGGTTCGAGGAGCTGCCGCACGAAACCCTGGTGTTGCCGTCGCACGGGCTGCCGTTCGTCGGCATTCACACGCGCGTCGGCGAGTTGCGCGCGCATCACGCGGCGCGGCTCGCCGAGCTCGAGGCCGCGGCCGGCGACAAGGTGATGACCGCCGGCGACATCGTGCCGCTGCTCTTCCGGCGCCCGCTCGACCTCCAGCAGCGCTTCTTCGCGATGGGCGAAGCGATCGCACACCTGAACCACCTTTGGCACGCCGGCCGCATGAAGCGCGTTCGCGCCGACGGCGTGATCCGCTTTGGCCACCAGCCGCTACAATGAAATCCTGGGGAGAACACACGATGGGCAGCGCCGATACCGCCAACACGAGTCCGCCGCAAGCGCAGTACGATCCGGTCGCGCTGGCCGAGTCCTACGCCGCCGCCTCCGAGAAGAGCGCGAAGCTGCTGGGCGACTTCGTTGCGCGCCAGGCCGCCACCGGCCACTCTCTGGTGAGCGACGAGTTCGGACTGACCCAGGCGTTTCTTGAGCTGGCGGCGAAGATGCTGTCCAACCCGTATCGGCTGGCCGAGGCGCAGCTCAACCTGCTGTGGGAATACTCGGCGCTATGGCAATCGTCGCTCCTGAAGCTCATCGGTCAACCGGCCGCGCCGGTGGCCGAGCCGGCGAAGAGCGACAAGCGGTTCAAGCACGAGGACTGGGAGGAGCACTTCCTGTTCGATTACATCAAGCAGTCGTATCTCATCACCGCGCGCTGGCTGCACAGCGCGGTGGCCAACGTCGAGGGGCTCGACGAGCACACGCACAAGAAGATCGATTTTTTCACCCGTCAGTACATCGACGCTATGGCGCCGTCGAACTTCGCGTTGACCAACCCAGAAGTGTTTCGCGAGACGATCGCCTCCGGCGGCCAGAACCTGGTGAAGGGCCTCAACAACCTGCTCGACGACATCGAGCGCGGCAACGGCCAGCTCAAGATCTCGATGACCGACAGCAAGGCGTTCGATCTCGGCGTCAACATCGCGACTACACCCGGGCACGTGGTGTTCCAGAACGACCTGATGCAGTTGATCCAGTACGAGCCCACGACCAAGAAGGTCGCCAAGCGGCCGCTGCTCATCATCCCGCCCTGGATCAACAAGTACTACATCCTCGACCTGCGCGAGAAGAACTCGCTGGTCAAGTGGTGCGTGGAACAGGGGCTCACCGTGTTCGTCATCTCGTGGGTGAACCCGGACAAGCGCCACGCCAGCAAGGATTTCGAGGACTACCTGCTCGAAGGTCCGCTCGCCGCGCTCGACGCCATCGAGAAGACGACCGGCGAGAAGAGCAGCAATGTGCTGGGCTACTGCCTCGGCGGAACGCTGCTAGCGTGCACGCTGGCCTATCTCGCATCGAACAAGGACAAGCGCGTCGCCAGCGCGAGCTTCATGACCTCGCTCATCGATTTCGCGGGGGCCGGGGAGCTCGAGGTCTTCATCGACGAGGAGCAGGTCGCCTCGCTCGAGCGCAAGATGAGCGAGCGCGGCTATCTCGAGGGCGCCGAGATGGCCAACACCTTCAACATGCTCCGCAGCAACGACCTGATCTGGTCGTTCGTCATCAACAACTATCTGCTCGGCCGCGATCCGTTCCCGTTCGACCTGCTGCACTGGAACCAGGACTCGACGCGGATGCCGGCGAAGATGCACAGTTACTACCTGCGCAACATGTACATGCGCAACAAGCTGCGCGAGCCGGGTAGCATCACGCTCGCGGGCACGCCGATCGACGTCTCCCAGGTCACGGTGCCGGCGTACTTCGTCTCCGCGATGGAGGATCACATCGCGCCGTGGAAGACCACCTATGCCGGCATGCAAGTGCTCGGCGGCGAGAAGCGCTTCGTTCTGTCCGGCTCGGGCCACATCGCCGGCATGATCAACCCTCCCGCGGCGAAAAAGTACGGCTACTGGACCGGCGACAAGCTTCCCAAGACCGCGGACGCGTGGTTCGAGAGCGCCCAGCAGCACGAAGGCTCGTGGTGGGTCGACTGGCTGGAATGGCTCCGGCCGCACCTCGGGCACGAGGTCACCGCTCGCGAAGTGGGCAGGGGATCGACCAAGGGGCGGCTGCGCCCGCTGGAACCGGCACCGGGGAGCTACGCTCGCCAGCGCGCAGGCGCACCTTAGGCTCCTCGGCTCAATCTGCATTTTGAGGTGCGCGCGCGCCGCGAATCGGTAGGCCGCCGGCCGACGTCGCACGGCGTCCCGGTTTGCTATAGTTGACTTCAAGAAGGTCATCCTATGGAGGTTCCCATGCGAAGCATGCTCGTCTCTGCGGCGGTACTCGCGTTGGCCGGCGCCGTGAATGCACAGCCGTTGCCAGGTACGCCTGCGGGCGCGCCCGGCGGTACGTGCGCGACCTGCGGCTCCGTCGAGTCGGTTCACTACGTCGAGAAGAAAGGCGAAGGCTCCGGGGCCGGCCTCGTCGCCGGTGGCATCGTCGGCGGCGTGCTCGGCCATCAGATCGGGTCGGGTCGCGGCAATACCGCGGCGACGATCCTCGGCGCCGGCGCCGGCGCGTATGCCGGGAACCAGATCGAAAGGAACGCCAAGAAGAAAGCCTACTGGGTCGTCGACGTGAGGCTCGACAACGGCTCGAAGCGCGCGATTACGTCGGGTTCCAAGCCGGCGTTCAAGCGAGGCGATCGGGTGAAGATCGTGGACGGCAACCGGCTTGCATTACTTGCCAACTGAGCTTGCCAAACTGGGCTCGCTGTGACATTTCGGCCCGGGAGGAGATTCGTCATGCGCAAGATGAAGAGAACGGCGCTCGCGTCGGCGTTGCTGGTCGGCTTGAGCTTGAGCCAAGGCGTGACGGCGGCCCAGTTCAGCGGTTTCTATTTCTTCGGCGACAGTCTGAACGACGCCGGCTCCTTCAAGCCGGTGCTGCCCCCAGGCACCGGGAAATTCACGACCAACCCCGGACCTATATGGGCGGAGGTGATCGCGCAACGCTACGGCTTCACGGCGACTCCGGCCAACCAGGGCGGCAACGACTACGCTGAAGGTGGCGCGCGTGTGGCCGATCTGCCCGGCGTTCCTAATTCCCCGCCGACCGCTACCGCTAACCCGGTCGCGACGCAGATCCAGAACTTCCTCGGCGGCGGTGCGGTGAATTCCGGTGCGCTGTACTCGTTCTGGGCGGGCTCGAACGATGTCTTCTTCCAGCTCGGGCTCGCAGCCGCCGGTGCCGCCACCCCCGCCGAGGTCCAGGCGAATCTCGCCACCGCAGCCACCGAGCTCGTGCAGCAGGTGGCTCGACTAAACGCGGCCGGTGCTCGCTACATCGTGGTGTTCAACCTTCCCGACATCGGCAAGACGCCCTTCGGGGTCGCGTCGGGCCAGAGTGCGGACATCACCGCGTTGTCGAGCTTCTTCAACTCGACGCTCTCCGCCGGGCTCGACGCGTTGCACATCGATGTCATCCGGCTCAACGATTTCGCACTGCTCAACGAAGCGATCGCCGATCCGGCAGCGTTCGGCCTGACCAACGTCACCACGCCGGCGTGCACCACGCCGAGCGCGCTGCTCTGCACCTCTGCGACGCTCGTCGCTCCGAACGCGGCGCAGACGTATCTGTTCGCCGACGGCGTTCATCCGACCACCATCGGGCATCAGATCATTGCCGACTACGCTCAGTCGGTCATCGAGGCGCCGCAGAAGATCGGGCTCCTCGCCGAGGCACCGCTCCAAGTCGAGCAGGCGACGTTCCGCGCGCTCGACGGACGCATGATGTCGGCGGTGGGCGCGCCACGCGCACTGAAGAAGTACGAAGCCTATGCGATCTACGACTACGGCAACTACGATCGGAGCAGCGACTTCGGCGGCGGCGACAGTCGCTCCAATACGGTCGTGCTCGGCGGCGACATGAAGCTCTCCGATCAGCTTCTCGCCGGTGTGGCCCTCGGCTACACCGAGGACAAGTCGTCGCTCGGCAACAACGGCGGCGGCTTCAAGCTGGACGAGGCGACGATGACCGGTTATGTCGCCTACATGAACGGGCCGTGGTACGCCGGCGCGAGCATAGGCGGGGGCGACCTCGATTATCGCGACATCCATCGCACGATTCCGCTGGGCGGCGGCAGCCGGACCGAGAGCGGAGATACGCGCGGGACGCATCTGATGGCCCGGGCGCTCGGCGGCTATTGGTTCAGCTACGGTAGCTGGCTGCACGGGCCGTTCGTGCGCCTGACCTATCAGGAGGCCAAGGTCTACGCGTGGTCGGAGAAGGGGATCCGCAGCACCGCCATGGCCTTCGGGCACCAGAAGCGCGACTCGTTCGTGTCGAGCCTCGGTTGGCAAGCGGAAGGCAGTCTCGGTTGGGCCCGGCCCTATGCCCGCGTGACCTGGGAGAAGGACTACAACAACGACGAGCGCACGGTGCGTGCAGGACTGGTGTCGACCGGCGGCATCGGTTTCGGCCTGCCTGCGCTCCGGCCCGATGACAACTACGTCCTGTTCGACGTCGGCGTTGCCGGCGAACTGGGTAGCGTCGGGACGAGCAAGATCACCGGTTTCGTGAGCGTCAACGCCACGGCGAGCAAGAACGACGGCAATTACCAAGCCGTCACGGTTGGCGTGCGCGTTCCACTGTAGGTCGTCAGCCCTCGCTGCGCGGCTTGCGCTTGGCGCGCGCGAAGGCGCGATCGTAGACCGACCGTGGCAGGAGCGCGAGCAGGTGACCCGCCCACCCCATCTGCCACGGCAGCACGTAGAAGCGCCGCCCGCGAGCGATCGCCCGAACGATCAGACGGGCGGCCTTGTCGGCCGGGAGCAGAAACGGCATCCGGTAGGGATTCTCGGCCGTCATCGGTGTGGCCACGTACCCGGGGCAGATCGTGAGCACCTCGACACCGCTGCCCAGAAGCTCGACCCGCAAGCTCTCGAGGTAGCGGATCGCCGCCGCCTTGGATGCCGAGTACGCTCCCGCGCCCGGGAGCCCGCGAAAGCCGGCCACGCTGGCGATTCCCACGAGCTTTCCCGCGCGCGCCGCGCGCATGGCGGGCAGGAACGGCTGGAACGCATGCAGCATGCCGAGGACGTTGGTGTCGAGGATCGCGCGGAACACGGCGTTGTCCTCGGGGTGATCGGTCAGCGTTCCGCGGGAGATGCCCGCGTTGGCGATGACCACGTCCGGGACCCCGTAGCGCCGCATGAAATCGACCGCCGCCGCGGAAAGCGCGGTCTCGTCGCGTACATCGCCGGGGTAAACGGCAGGTGTCGCCGGCACGAGCGAGGCCGCGAACTCCGACAGCACGTCGCCGCGGCGGGCGAACAGCCCGAGCTGCGCGCCGGCCCGGGCGTACTCGCGCGCAAGCGCGGCGCCGATGCCGGAGGATGCGCCGGTCAGGAAGATCTTCACCTCGCGCCGCGCCGAAAGCCTCCGGTCGCCGGGCCCGGTGCGATCCGCGCTAGGTCTTGCCGCGTTCGACGCGCGCCTTTGCGACCAGCACGTCGAGCACGGGCGGCATTGCCGCGTGTGTACCCACGCGATCGGACGAGGTCACGTACTTGCCGTCGATCACCATCGTCGGCACCGACTGGATGTTGTAGGCCTGCGCGAGCGTCTTGGCGCGATTGAATTTGCTGGTGACCGCAAACGAGTTGTAGACGCCCGCGACCTTAGTCCGGTCGAGCCCGTGCGCCGCGGCCCAGTCGAAGAACGCCTTGTCCTGATAGAGCGGCAGACCGGCGGCGTGGATCGCCTTGAACACCTCCGGGGAGAGCTGCGGCTCGTCGCCCAGGGCGTCGAGCGTGTAGTAGATCCGGGCCAGCGCCTCCCAGCGCGGCTGGAACATCACCGGGACGCGGCGGAATTGCACGTCCGGCGGAAGCTTGGCGATCCAGGCATCGAGGATCGGCTCGAAGTTATTGCAGTGCGGGCAACCGTAGGAGAAGAACTCGATCACTTCGATCTTCTTCCCGGTCTCGACCGGCTGCGGGTTCTTGAGGCGCACGTAATCCTTGCCCTCGACGACATCGGCAGCGCCGGCAGCGCCTATCGCCAGCCAGGCGGCGAGGGCGAGCAAAGGAATCGTCAATCGCCTCATTGAAGCTCCTCGGAGGAAGGGTTGCGAAAACGGGCTCTGCGGTCCCACGCAGAAGCCCGCGGGGTCGCGGCGGCGCGTCTCGGTCAGGCGGGTTGGGCCCTCGCGCCGCGGCCAAAGTTCGACCGCGACCTCATGGGTTCTTGATCACGGCGACCTCGAACCCACGGCCGCCGAGCTCGGTCTTGATGCGATTGAGCTCGTCGACATTGTCGTACGGTCCGAGGCGGACGCTGAAACGCTGGGTCTTGTCCGGCATCGAGACGGTCTGGATCGCCGCCTCCCAGCCCGAGAGGGCAAGCCGGGCCTTCATGTCCTCGGCGGCGGCGGCGCTGGCGAACGCACCGGTCTGCAGCCAGAAACGCCCGCCAGGCTTCCCCGCCGACGTTGCAGCGCTCTTCGCCAGGTCTGGAGGCCTCTCCACGGTCCGCTCGCCGCTCCGATCGAGCGGGCGTCGGTCGGCGCCCGATTTGGGCTCTTCGGCGCCAGGAAGGATCTTGTAGAAGTCGAAACGCGGCTTCTCGGGGGCGGGAGCGGGATTGAGATCCGACCGGGCACTACGCGACGGCTCCTTGCCTGCGCTCGCCGACGGCAACGGGGTGGTGAGTCCGCTTCGGCCGAGGAAATACGCCACAGCAGCCGCGATCGACAGGCCGAGCACGAGCCCGATGAACACCCCGAGCAGCGTGCCGCCGCGACCGGACCTCCTCGATCGCGACAGGGTGCGCGGCCCGCGCTGGGGTTGTCTACGGCTCACGTTGTCGAGCTCACATCTTCACGGGCGCGCTCACGCCGAGCACGCCCAGAGCGTTGCGTACGACCTGCCCGGTGGCCACGACCAGCGCCAGACGCGCCTGCCTCACCCGCGGATCGTCGACGAGAAATTGCTCGGCATTATAGTAGCTGTGAAATTGCGCCGCCAATTCCTTCAGATAGAAGGTCACGAGATGCGGCGCGAGCTCGCGCGCCGCGAGCGCGAGCTCGTCGGGAAAGTCCGCCAGGCGGCGCAGCAGTGCCTCCTCGTACGGGCTCGTCAACGCCGAAAGGTCAGCGTCCTTGAGCCACGTCGCCGCGGCGGCGTGGGGGATGCCGGCCTTGTCGAGCACGCTGCAAACCCGCGCATGTGCGTACTGCACGTAGTAGACGGGATTGTCCTCGCTCTGCGAGCGGGCGAGATCGACGTCGAAGACGAGCTGCGAGTCGGCCTTGCGCAGCAGGAAGAAGAAGCGCACCGCGTCGCGGCCCACCTCGTCGATCAGGTCGCGCACCGTGACGTAGTCGCCGGCGCGCTTGCTGATCTTCATTTCCGCGCCGCCCTTCATCACCGTGACCATCTGGTGCAGGACATAATCGGGATACCCGGGCGGAATGCCGATCCCGAGCGCTTGCAGCCCGGCGCGCACGCGCACGATCGTGCTGTGATGATCGGCGCCCTGCTCGTTGACCACGCGGCGAAAGCCCCGCTCCCACTTGGTGACGTGGTAGGCGACGTCCGGGACGAAGTAGGTGAAGCTCCCGTCGGCGCGGCGCATGACCCGGTCCTTGTCGTCGCCATAGTCGGTCGTCTTGAGCCAGAGGGCGCCGTCCTTCTCGTAGGTTTTGCCGTTGACGCTCAGCCGATCGATGACCGCCTGAACGCGACCGTCGGCATAAAGCGACGATTCGAGGTAATAGTGATCGAAGCGCACGCCGAAGGCGGCGAGGTCCGCATCCTGCTCGCGGCGAAGCTCCGCGACAGCGAAGCGGCGGATGGCGTCGAGATCTGCCGCGTTGTGGTCGGCGGGGTGCGCCGCGCAGTACGCCGCGGCGATGTCGCGGATGTATTCGCCCCGATAGCCGTCCTCCGGGAAGGCTGCCGAGGCATCGTAGGTCTGGCGCACGCGGGCCTGGACCGAGAGCGCCAGGTTGGCGATCTGCGCACCCGCGTCGTTGTAGTAGAACTCACGGTGAACGCTCGCGCCCTGCCACTCGAGCAAGGTCGCGATCGCGTCGCCGACCGCCGCACCGCGGCCGTGGCCGACGTGCAGCGGCCCGGTTGGATTGGCCGACACGAACTCGACCATCACCCGCTGCGCGCGCATCGCCTCCGACCAGCCGTAGCGCTCGCCCTCATGGAGAATGCGCGCGACGACCGCCCGCCGCGCGGCGGGTGCCAGGAAAACGTTGATGAAGCCGGCCCCGCCGACTTCGACCCGCTCGATCCATGGCGAAGGCTCCAACGCCGCGACCAGCGCGGCGGCAAGCTCGCGGGGGTTGCGCTTGAGCACCTTGGCGAGCTGCAACGCGACGTTGCTCGAATAGTCGCCATGCCCCGCCTGCTTCGTTCGCTCGAGCGCCAGCGGCGTTCTCGCCTGCTCCGGGGCTACACGAGCCAGCGCGGCAAGCAGGCGGTCGGCGAGATGTGAACGCGGTTGGATCAAGGGAGGATCAAGGGACGCCGCGGGAGGCCAACGCGGTCGCAAAATTTGGAAATTATAGCCTGCTCGCCGCAGCGACTCTGTTCGCGCCTCAGGCGAATCCGACCGGGTCGACGTCGAGGCTCCAGCGCACGCGTCGCGGCTCCGCGCGCTCGAGCTCGGCACGCCAGCGCGGCAGGAAGTCGTGCAACGGCGCCCGTCTCGGGCTCTGGACGAGGACCTGGCCGCGCTCGAGCCCCGCGCGCCGCGCGATCGCTGCCGGCACCGGCGGATACACCTCGCAGCGCAAGGCGTGCGAACGCACCAGCGAGCGCCCGCGCTCGACGGCGCGCGCCAGGAATGCGTCCACCGCGGCGCGGCGCGGCGCTTCGGCGGTCAGGAGCGCGAGGTGCGCGAACGGTGGCAGCCCCAGAACCTCCCGTTCCGCAAGCAGCGTCTGCGCGAGCCGGTCGTAGTCGTGATCGACCAGCGCGGTGTAGAGCGCGTGGTCGGGAAAGTCGGTCTGCACGATCACTTCGCCCGGCAACGCGCCGCGCCCCGCGCGCCCGGCGACCTGCTCGAGCAAGGCGAACAATCGCTCGGTGGCTCGAAAGTCGGCGCTGTACAGCGCGTTGTCCGCTCCGAGAACGCCCACTAGCGTAAGTCGTGGAAAATCGTGACCCTTGGCGAGCATCTGGGTGCCGATCAGTATGTCGACCTCGCCCTTCGCGATCGCTGCGCGCATCGCTGCGAAGGCGCCCTTACGCTGCGTGCTGTCGCGATCGACGCGCAGGACGCGCGCCCGCGGATGCAGCTCGGAAACCGCCCGCTCCAAACGCTGGGTGCCAAAGCCCAGCGGCAGCAGATCCTGATTGCCGCACTTCGGGCAGCCTGCAGGGATGCCCTCGGCGTGGCCGCAATGGTGACAGCGCAGCGCACCGACGATGCGATGCACGACTAGGCGAGCGGCGCAGCGCGGACATTGCGCCTTCCAGCCGCAGGCGACGCAAAGCAGCGACGGCGCGAAGCCGCGCCGGTTGATGAACAGCAGGCTCTGCTCCCCGCGCCCGATGCGCTCGGCGATCGCGGCGCGGAGCGCCGGACCCAGGCCTTCGTGGCTGTCGGGGCGGCGATTGGGGACGAGCCGTACCGCGGGCAGCGCGGCTTGCGCGCTCGCGCGGCGCGGAAGCTTGAGCCAGGTGTAACGCCCGCGACGTGCCGCGGCGTAGGTCTCGAGCGCTGGCGTCGCGCTGCCCATGATGATGGGCACGTCACGCAGCCGCGCTCGGTAGGCCGCAACGTCGCGTGCGTGGTAGCGCACGCCGTCCTGCTGCTTGAAAGACACGTCGTGCTCCTCGTCGACGACGATCAGCCCGAGTCGCGGCAGCGGCGCGAAGACGGCGAGTCGCGTCCCGACGACGAGTTGCGCGTCGCCGCGGGCCGCGGCGAGCCAGTGCTTGAGGCGATCGGAGGCGGAAAGCGCGCTGTGAAGCAGCGCGAGGCGCGCCTCGGGCAGCGCCCCTGCAATGCGCTGCTGTAGCTGCGGCGTGAGGTTGATCTCCGGCACCAGCAACAGCGCCTGCCGCCCGGCGGCGATGACGCGCGCGGCCGCGGCAAAGTAGACCTCGGTCTTGCCGCTGCCGGTCACGCCCTGCAACAGCGAGGGCGCAAAGCGCGAGGCTTCAGGCAGCGCCCCGGCGAGCGCTGCGCGTTGGTCCGCGTTGAGCTCCGGGACGGTCGGCCCGGGGCTGATGTCCTGCCACGCGGCCGCGGCGCGGCTCGCTTCTCGCAACGCGGCGAGCGGGGGGAGCATCTGCGCGAAGCTCTGCCCGATCGGCTGCTGGTAATACCCTGCGACGAAGCGCGCCAGCGCACAGAGGTCCTCGGGCAGAGGTGGCAGCGGGAGAACCTCATCGATCGGCGCGAGCCGTTCCGGCGCAACCTCGCTGTGTGGAGCGATCTCGACCGCTACGCCGGGCACGCGCCGCCGACCCAGCCGCACGCGAAGCACGCTACCGCTTCGGACGTCCAGCCCGGCGGGGACCCAGTAGTCGAAGAGCCGGTCCGCCGCAACCGCCAGGGCGACGCGAACGATGGCCACGCGGGCTCGGTGTTCGGCCTAGGCTCGTCGCAAAGGACGAACGGCCGGACTTGTAGTGTTCTGAATCGTGATCGAACTTCGGAACATTGCTCTCCAAGTCTTTCTTTTTGTGGAGCTAGCATGAGACGTGCCTACGGCTTTGTGGATAAACATGTGTGTAACTTGATTGGACTGACAGGGGTCCATGCCGCGACATCGAATCGCATACGGACAACTGTTGCACTGATGCAAAAATACTACATATCGTTCATTGACTTATCGCTAATGTCCGTTGACGCACCGCCACGCAAGGGAAAAACGCCCTACGACGCTGTCATTGTGCATAAGTAGGACGCGGGAGAGCAGGTTTTTGACTTTTGTCAAGCCCTCGGAGCGCCAGGCTGCACGCGGGTCTCCGCCGATTTTCCCTCGACGGGGATATTTTCTCCGGGCGTCTTGGCGCGCGATTCGGCGTGCACGCAGGCGACCAGCGCTGCCACGTGCTCCGGAGGGGTCTCCGGAACGATGCCATGCCCGAGATTGAAGATGAATCCGGGCGCGGGCCCGGCGGCCTGCAGGATCCGGCGGGCTTCCGCTTCGATGACGGCCGGCGTCGACAACAAGACCTGCGGATCGAGATTGCCCTGCAGCGCGACGCGCGTGCCGACTTGGGCACGCGCCGCGGCCACGTCGGTGGTCCAGTCGAGCCCGATCGCATCACATCCGGAAGCGGCGATGCGCTCGAGCCACTGCCCGCCGCCCTTGGTGAAAACAATGACGGGTACCCGCGCGCTGACCGCATCGAGACCCCGTACCACGCGCTCGATGTAGGCGAGCGAGAACTTGACGTAAGCCTCAGTGCCGAGCAGGCCGCCCCAGGTATCGAAGATCATCACGGCGTCGGCGCCGTGCCGGACCTGCTCCGCAAGGTAGTCGGCGAGAGCCTCGGCGTTGACGGCGAGCACGCGATGCAGAAGATCTGGCCGGGCGTACAGCAACCGCCGCGTGCGCGAAAAATCGGCGCTGCCGCCCCCCTCGATCATGTAGCAGGCGAGCGTGAAGGGACTACCCGCGAAGCCGATGAGGGGAACGCTCCCGGCGAGCGCGCGCTTGATCGCGGCCACCGCGTCGAAAACGTAGCCCAGTCGCGCGAGGTCGGGCACCGCGAGGCGCGCGATGGCGGCCTCGTCGGCGAGCGGCCGCTCGAAGCGCGGCCCGTCGCCCTCGACGAACGACAGCCCCAGTCCCATCGCGTCCGGAACGGTGAGGATGTCGGAGAACAGGATCGCGGCGTCGAGCGGAAAACGCGCGAGCGGCTGCAGCGTCACCTCGGTGGCGAGCGCCGGGTCCCGGCACAGCCGCATGAAGCTTCCCGCCCGGGCGCGCGTCGCGTTGTACTCCGGCAAATAGCGCCCCGCCTGGCGCATGAGCCAGATCGGCACGTAGTGCGTCGCTTCGCGTGCCAGCGCGCGGAGCAGCGTGTCGTTTCGGGGTCGCATCATGGGTGCGCTTAAGCCACGGCCGACGGCTCGACGCCGCGATCTTGTCGCGTCAATGCGCCGGGAGCAAGCGCCGTCCGCACAGCCGCTCGAGAATCGCCAGCGGCGAGCTCTTCGGGCGGTACAGCGCACCGACCGGCAGGTGGATGGTCTGCTCGAGCATGTACTGCCCGGACACCGCGGCGTGCATCACCTGGTCGGAGAAGCACAGCCAGGTGGTCCCGGGCGCGAAGTGCACGGTCTGCTGCTCGCAACGGCTCTGGTAGCCGAGATCGGCCTTCGCCCGGTCGTGCAGCCCCAGCATCAGATGATCGTATTCGCTGCGCACGCCCTTGGTCACCCGGAGCCACGCGAGCAGCGCGGGTGCGCCCGGCACTTGGCGTCCGATCCGCGGCAGAAAGGTCTGCGCCATCGTCGCGAACGACTCACCGACCCGCCACACGCGATCCTCGCTCGGGTTGACGTTGGTGAAGACGCGCAGGATGCGCTCGCCCTGGCTCGGACGCGAGGGAAAGGCGTCGATGTGCAGCCGTGCGTCGTCCTTGCGCCACGACAGCGCGCGCCCCGCCGCGGGCTGCGGGCGAAAGCTCGTGCGCGCACGCTTGACGTAGGGCGCGTAGCGCGGGAAGAGCGCCGCCACCAGCGTGCTCGCGCAGGCGGCGAAGCGCGCGATCGCGCGGGCCAGCGTCTCGAGGTCCGCCGGAGACCCGCGCGCGCCTTTGAGCATGTCGCCGTCGAGACTGATGTTCTTTGCCCGCCCGTCCGACCACGCTGGCGAAAGGAAGCGAAGCTCGTCGGCGGAGAGCTCGAAGCGCAGGTGCGGCAGCACCAACACGCCGCCGCCCTCGAGCGCGCGGATCGCCGTCGCCTGCGTCTCGGCCGCGACCGCCGGCCGCCAGCTCGTCAGGTCCAGCGGGACGATCTCCGTCATCGCCAAGCGATGCTCTCTAACGCGGAAGCTCGGAGGCCCCCATCAGGAACTCGTCGATCGCCCGCGCGCACTGGCGTCCCTCGCGGATCGCCCAAACGACCAGCGACTGCCCGCGCCGCGTGTCGCCGGCCGCAAAGACCTTCGGCAGCGACGTCTGGTACGTCTCGGTGTCGGCCGCAACGTTGCCGCGCCCATCGTACTTGACACCGAGCTCGTCGAGCATGCCCTCGTGCACCGGGTGCATGTAACCCATGGCGAACAGCACGAGGTCGGCCCTGAGCTCGAACTCGCTCCCCGGGACCTCGTGCAGCTTGCCGTCCTTCCAGTCGACGCGGCAGGCGACCAGCGCCTTGACCTTGCCCTTCTCGCCGCGGAACGCCTTGGTCTGCACCGCCCAGTCGCGCTCGCAGCCCTCCTCGTGCGAGGTCGAGGTGCGCAGCTTGATCGGCCAGTAGGGCCAGACCAGCGGCTTGTTCTCGTGCTCGGGCGGCTGCGGCAGCAGCTCGAACTGCACGATCGAGGCGGCGCCCTGGCGGTTCGACGTGCCCACGCAATCCGAGCCGGTATCGCCGCCGCCGATGACGACCACGTGCTTGCCGTGCGCGGAGAGCCCCGGCACGCCGGCGTCGCCGGCCACGCGCCGGTTCTGCAGCGGCAAGAACTCCATCGCGAAGTGAACGCCGTCGAGCTCGCGCCCGGGGACGTTGAGATCGCGCGGATGCTCCGCTCCGGCGGTCATCGCCACCGCGTCGAATTCGTCGAGGAGCACGCGCGCCGGCACCGAGCCCGGCGCCGTGCCGCCGACGTGCACGCCGGTGCGAAACTCGACGCCTTCGGCGCGCATCTGCGCCACCCGGCGGTCGATGTGATGCTTCTCGAGCTTGAAGTCGGGAATCCCATAGCGCAGCAGACCGCCGACGCGGTCGTTCTTCTCGAACAGCACGACGGCGTGACCCGCGCGCGCGAGCTGCTGTGCGCACGCCATGCCGGCAGGACCCGAGCCTACGACCGCGACCCGCTTTCCCGTCTTCGCCAGCGGCGGCTGCGGCACGACCCAGCCTTCCTCCCAGCCGCGATCGATGATGAAGTGCTCGATCGACTTGATTCCGACCGGATCGTTGTTGATGTTGAGCGTACAGGCCGCCTCGCATGGGGCGGGGCAGACGCGGCCGGTGAATTCCGGGAAGTTGTTGGTCGAATGCAGCACGTCGAGCGCCTGGCGCCATTCGTGCCGGTAAACGAGATCGTTCCAGTCCGGGATGATGTTGTTGACCGGGCAGCCCGACTGGCAGAACGGGATGCCGCAGTCCATGCAGCGCGCACCCTGCTTCGCCGCCTCCTCATCCTTGAGCGTGAGGATGAACTCGCGGTAATGGCGAATGCGTTCCTCGACCGGGAGCACGACCTCCTTGATCCGTTCGAGCTCCATGAAACCGGTGATCTTGCCCATCATGCGCTCTGCGTCGGTACCGGCGCGTCGCAGACGCACGCCGGGCTCGCAGCCGCGAGCGCGAGTGAAGCGAGGTGCGTCCGTGGAGCACCTGCGAGCATGCGCGCCGAGGTCACGCGGCGGCCTTCTGCCGGCTCGGGGCGGCCATCCCCGCCTTGAGCTTCGCCGCGTACTGCTCGCCCAGCGCCCGCCGGTACTCGTTCGGGAAGATCTTCGCGAACCGGCCGCGCGCGGTTTCCCAATGGTCGAGGATCGCGAGCGCGACAGTGCTGCCGGTGAAGCGCAGGTGCCGCTCGACCAGCGTCCGCAACGCCGCTTCATCGCTCTGCCCCGCGTGCAGCACCCGCCCCTTGCCCAATGCCGCCAGCTCCTTCTCGGCGCGGAGCTGGTCGGCCTCCGGCAATACACGCTCGAGCGCCACCATCGCGGTGTTGCAACGCTCGGCGAACGTGCCGTCTTCGTCGTACACGTAGGCGATGCCGCCGCTCATGCCGGCGGCGAAGTTCCGGCCGGTGCGCCCGAGCACGACCACGGTGCCGCCGGTCATGTACTCGCAGCCGTGATCGCCGGTGCCCTCGACGACCGCGCTCGCTCCCGAGTTGCGCACGCAGAAGCGCTCGCCTGCCACGCCGCGGAAATACGCCTCGCCATCGATCGCGCCGTACATCACGGTATTGCCGATGACGATGTTCTCTTCGGGGCGCGCCGGCGACTCCGGATCGGGATAGACGACGAGGCGCCCGCCGGAGAGCCCCTTGCCGACATAATCGTTGGTCGCGCCTCGCAGCTCGAAGGTGACGCCGCGGGCGAGGAAGGCGCCGAAGCTCTGTCCGGCAACCCCGGTGAACGCGACGTGCAGCGTGTCCTCGGGCAATCCGGCGTGACCGTGGCGCCGGGCGATGGTCCCGGAGAGCATCGCGCCGACCGAGCGATGCGCGTTGCGGATGCGGTATTCGAGCCGCACGGGGGTCTTCTCCTCGATCGCCGGCGCGCCGTCGGCGATGAGCTGGTGGTCGAGCGCGCGCGCGAGTCCGTGGTCCTGGGTCTCGCAGTTGTAGCGCGCCACGCTCGAGGGCATGCGCGGTTGGTAGAAGACCTTCGAGAAGTCGAGGCCGCGCGCCTTCCACTGATCGATGCCGGCGCGCATGTCGAGCAGATCCGACCGGCCGATGAGCTCGTTGAACCGGCGAATCCCGAGCTTCGCCATGATCTCGCGCACTTCCTCGGCCACGAAGAAGAGGTAGTTGACGACGTGCTCGGGCTGGCCCGTGAACTTCTTGCGCAGCTCCGGATCCTGGGTCGCGATGCCGACCGGACAGGTGTTCAAGTGGCACTTGCGCATCATGATGCAGCCTTCGACGACCAGCGGTGCGGTCGCGAAGCCGAACTCGTCGGCACCCAGCATCGCTCCGATCGCCACGTCGCGCCCAGTCTTCATCTGGCCGTCGACCTGCACGGCGATGCGGCCGCGCAGCCGGTTGAGCACCAGCGTCTGCTGGGTTTCGGCGAGCCCCAGCTCCCACGGCGTGCCCGCGTGCTTGATCGAGGATACCGGCGAGGCACCGGTCCCCCCGTCGTGACCGGCGATCGTCACGTGATCGGCCTTGGCTTTCGCCACTCCTGCGGCCACGGTGCCCACGCCGACTTCGGAGACGAGCTTGACCGACACCGAGGCCAGCGGATTCGCGCTCTTCAGATCGTGGATCAGCTGTGCCAGATCCTCGATCGAATAGATGTCGTGGTGCGGCGGCGGCGAGATGAGGCCCACGCCCGGAACCGAGAAGCGGATCTGCGCGATGTACGGCGAGACCTTGTGCCCGGGAAGCTGCCCGCCCTCGCCGGGCTTCGCGCCCTGCGCCATCTTGATCTGCAGCTGATCGGCATTGACCAGATATTCCGCGGTCACGCCGAAGCGACCCGAGGCGACCTGCTTGATCTTCGAGCGCAGCGAATCGCCTTCCTTGAGCGCGACGTCGGTAACTACGCCGTCGAGCCGCGATTTGAGCGTCTCGCCCTTCTTCACCGGAGGGTAGCGCCGCGCGTCTTCGCCGCCTTCGCCCGTATTCGACTTGCCGCCGATGCGGTTCATCGCCACGGCGAGCGTCGTATGCGCCTCGGTGGAGATCGAGCCCAGGCTCATCGCGCCGGTGGAGAAGCGCTTGACGATCTCGGAGGCCGGCTCGACCTCCTCGAGCGCAACGGGCTCCGCGGCGAGCTTGAATTCGAACAGGCCGCGCAGCGTCATCAGTCGCTTGCCCTGCTCGTTGACCAGGCGCGCGAACTCGCGGTAGGTCGAATGGCTGTTCGCGCGCGCCGCGTGCTGCAGCTTGGCGATCGAATCCGGCGTCCACATGTGCTCTTCGCCGCGCACGCGATACATGTACTCGCCGCCGGCGTCGAGCGCAGCGCGCAGCAACGGGTTGTCGCCGAAGGCGAGCTGATGCAGCCGGTAGGCTTCCTCGGCAACCTCGAACAGACCAATACCCTCGATGGTGCTCGCCGTCCCGGTGAAGTACTTCTCGACGAAGGCCGAGCTCAGGCCCACCGCCTCGAAGATCTGCGCCCCGCAGTACGACTGATAGGTCGAGATGCCCATCTTGGCAATGACCTTGTAGAGCCCCTTGCAGATCGCCTTGATGAAGCGCTTGGCCGATTCCTCCGGGGCGACTTCGGGCACGTAGTCGTGCAACTGAGCAACCGACTCCAGCGCGAGATAGGGATGGATCGCCTCCGCGCCGTACCCGGCGAGAAGCGCGAAGTGATGGACCTCGCGCACCGAGCCCGTTTCCACCACGAGCCCCGTGCTCGTGCGCAGGCCCTTGCGCACCAGGTGCTGATGCACCGCGGCGGTGGCGAGCAGCGCCGGGATCGGCATGAGCTGCTCGGAAACCCTGCGGTCGGAAACAATCAGGATGTTGTAGCCGAGCTTGATCGCGTCCTCGGCGTGCGCGCACAGGCTCGCCAGCGCCGCCTCCATGCCCGCGGCGCCCCACGCCGCGGGATAGCAGATATCGAGCTCGAGCGAGCGGAAGGTGCCTCCGGTGAACAGCTCGATGTGCCGGATCTTCTCCATCTCGTCGGCGGTGAGGATCGGGCGTTGTGCCTCGAGCCGCATCGGCGGGTCGGTCTCGTTGATGCCCAACAGATTGGGGCGCGGACCGATGAAGGTCACCAGCGACATCACCAACTCCTCGCGGATCGGATCGATCGGCGGGTTGGTGACCTGCGCGAAGAGCTGCTTGAAATAGTTGTACAGGACCTTCGGTCGGTTAGAGAGCACCGGCAGCGCCGCGTCGTTGCCCATCGAGCCGACCGCTTCCTCGCCGGTCTCGATCATCGGCGCGAGCAGGATCTTCAGGTCCTCCTGCGTGTAGCCGAATGCCTGCTGGCGGTCGAGCAGCGGCACCGAGGATTTCTGCGGCGGCGCCGGGTCGGGCAGCGCTTCGAGCGCGATGCGCGAACGGTCGATCCAGGCGCGGTACGGCTTCGCGGTCGCGAGCGAGCGCTTGAGCTCCGCATCGTCGATGATCCGGCCCTGCTCGGTGTCGACGAGCAGCATCTTGCCCGGCTGCAGCCGCCACTTCTTGATCACCTTGCGCTCCGGAATGTCGAGCACGCCGACCTCCGAGGCCATGATCACGTAGTTGTCGTCGGTGACGATGTAACGCGCGGGCCGCAAGCCGTTGCGGTCGAGCGTAGCGCCGATCTGCCGGCCGTCGGTGAACGCCATCGCCGCCGGGCCGTCCCACGGCTCCATCAGCGCCGCGTGGTATTCGTAGAACGCCCGCCGGTCCTCATCCATCAGCGGATTGCCCGCCCACGCCTCGGGAATCATCAGCATCATGGCGTGTGCGAGCGGATAGCCGCCCATGACCAGCAGCTCGAGGGCGTTGTCGAACGACGCGGAGTCGGACTGGCCGTCGTAGATGAGCGGCCAGATCTTGTCGAGGTCCGCTTTCAGCACCGGGCTCGCGATCGCCTGCTGGCGGGCGCGAATCCAGTTGACGTTGCCGCGCAGCGTGTTGATCTCGCCGTTGTGGCAGACCATGCGGAAGGGATGCGCCAAGTCCCACGTGGGGAAGGTGTTGGTCGAGAAGCGCTGGTGCACCATCGCGAGCGCCGAGACCATGGTCGGCTCCTGCAGGTCGCGGTAGTACTCGCCGACCTGATGCGCGAGGAGCATCCCCTTGTAGACGATGGTGCGCGTGGACATCGACGGGACGTAGAACTCCTTGCCGTGACGCAGCTTCAGCGCCTGGATCGCGTGCCCCGAGCGCTTGCGGATGATGTAGAGCTTGCGCTCCAGCGCATCCTGATCGACGTCGTTGGTGCCGCGCGCGATGAACACCTGTCGGATGACCGGCTCGACTTCCTTGGTCCGCTCCGAGAGCCCGGAATTGTCCGTCGGCACGTTGCGCCATCCGAGCACGATCTGCCCCTCGGCCGCGACGGCGCGCTCGATTTCCTGCTCGCAAGCCATGCGCGAGGCCGGTTCCTGGGGCAGGAAAACCATGCCCACGCCGTATTGACCGATCGCGGGCAGCGTCAGGCCTTGCCGGCCACAGGCGCGACGCAGGAACGCGTCCGGCATCTGGATCAGAATGCCCGCACCGTCGCCCTGCAACGGATCTGCACCCGTTGCGCCCCGGTGCGTGAGATTTTTCAGGATCTGCAGCGCCTGGGTGATGATGGCGTGGCTTTTCTGGCCCTTGATATGAGCGATAAAGCCCAGGCCGCAAGCATCGTGCTCGTGGCGAGGGTCGTACAGACCCTGCTTCGCCGGCGGATAAAGCCTCGAATCCGTCGCCATCGGCTCCTCGCTGTCGTAGCTACCGTCAAGACCCCTGCGCCTCAGGCGCGTATACGGCCTAGTTTGACCCAAATCGGGCCGGCGGAGTGGGCACTGCAATCAAAAGTTATTGATGTTAGCGAGATTGCTGCATCGCGGCAACCACGGCCTCCCGGGCCCCCACGGCAGCTTTCGCCTCCAAAAGCACTTGCGCCGGCTACGAACTTGCGCTTTAATCTCAACAAAGTGGCCTATATGCTTGTCGCAACATTCAAAACAGGCAAGCGGGGCCGAATCTTTAGGACAACATCATCAGGGATCCGCTCATGGCGCCAAACCGCATAAGTGCTCAATGGCTACGGTTCGCCTTCGCCACGCTTGCGCTGGGCGCGCTCGCGATCCTGGGCGGCTGCGGAGGTGGCAGCGGCGCTCCGAACAATCCCTTCGCCCCGCCGCCGACGACCCCGGGCGCACTCTCCATATTGCCCGCGACGCCAACGGTCTACGCCAATACGCCGGCGACTCTGACGATCAGCGGTGGCGTTCCGCCGTATTTCGTGGTGTCGAGCGATACCGCTATCCTTCCGCTCGGCGCGTCGGTGACCAGCGGCACCATCGTGCTCCTGCCCGCCAACGTGCTTGCCGATACCTCGGTGGTCATCACCGTGCAGGACTCGGCCGGCACCAAAGCCTCGGCGACGGCGACCGTCAAGCCGGCGCCGATCTTCAATACGCTGGCGGTCACGCCGGCGTCGGCGGCGTGCGGGACGAACGCAGTGTGCTCCGGCCAGACCGCGACCGCCAAGGTGACGGTCACCGGCGCCGGCGGCGTGGGCATCCCCAACCGTCAGGTCAAATTCGAGGTGGTTTCGGGCGCGTTCGCGATCCAGAATAGCGACCCGGCCAACCCGCTGGTGTCCACGCTCACTGTCGTGTCCGACCAGTTCGGCGTGGCGCAGGTGATCATTCAGGCGACTGCCGGGGTTCCAACACAACCCGCGCTGCTGCGCGCGACGGAGCTGACTACCGGCAACCAGCAGACGGCGCAGTTTACTATCGTGCAGACGATCGACGGCTCCGCGGTGCTGTCGGTCGTGCCGACCAGCGCGACGATTAGCGGACCCGACGACGCGACGTGCTCGAGCGGCTTTCGCATCGATTACTTCATCTACGGCGGAACGCCGCCGTATCGGGTCACGTCGACCTTTCCCACGGCGGTAACCCTGGTCAATTCGACCGTACTGGCGAGCGGTCAGCCATTCACCGCGATCACCAACGGGAGTTGCGTGGACCCGCTGGTGTTCTCGATTCTCGACGCGATCGGGCTGCAGACGACCGCCACCTTGATCAATAAGCTGGGAGCGGCGGCCCCCCCGGCGCCGCCGCCGCCCGCGCTCGACGCGAGCCCGAGCAGCCAGACCGTTGCCTCTTGCACCGGCGCGACGGTCAACGTGCTGATCACCGGCGGTTCCGCGCCGTACGGCGTTTCGGCATCGACGGTCGGCGGCGTGACGCCCAGCGTGACGAATTCGGACGGGTCGCCGCTGCCGGTGCCCGCACCAGGATACATCAATATCACCGGCATGGCCTCGGGTGGGGGCACTTACAACTTCGTCGTTTCCGACTCGAGCAAGCCGCCGCAAGCGACCCCGTTCAAGATCACTTGCAGTTAAAGTGAGCCGATTTTCAAGCGGCACCAACGGCGCCTGTGGCGCCGTTGTTTTTTCCTCTCTCGGTTGCGCTCTGGATCTAGACAGCCACTGTCTGCGCCAATTGTTCGCGCGTGATGTCGCTGCGGATCGCTGCGCGGCCCAGCGCCTCAAGCACGATGCATCGCATTGCGCCGGCGTCGACCTTCTTGTCGCGCGCCATCAGCTCGAGCCACGCTTTTGGCTCGAGCGGTGGCGCGGCCGTGGGCAGGCGGGCGCGTTCGACGAGGCGGCGCAGCCTCTCTACGGCGCGGATTGGCAGCCCCATGGCCAGCGCGGAGAGCCGCGAGGCTAGGACCATCCCGGTCGCCACCGCCTCGCCGTGCAGCCAGGTCCCGTAACCCGTGCCCGCCTCGATCGCGTGGCCGAACGTGTGTCCGAAGTTGAGCAGCGCCCGCTCGCCCGTTTCCTTCTCGTCGGCGGCCACGATCTCGGCCTTGATGCGGCAGCTTTCGATGACCGCGTGCTCGATCGCGTGCGGATCGCGGGCGAGGAGCCGGTCCATGTCGGCTTCGAGCCATTCGAAGAGCCCGAGGTCGCGGATCGCGCCGTACTTGATGATCTCGGCGATGCCCGCCCGATATTCGCGGTCGGGCAGCGTCGACAGAGTCGCGGTATCGCTGATGACCGCACGCGGCTGATAGAACGCCCCGATCATGTTCTTGCCGAGCGGATGATTGATCGCGGTCTTGCCGCCGACCGACGAATCGACTTGCGCGAGGAGCGTGGTCGGGACCTGCACCAGTGGAATGCCGCGCTGGTAGGTCGCCGCGGCGAACCCTGCCACGTCGCCGATGACACCGCCGCCGAGCGCAATCAGCGTCGTCGAGCGATCCGCGCCAAGCTCCAGCAGGCGGGTGTGGATCGCGAAGAGCGTCGTCCAGTCCTTGTGCGCCTCGCCGTCCGGCACGATAACGACTTCATTGTCGATTGCGCCGGCGGAAAGCGCGGTCTGCATAGGAGCAAGGTGATGCTGCGCCACGACCGGATTGGTGACGATGATCGCGCGACGCGACACGCGCGGCGCCAGCAGCTCCCCCGCTTGCCGCAGGAGCCCGTCGCCGACGTGGATCGGGTAGCTGCGCTCGCCGAGCGCGACGGTCAGGGTGCGCACCGCATCACGCCCGTGCCGCGGTCCGGAGCTGCTGCTCGAGACGGTGCGCGAGACGGCTGACCTGCTCCCGGTCCGACTCGACGACCAGATCGGCGACTTCGCGATACAGCGCATCGCGCAGCGCATAGAGTTCCTGAACGCGCGCGAGCGGGTCAGGAGCCTGCAGCAACGGGCGATGCTTGCTGTGGCGCGTGCGCTCCCACAGCGTGGCGGGGGCGGCGTGGAGATACAGCACGGTACCGCCGTGCGCCAGCCGCTCGCGGTTGGCCGGTCGCAGGATCGCTCCACCACCGGTCGACAGGACGATATTGGTCTGCGCGACAAGATCGGCGAGAACCGCCTCCTCACGATCGCGAAAGCCTGGCTCGCCCTCCAGCTCGAAGACGAGCGGGATCGAAACGCCGAGCCGGCGCTCCAGCTCGACATCGGCATCGTAGAACGGCTTGTTCAGACCTTTGGCCAGCAGGCGCCCGAGCGTGGACTTGCCGCAGCCCGGCATGCCGACCAGAAAAATATTGCCCCGATGCAGATGCATCGGAGCATTGTAGTTTAACGGCGGCCCTGGCGCGAGCGTTGAGGCTAGCGGACCGCGGTGACCGACTCTTTGATGATCCGCGGCGTGAGGAAGATCAACAGCTCGGTCTTCTCGATGTCCTTGCCCGTCTGCTTGAACGCGTAGCCGAGGATCGGTATGTCGCCCAAGAACGGCACCTTGGTCACGTTGTTGGTGAGCGTTTCCTCGTAGATGCCGCCGATGACCGCGGTGTCGCCGTTGTTGACCGAGATCTGCGTGGTCACGTTCTTGGTGTCGATCGACGGGTACTGGCTTCCCGCGATGTTGACGATCTGGCCGACCGAGTCCTTTCGGATTTCGACGGTCATGATGATCCGGTTGTCGGGCGTGATCTGCGGCGTCACGTCGAGCGCCAGCACCGCCTTCTTGAACTGCACCGTCGGCACGGTGTTGTTCGTGCCCTGGATGATGTACGGGATGTCGGTCCCCTGCTCGATGTGCGCCTTCTGGTTGTCGGCCGTCACCACGCGCGGACTGGAGATGACCTTGCCCAGGGTGTCTGCCTCGAGCGCCGAGAGCTCGAGGTTGATCAGGTTGCCGCTGCCCAGATTGATGAGCGTGAGCGCCAACTGGCCCGCCGCGCCCGCGACCGGCAGATTGACGTTCAACTGCGGCGAATCCGAGTAGCCGGCGTTGGCGATGCCGGAGGCGAGCTCGTACGGCGTCTGCGTCCGCGTCTCCCGCGTGCATGTCGTGCCGGTACACGTCACCACGGGGGTCGTCGACAGTGTTCCGCCGAACCCGCCCGCGTAGCGCTTGTTCAGCGTGAATCCGGTCTGAGCCCCGAGGCGCACGCCGAGCTGGCGGCTGAACTTGTCGCTGGCGATGACGATCCGGCTTTCGATCAGCACCTGGCGCACCGAGGTGTCGATCTGGCGGATGATGCGGCGCACTTCCTCGAGCTTGCTCGGCGTGTCGGTGACGAACAGGATGTTGGTGCGCGGGTCGACGAAGGCGGAGCCGCGTCGCGACAGGAAGCGATCGCCCGCTCCGGCCGCCCCTCCGCCGGCGCCGCGGGCCCCCACGTTGATGATGTTGAGAATATCGCTCGATTTGGCGTAGTTCAACTGGAACATCTCGGTCTGCAAAGGCTCGAGCTCGCTGATCTGCTGCTGCGCTTCGAGCTGCTGCTTTTCCTTGACCGCGAGCTCCTCGCGCGGCGCGATCAGAACGACGTTGCCGTTCTTGCGCATGTCGAGGCCCTTGGTCTGCATGATGATGTCGAGCGCCTGATCCCAGGGGATGTCTTTGAGCCGCAGCGTCAGGCTCCCGGTGACCGTGTCGCTGGTGATGATGTTCAACCCCGTGAAGTCGGCGATCACCTGCAGCACCGCCCGCACTTCGACATTCTGGAAGTTGAGCGAAAGCTTCTCGCCCTTGAACCCCTGGCGCGTCCCCTGTACGAGCTTGCTCGGGTCCTCCTGGATGGGTTTGACTTCGAGAATGAAGCGGTTGTCGGTCTGGTACGCCGAGTATTCCCACAGCCCGCGCTGCTCGACCACGACGCGCGCATTGCCGCCCTGCGCGAAGGTATCGATGGTGGCGACCGGGGTGGCGAAGTCGGCGACGTCGAGCCGGCGCTGGAGATTGCGCGGTACCGCGGTCTGCAGAAAGTCGACTACCAGCGTGCGGCCCTGCTGGCGGATGTCGATCCCGGTGCTGTTGTCCGAGAGATCGACGATGATGCGGCCCTCGCCGCTGCGCCCGCGCCGGAAATCGACGTCGCGCAACGCATGGGCGACCTCGCCCGGCCGCGCTTCGGCGAAGCGCGACACGACCGGCGCCTCGACCGTCGCCGCGGCGCTCGGCTGATCCGAGAGCGTCACCAGCACGGTATTGCCCTCGATCTGCGTCTCGTAGGTCTGCGGCTTGTTGAGGTTGAACACCACTCGCGTCCGGTTCCCGGCCTGGACCACGTTGACGCTGCGCAGCGTCGGATCACCGATGTCCTGCACGGTCTTGCCCAGACCGTTGCTTGTATCCGGGAAGTCGAGCGCGATGCGCGGCGGATTGGCGATGGAGAAGCCAGCGGGCGGATTCGGCAGCGGCGCCTTGAGCGTGAACTTGACCACCGTCCGGCCGGAGCTCGCCTTCGAGACCGACAGCGCATCGAGGCTGTTGGCGCTCTGCGCGAGGGCGCTTCCCGCGCCGAGGGCGACGAGTCCGGCGAGAAGCACGATTACGCCCGCCCGGGTCTGCCCGCGGAAGCGTTGGGAACCGGTGGATGGCAAGGGGCTCATCTTCGTCGCTCCTGTCTCTGATCCGTTGCGTCCGCAAGCTGCAAAGTACTCGAGCGCTCGGTCCAGTCACCCGTTCCGTCCTGGACCAACTCCTTCAACTTGATCGCGCTGTCGGTGATCCCGACGATGACGCCGAAATTCTGGCCCATGTAATTGCCGACCTTGACCTGATAGATGTCCTTCTCGGTCGTGCGCACGAGCGCATAGGTCGACTTGCCCTTCTGCAACGTGCCCACCATCTGCAGCGACTCGAGCGGGTACGCCTCGAGCGGCTCCTTGCGCCGGGTGAGGTCGGGCGCCAGATTGCTGCCGCTCTTCACCGGCTCGATCTTGCGCGGC
>DASVPH010000046.1:0-2106 GCA_036382945.1 Casimicrobiaceae bacterium
CTGCTTAGCTCAGTACGATGTCAACGGAAAGGAACGCAAAATCAAAACGAAAGCTGCTGCGTAAGGTCCGCTACTCATCGATCAAAAAGCGGACATATGGCGTGTTACCTAAACCGGACATCTTGACAAGTTACTAACACCCCGGTCGTGTTGCGTCGCGCAAATGCGCGGGGGTCGTTGACAGCGCGACGCGCGGAATGACACTCTTCGACGGTTCGATTGTTCGGGAACGCATGGCCGCAAGAAGGACCTCCGGCTCGGGACAAGGCACGGTCGCTTCCGCCGACGATCGCGTGCGCGCGGCGTGGCTCTACCACGTCGAGGGCCTGACTCAGGAGAAGGTCGCTCGGACGATGAAGGTGAGCCGCGCCCGGGTGATCCGCCTCCTCGCAGCGGCACGCGACGCGGGCGTGGTTCGGATCCGCATCGATGCCAAGGGAACCGGCGAGATCGCGCTCGAGCGCCGGCTCGTCGGCGAGCTGGGGTTGCAGGAAGCCGTCGTCGTCCCGTCGCCTATGGAAGACGCGATGGTGGCGACGGCGGTCGGCCAGGCCGCCGGCACCTACATCGCCGATCAGATCCGTGACGGGATGTCGCTTGGCGTGGGTTGGGGCTCGACGCTCTCCATGAGCCTCAAGGCTATCGGCACGCAGACCTGCCAGCGCGTATCGGTGATCTCGCTGCTCGGCGGGATGACGCATTCGCGCGCGGTCAATCCGTCCGCCGTCGCGCGGCGGATGGCCGACCTGCTCGCCGCCGATTGCTACCAGCTCACCGCGCCGGTGTTCGTGGCGAACGAGGCGACCCGCGTCGCCCTGTGGAAAGAGCCCGGATTGCGCGAGCTCCGCGCCCGCGCCCGGCGCGTCGATCTCGCGCTGGTGAGCGTCGGCGACCTCGCCGCCGACGCGACGCTGTTTCGCGAAGGCTTGCTCCCGCGTTCGCAGCGTGCGAGCCTGATCGCCGCCGGCGCCGTGGGCGACGTGCTGTGCCACTTTCTCGACGCGGGCGGCCGGATGGTCGACCACCCGGTCAACCGGCGCGTCGTCGCGGTGGACCTCGAGGATCTTCGCCGCGTCCCGAAGATCGTCATCGCCGCCGGCGGTCGGCGTAAAGTCGCGGCGATCAAGGCGGCGCTCGGAGCCACCGGGGCGAAGGTGCTGATCACCGACGAGGCCGCTGCCCGGCGTCTGCTCGCCGACTAGCGTTCGTCCTCTCCGCGCAGCGACGCGGCGTCAGCCGCCTTTCACCAGCAGTACGCTCGCCAAGGCCGCGATGCCTTCGCCGCGCCCGGTGAAGCCGAGGTGCTCGGTGGTGGTGGCCTTGATGTTGACCCGATCGGCACGCGCGCAGCAGTCCGCGGCGATGTTGGCGACCATCTGCGCGACGTACGGCGCAAGTCGCGGGGCCTGCGCGATGACCGTCGCATCGAGGTTGCCGAGCGCGTAACCCGCCGCGCTCGCACGCTGCCAGACCCGGCGCAGCAGCTCGCGGCTGTCCGCGTCCTTGTACGCCGAGTCGGTGTCGGGAAAGTGGGCACCGATGTCGCCGGCGCCGAGGGCCCCGAGAATCGCGTCGCAGATCGCATGCAGCAGCACATCGGCGTCCGAATGCCCCGAGAGTCCACGCTCGTTGGGTATCGTCACGCCGCCCAGCACCAACCGACGCCCCGGGACGAGCGCGTGCACGTCGAAGCCGTTGCCGATGCGAACGCCGCCTTCAGCCATGGCCGCGCCACCTGCGCTCGCGGCTAGCGCCGCTGCGCCAGAATCGCCTCGGCGAGCGCGACATCTTCGGGGTAGGTAACCTTGATGTTCGCCGGGCTTCCCTGCACCAGCCGCGGCTTTACGCCCAGCGCCTCGACCGCCTGCGCCTCGTCGGTGAGCTTGGCGCAGTCCGCGTTGCGGAACGCGTGCTGCAGGATCGCGTAACGGAACATCTGCGGCGTCTGGGCGCACCACAGGCCGTCGCGCGGCTCGGTCGACATCGCGCGCAGACCTGCCCCGGACTCGGCGCGCTTGAGCGTATCGGTCAGCGGTACGGCCAGCAGCCCGCCCACCGGCTCGTCCTCCAGTTCGTGCAGCAGGCGGTTCAACGTCGCGACGTCGA
>DASVPH010000047.1:0-14208 GCA_036382945.1 Casimicrobiaceae bacterium
CGCGAAGGCCATCATCGCCCAGCTCGAGACAGCGCCGGGGCCGACCGCGCGGCCGGTACGCGATGAGCGGCGGCTTGCCGGCCTCAAGGCGCGCATCGCGCTCGCCGCCGAGGCGAGCGCCGATCTCGTCGCGCTGGCGCAGAGAGCGGCAAGGAAGCCCGTGGACTGCGCTGCGAAGCTCGCCTATGGGCGGGCGCTGGCGGCGGCAGGCGACTACGAGCGCGCGCTTGCGGAGCTGCTTGCGATTGTCCAGACCGACCGGACATTCGGCGACGACGTCGGGCGGCGAACCATGCTGACGGTGTTCGAGGCGCTGCCGCCCGACAGCGATCTCACCCGTCGCTACCGCCGCGAGCTCGCGGCCGCGATTCGCTGAGCCGCTGCCTCCCGCAACGCCCACGCTTGATCCCGACTGCCGGCGTCGAAGTAGACATGGGCGTGCCAGCTCCGAATGAGCGAAGTTTCTAGATGAGCCATCGCGGATGCCCCTGTCTCACCGGGTGAAGATCAGCACGCTGTTGGCCGGCAGCACGAGCGCGGCCGAAAAGCCCAGGCCGTGCAGCGGCTCGGCTTCGGCGACCACGCGACCGCCGTTGCCGACGACGTCGGGATTGACCCAGCTCTCGTAGACGTCGCTGTTGAAGATTTCCCGCCACTCGCCGCCGGCGGGAAAGCCGATCCGATAGCCGAACCGGTTGAACGTTGCGAGATGGACGACCACGAGCACGTCATGACCTTCGCCTTCGACCCAGCGTTGGAAGGCGAGCACGCGATTCCCGTCATGGACGTGGACCACGCGAAATCCCTGGCCGCGCAAGGCCGGAGTACGCCTGCGCAGATCGATGAGCTCGCGCGTGAAACACAGGTGGTCGAGCATCTGCCGATCGCCATTGTCCAGGCCGGCCCAGTAGAGCAGAAGCTCGCTGTGCAGCTCGACGTTGTCCGACCACTGCTTGTCCTCGAGAAACTCCTGGCCCATGAAGAGCATGGGAATGCCCGGTGCCGCCAGGCTGAGCGCGCTCGCCACGCGAGCGCGGCTGCGGCCGTACCAGGAGCGCGGGTTGGCGGGGTCGCCCAGCCTCGCGATGCGCGGCTCCCGCCCTTCGTAGACGATGTCATGGTTTTCGGGGCCCTGCACGAAACGCCACGGCTCGTTGAATCCTTCGGGCCAGAGGCTCGCGGCCAGCCCGGTCATGTCGAGCGGGCGCTCGTCGGGGATGCTGGCTGCGGCGATGACGTTGCGCAGCGCGATGCGCAAGCCGTCGGTGAGCGACGTATCGAATCCGGCCCCTTCCGGCGGCGAGCGCACGACGTAGGGGTTGACCGCCCAGTACTCGGCTTTCTGCAGCGCGCCCGGCCGCTCGAAGCGGACCGTGGCCGTGAGATCCTGGCAGAAGCGCCAGCCGTCCGGCGCGCCGTCGCGATCGATCACGCTCACCTGGTCGTAGCGAAAGCCGTCGACGCGGTATTCGTCGAGGAAGAACCTGGCATTCTGGATCAGGAAATCCCGAACTTCCGGCTGGCTGAAGTCGAACACCAACCCCCCGGCATGATCCTTGTCGGTGAAATAGAGCGAGTTGCGATTGCCGCCCGCCGTGGACTGGCGATCGAAGAAGTAGAGGCTCTGGTCGCCGAAGTCGCCGCCGGCGTGGTTGTAAACGACGTCCAGCAGCAGCGCAACCCCGTGCACATGGCACAAGTCGATGAGCGCCTTGAGCTGGGCCATCTCGCCGCGCAGATCCTCCGGCGCGTAGCGGCGCAGGCCCCTGGCTTCGAGCAGCACGTTGATTCCCGCCACATAAGGCGCCAGATCGGCGTCCGCGACGCCGTAATCCATCTCCGGCGAGAAATAGTCCGTGCCGTTGTAGCCAAGGCTGAACCGCGTCTCGAACTCCTGTATCGGCAGCAATTGCAGCGCAGTGACGCCGAGCTCGGCGAAGTGCGGAAGCTTGCGCGCGACGTCGAGAAAGGTGCCGCCTTTGCGCGGCAGGCTCGGCGTGTAGAAGGTGCCCACGTGGAGCTGATAGATCAGGAAATCCTCGAACCGCGGCGTGCGGTATCCGGTTTCGTGCCAGGGAAAATCGGGCCTGCGCACGATGCACGTGCCGGGGAACGGCGTCTCGAGCTCGCGCGCGTAGGGGTCGCGCTTCGGGCCCTCGCCGCCGTCGCCTACGACGTAGAACATGTAGCGATCCCGATCCCGGATTGCCGGAAGGAACCCTCGCCAGTGCCCTCGATCGTCGCGGGTGAGAAGGCTCCGGTCGTCGCGCTTCCAGGCGTTGAAATCGCCCAGCACGTGTACGCTGTGCGCGTGCGGAGCCCACACGCGAAACGTCGCGCCGTTGCCGACCAGCGTCGTGCCCATCGGCGTCGTGCTGTCGATATGATCGAGCGCGGCCGGCATGGCTCCTCATCTACATCGACGCGGCCGCACGGGCAATGGCCGACTTCCGGCGCGACCGGCGCCTCGCCAGTCGCGCCCTGGTCATGAGGTCGATCGCAACGTCGCTCTCGAGCGCCTGCCCGCGCGCGTGGCTGCGGCGGCCGCTGCGATGGGCGGATTTTCGATTTGCGCCGGAGTGACGACGTTGGCTTGCCGATAGCGATGTGGAACGACGAAACCGATGGCGGCACCGAGGATCGCGGAGGTGACCAGAAGCCGCAGGAGCTGCCGCTCGCTCGGGTGCGCGTACAGCAGGATGGCGACGTACCATTGCAGCACCGAGAAGATCGCGGCAAGGCCGCCGGCCTCCGCCCATCGCAGCCGGCGCGGTTGCTTGCCTGCTTGAGCCGCCCCGTCGTCCGCGACCCACGCAATCGATACCGTCACCCCCATCGTCATGAGCAGCCAAGGCCATCCCGTGGAAGTGATGACGCGATAGAAATGATTGGGCTCGTTGAATTCAGCGAGCGGCACGAACAGGTACCTGAAGGTGACGCTGACGAGAAAAGCGAACGCGACCGCGACGATGCCAGAGGCGAGGTACGCCGCGAACGGCCGCGTCGTCGTCCGATGAATGTCGGCGAAGCGCCAGACGGCTTTCGGATAGAGGGCGATCACGATGGCCGCGGCATAGATGATCGACAGCATCAGCGCGAGCTTGAGAGTCCGGTTGAGGCCTGTTGCGTCCGCGGACTCGAGGTAGAAGGCGAACGCCACCGCGTTCACGATGGCGAACACCATCGCCCCGACCATCGCCACCTCGTTCGCGCCGAGCGGACGCGGCAGATCCTCGACGCTGACGAAGCCCATCTCCTTCAATCGAGCGGTGCGATCGCTCCGCGCCCATTCGCACTGCAGCACGCCGCCGCTGATGAAATCGCACAGGCTCTTGTTGAGTGCGGCCAGGTTCTTCTTCAATTGGCGCACATGCCCGGCGGCCGATCCATCGGAGCTCTTCTTCTCGGCCAATATCCGGCCTTGCCTCAGGTCGATATCCAGCGCGTTGTACTGTTCGTCGATTTCGGCAAGCGCTTCTCTGTGCTCGTCGAGGTAGCGGGCGTAGCCTTCGAGCTGCGGCCAGGTCCCGATGATGAGGCGCAGGGTGGCGATTCGACCCCAGAGTACGCGCGGCGTCTCCGGCCTTTGCGTGGACCAGGACTCGTCGACGCCCCGATCGCGGAGCTGCTCGCGGAGTTGAGGGTATCGGCCGAGATCGACGCAAAGCTGCTCTTGCTGCAAGCGGGCGCTCAACTGCCGGACCTCGAAAGGGATGTTGCCGATTCTCTGGAACTCCTGCTTCACCCATTCGTCGATATTGCGCAGGATCGGGAAATGGGGCAGCAGCACAGTGAGCAGCAACGCTGCATACAGGGGCCCGGGCAGTTTGTCCGCATTGTCCGGAGGCGTCCCGCCGCTGGTCAGCAGCGCCATGATGCCCTCGCTGTCGGAAAAGGCGCCTCCGAGCAGCACGAAGAGCATCCACATCGAGCCGATGTAGCAGGTGAGAGCGACCCAGTAGCGCAGGAAGGTGGTCGTCGGCCGCATCGACGAAGGCGACTCGAACCGGTTGTACGCGTAGATCAAGACCGTGAGCGCGCCAATCGCCCATTGCGAAAGGCTTGTCTTGTCCATGCCCGCCTCCTCGAGATCGGTTTTCGGCGTGTCCTGCCGAGACGCGTGTTCGAGCCGGATGTCCGACGCTGGACCTGCCCTGAAGACGCGCCCATAAGCCTAATCCTGTCCTCCGTAGGCTACAAGGTGAGGATTCATGGTTCTTCTCCGAATTCCGGGAACGGGCGCGTAGCTGGCGAGCTGCGGCGCCTTGGCGCGTGGTGGCGCAAAGCATGTCGTCGAGCGGTCCCGGTTTCGGCGGCGGCCGCTAAAACAGGAGGAGCCGCGCGCCGCGAAGGCCCCGCGCGAAAGACGCGGGATCGCGCGAGGCGAGTCGCGGCTGCGGCCGACACGCAACGGTGCACTTGCGAGCAACCGTGCACAGAGAGGCCGCCCCCGCCCGCGCGCGAGCCAACGCTCAGCTCGGGCGAGCCGCTTCCGAGGTGCCGCGATATCGTTCAAAATGACCGAATGGCGGTCTCAAGGTCGCAGCTTGACGACCTCGCGGAGAGGCGGCGCCCCATCACCCCCCGCGCGGTGGTCGTTGCCGGCTATATCGTCGCTTACGTCGCTCTTGATTGGCTGAGCTTCATCTACCCAATAGCGCCGTTGGGCATCACCCCCTGGAATCCGCCGCCCGGTTTGAGCCTCGCGCTGTTGTTCCGTCACGGTCTGCACTTGGCTCCGTGGTTATTCGTCGCGGCGCTCAGTGCGGAAATTCTTGTGCGCGGCGCCCCGGCGCCGGTGCCGCTGCTCGCGCTCTCCTCGCTAGTGCTCGCCGGCGGCTATACGTTGGCGGCGTGGTTGCTGCGGGCAAAGCTCAAGTTCAACCCTGACTTTGGCTCCGTGCGAGATGCGACCGTGTTTGCGGCCGCTGCCGTCGTGGCGACGGGTCTGGTCGCGTTTGCCTACGTCGGTACGTTCACCCTTGTCGGTATTCTGCCGACCGACCTGCTGGCAAGAAGCGCCTCGCAATTCTGGATCGGCGACCTGATTGGGATCATCGTTACGACCCCTCTCCTATTGATCTCTACGCGGAAGCATCCACCGTGGCGCGAGCTGGGTGATCCCCTCACGCTGCTCCAATGCATAACGATCGGGGTGGTGTTGTGGATCGTGTTCGGCTCGGGATTATCGAAAGAGCTGAATCTTTTCTACCTGTTGTTCCTGCCGTTGATCTGGATCGCCATGCGCCACGGACTGCCCGGGACTGCGCTGGCGACGCTGTTGATACAGCTCGGGCTGATCGTCGCTCTCCAGCTTGGCGGCTACCAACGTGCTACGGTACTCGAATTCCAGTTGCTGCTGCTCGCGCTCGCGGTGACGGGCCTGTTTCTAGGCACCGCCATCTCGGAACGCCGCGCGATCGAGCGACAACTGCGCGAGAAGCAGTTCGAACTCGACCGCAGCTTGCGTCTAGCCGCGGCCAGCGAGATGGCGTCGGCACTTGCCCACGAGCTCAACCAGCCCCTGTCGGCCATCGCGACCTACGCGCGCGCTGGTCAACTCATGGCCAGCGATCCAACGCGATCGCACGCGGCGCTCGGCCAGACGATAGATAAAGTCGCGCACGAAGCGGCACGGGCCGGTGCGGTCGTAGACCGCCTCCGGGACTTCTTTCGTACGGGCTCGGCACGCTTGGAAGCGCTCGACGTCGAGCCGCTGCTGCGGGGCGTTGTCGACGCAGAACGACAACGCGCCGAGCGGCATCGAATCCGCTTCGTGCTCGACTGTGCCCAGGCGTTGCCGCGTGTGACCGCCGACCACGTGCAGATCGAGACCGTCCTGCACAACCTCATTTCGAACGCCATCGATGCACTCAAGCAGACCACGCGGGACGAGCGGGTGATCCGGGTTGGCGCGATCCGGGAAGACGCACAGTTCATCGCGATAAGCGTCACCGACAACGGCCCTGGCATCCCGGAGGACATGGCGGATCAGCTGTTTCGCCCGTTCGCGACCAGCAAGCCCCGCGGCATGGGACTCGGCCTCGCGATCAGCCGCTCGATCGTGGAGGCCCATGCCGGACGCCTGGCGTTCCAGGCCGTGGACGGAGGCTGCGTGTTCCGGTTCACGCTGCCGGTGCGGTCGTGAGCCGACTGGAGGCGACAAGCACGAGCGCGCCGACGATCTTTGTCGTCGACGACGACGACGCAGTTCGCGACTCGCTCTCACTGCTCCTCGGTTTGCATGGATACCGGACGCACGCATGCGGATCCGCGGAGCAGTTCCTCGGCCACATCGATCAAGGGGTGCGTGGCTGCGTGCTGCTCGACCTGCGCTTGCCGGGTATGACCGGCCTGGAGCTGCAAGCCGCCCTCGCCAACCGAAAGATCGCCTTGCCCATTCTCGTCCTGACCGCACACGGGGACGTCGCGACCGCCCGTCACGCCCTGAAGGCGGGTGCCTTTGACTTCATTGAAAAGCCGATCGATCCGGAGCGACTGATCCCGGCTGTCGAAGCCGCGCTTGCTGCCGAGGCGACGGCGCACGACGATGTCGCGCGCCGGGCGCGGCTCGAGCGCAGCCTGGAACGCCTCACGCCGCGCGAGCGCCAAGTGTTCGAGTTCGTCGTGAGTGGTCGCCACAACCGCGAGATCGCCACCGACCTCGGCATCAGTCCTCGTACCGTCGAAGTCTACAAAGCGCGGATGATGCAAAAGCTCCAGGTCCAGCGGCTGCCCGACTTGATCAGAATCGCCTTGGATCTCGAGCTGGGTATCCGCCCAGACGAGTAGGGTTCCACGTACGGATTCACCGTACGCGCCTGCTCTAATTTCCGCGCTATCTCTAAGTCCGTATGCTCGTTGGTGCTGAGGCGCCAGCGTTGCGCGAGGGGTTTTCGTGGCCCGCCGAGACGACAGGAAGCGCGAGATGGCCAAGATCCTCATTCCGTTCACCAATCCGCAGGACGGCGAGCGCGCGATCCGGCGCCTTCTGGATGAGTCGCCGCCCCCGACAACGAGCGTGCAGCTATTCGCTGTGGTCGAGGCACTGACCTCGGGCATAGTCTCTATCTACCTGTCCCAAGCGCGGGCGGAGGCGCTTGCCCGCAAGGCCGCCGCGCTCTGGATCGACCGTCTCGAAGCACTGCTCAAGGCTGCGGACATCGAGTGCCACTCGGAAATTGCGGTCGGCCCGCCCAAGAAGTTGATTGCAGAAGCCATGGCCCGCAACGATATCGACCGCGTGCTTCTGCCGGTACGGTTACCCCGGTGGTGGTCGCGATGGACGGCTGCACGCCGCGAAACCACGCTCACTCGCGTCTCCCACCATCCGGTTACCGTCGTTCCGTGACCGCAATCCACCAATGCGGCTGCTACGTATCGCATTGGTCGCTCTCGCGTTTACCGCACCGACGGCGGCCGCAGCAGAAACCACGTCACTCTTGAACGGGGCGGCCCTGTCGGCCGCGTGGATCGTACCGTTTCTCGGAATCCTGCTGTCGATTGCGCTGGTTCCGCTCACCGCGCCGAACTTTTGGCACCATCATTTCGGCAAGACCTCGGCGTTCTGGTCGCTGGCATTTCTGATCCCGTTCGCGGCCACCTACGGCGTCCGCCTCACGCTGCAGGAAGTCTATTTCACCCTGTTGACCGAGTACCTGCCTTTCATCATCCTTCTGCTTGCGCTTTTTACCGTCGCGGGTGGTATCAACATTCGCGGTAATCTGCATGGCACACCTGCGCTGAATACGGGATTGCTCGGTCTTGGCACGGTACTCGCGAGCATCATGGGCACGACCGGCGCGGCGATGCTGCTGATCCGACCGCTGCTGCGCGCCAACGACAGCCGCAAGCACAAGGCACACGTCGTGATTTTCTTCATCTTCCTGGTTGCCAACATCGGCGGCGCGCTGACCCCGCTCGGCGACCCCCCGCTGTTCCTGGGCTTCCTCAAAGGCGTCGACTTCTTCTGGACGACAAAGGCCATGTTCTGGCCGATGCTGACAGCCGCGGGCATTCTGCTCGCCTTGTTCTATGCGATTGACACGTTCCTGTACAGGCGCGCGGGCGAGGAGCTCCCACGACGCATGGACCCAACGCCGGATGCGCCCATTCGCATCGACGGCAAAGTGAACTTCGTGTTGCTCGGCGCGATCCTGGGCTCCGTGCTGGTGTCCGGGCTGTGGCGACCCGGGCTCGAATTCACCCTTTACGGCACGCGACTCGAGCTCCAGAATGTCCTGCGCGATATGGCGCTACTTGCCATTGCGTGGGCGTCGTGGCGCCTTACCCCCGCCAGGGTGCGCAAGGCGCACCATTTTGAGTGGGGACCGATCATCGAAGTGGCGAAGCTCTTCGCCGGCATTTTCCTGACGATCATCCCGGCAATCGCGATTCTGCGCGCCGGTTACGAGGGAGCGATGGCGCCGCTGCTTTCACTCGCCAGCGATGCATCGGGTCGTCCCAACGATGCGCTCTATTTCTGGTTGACCGGGGCACTGTCCAGCTTTCTCGACAATGCGCCGACGTACTTGGTGTTCTTCAATTTGGCCGGAGGCGATCCAGCCACACTAATGGGCCCGCTGGCCACGACGCTCACGTCAATTTCGGCAGGCGCAGTCTTCATGGGCGCGAACACCTACATTGGCAATGCCCCGAACTTCATGGTCAAGTCGATCGCGCAGTCGCGCGGTGTGCGGATGCCCGGATTCTTCGGCTACATGGCGTGGTCATCGTTGATCCTCCTGCCGTTGTTCGCCCTGCTTACCTTCCTCTTCTTCGGCTGATAGGAACGAGCATCCGCCGTATCGACGGTCAGCGGCAACAGAAGAATGGCGCGGGCCGGTCACGCAATCGGGCGAAGAACCGTAGTCATACCACCGGGACGCCGCCGCAGCTCAGGGCCAAGACGGCGGCCAACCCGCCGGTAACCGGTGCGTTTGCTCATCGGGCACGCTTTCGGCCCGTGATCATGGCCCTCACCAGGTTGTCGCCATGCTCAAAGCTGGCAACGACAACCCCGAGGATGTGGACCACGATCAAGCCCACCGTCAGACCGGCTAAGCTCTCATGCACCTCCTTCAGCCACTTCGCGCCCCAGAACGCATCGGTCGTCAGCAGGTATCCGGTCACGCTGATGCCGGCGAGCATCGACAGAAGGGCCACGATCATGGCGCCACCGGCGGGGTTGTGACCGAGATAGCGGGGCGCTCGGAGACGAGCCGCCTCGCGCAGATAGGCAAAGACCTCGCGAGGCGGCCGTACGAAGCTACGAAACCGCGCATGCCGCGGGCCGACGATGCCCCAAGCGAGGCGCAGAGCGATCAACGCGGCGATCGCGTAGCCCGCAGCGACATGGAAGCGCTCGACCTCGTCCCCGGTCGCATAGGCAACGACGAAGAGCACCACGAGTGACCAATGGAACAGCCGCACGAACCCGTCCCAGACCCTGACGGTCGCCGGCAGCGGCGCGCCGCGGTCGACCGTCGTGTTGTTGACGCTGCTCACCGCCGCCCCCCGTTACCGTTGACCGACGATCTGGGCGTTCGTCGGGTCGACGAACAGCTCAACCCGCGTGCCGTTCTTGTCGAGCGCGTAGATCTCGCCGCAGGCTTTCTTCAATTTGGCGTCCCGGACCTTGTAGCCGAGCGCTTCGACCTTCGCTTGGAGGTTCTCGATCGACAGCCACTGGCTTTGCGGCGCGGCGGTGCAGGGGCGGCCGAGGCTTCCGGCATCGGCTGCCGCCGCGGCGCCGAGGGCGATGGAGCTGGCGAGAGCGAGAAAGGCAGACTTGCGCATGGTGATCTCCTTTGGATTAGGATCGATCCGCCACACCGTGCGGCGGATGACGGTCCGGAGATTGCCGCAAGAGCGCTGACCGCTACCTGTTGATCCATGTCAGGGACCCGTCAGGTCGTCGGGACGAGAATTACGTGCAACCTGCTCTCTCCATCCATGGCTTGGCGCCTTCGACCTGCGTTGTCCTGGACTGTCCTGGCCGCCTTGCTTGCCGCCGGGCCGGCTCCGGCCGAGTCGCGCGACCACGATGCCGTGCGGCAAGCCGTCGAGCGCGGCGAGATTCGCCCGCTCGCCGCTATCCTCGGCGCGGTACGCGACAAGCTGCCGGGGAAGATCATCGGCATCGAGATCGAGCACAAGAAGAACCGCTGGCTCTACGAGCTGCGCGTGCTGGACGAAACCGGGCGGGTGTTCGAGGTCTATGTCGATGCCCGGAGCGGCGAGATCGAGCGGATCAAGGAGAAGTGATGCGAGTGCTTCTCGTCGAGGATGATCGACGGATCGCATCGGATGTGGCGCGCGCCCTCCAAGCTGCCGGCTACGTCGTCGAGACGGTGAGCAACGGCGAGGAGGCGTGGTTCCGCGGAGATACCGAAGATTACGGCGCGATCATCCTCGATCTCGGCCTGCCCGGCATGGACGGGCTTGCCGTGCTCAAGCGCTGGCGCGCGAACGACCGCCGGACGCCCGTGCTGATCCTGACCGCCCGCGGCACTTGGGCCGAACGGGTCGACGGGATCGACGCCGGCGCCGACGATTACTTGCCCAAGCCGTTCCGCATGGAGGAGCTGCTCGCGCGGCTGCGGGCGATCGTACGCCGCTCCGCCGGCCATGCGGCGCCGGTCATCCGCGCCGGTGAGGTGACGCTCGACGAGCGGCAGATGAAAGTGAGCGTGCGCGGCGCGCCTGTCTCGCTCTCACCGCTCGAATATCGCCTGGTCGCCTATCTGCTCCTGCACCGCGGCCGGGTCGTTTCGCAGCACGAGCTCGAAGAGAACGTCTATGGGCATGGCGAGGACCATGATTCAAATGCCCTCGAAGTGCTGATCGGCCGCGTGCGCAAGAAGCTTGGCGCCGAGCTCATCGAAACGCGCCGAGGGCTCGGCTACAGCGTACCCGAGGCGCCCGCATGAGACGGGGCTCGCTCCGGCTGCGGCTCATCGCGGGCGGGATCGTGGCGATCCTGATCGCGCTCACCATCGCCGGCGCAGGCCTCACGGTCCTCTTCGAGCGGCATGTGGCGCGCACCATCGCCGACGAGCTCGACGTGCATCTCAAGCAACTCATCGCGGGCATCGACGTCGACCCGGAAGGCAGGCTCGTCATCACCCGCCCTCCCGCCGATCCGCGCTTTGCCGATGCCCTTTCGGGCTTGTACTGGCAGATCGACAGCGAGGACGGTCAGGTTTTGCGCTCGCGCTCTCTGTGGGATGCGACATTGTCGCTGCCTGCCGGCAACCCTGCCCCGGGCGAGCTTGATCAATACGAGGTGCAGGGTCCTGCCAACGCCCGGGTCCTGGTCGCGGAGCGGCGCATCAGCCTGACGATCGGCGATCGGCGGATGTGGGTCCGCGTGGCAGCAGCCGTCGATCTTTCGCGGCTGTCGGCGGCTCGCGCGGCCTTCGCCAAGGATCTCGCTGCCGCGCTCGTGCTGCTCGGCCTCGCGCTGGCCATCGCCACCTCGGTCCAGGTCGCGCTCGGTCTACGTCCTCTGGACGCGCTGCGTCGTGGCATCGCCGACATCCGCTCGGGGCGCCGTCAGCGCCTGCCGCCTGCGGTGCCACTCGAGGTTCAACCGCTCGTCGAGGAGGTCAATGCGCTGCTCGACGCGCAACACCAGGAGATCGAGCGCTCGCACCGCCGTGCGGCGGATCTTGCACACGGACTCAAGACGCCGCTCGCGGCGCTTGCGTCGGACGCGGGCCGACTGCATCGACGCGGCGAGCACGCGATCGCCCGCGATATCGAGACGGTCAGCGAGGCGATGAGCCGTTACGTCGACCGCGAGATGGCACGAGCCCGCGTGCGTGGCGCAATGCACCGGAGAGTCGGCGCGCATACCGAGCTGGCCCCGCTCGTGCGTTCGCTCATCGCGACCGTGGCGCGGACCCCCGCCGGAGCGCGTCTTGCGTTCGAGCCGCACATCGCCGAAGGGATCAGCGTGCCGTTCGACCGGACCGACCTCGCCGAGGTCGTGGGCAATCTTCTCGAGAACGCTTCGCGCCACGCGCTGTCGCGCGTTCGCATCACGGCGTTGCCCGATTCCGCCGGCACGTCGATAGCGTTCGAGGATGACGGCAAAGGCATTGCGCCGGCGGCGCGGTCGAGCGTGCTCGAGCGCGGCACCCGGATGGACCAGCGCGGAGAGGGAGCGGGTCTGGGGCTGGCGATCGTGCTCGACGTGCTCGAAGCGTATGGCTGGCGGCTCGACCTCGGCACGTCGGATCTGGGCGGGCTGAAGGCGACCATCATCGCGCCATCCTCCGACCGTGTCGGCGCAAACCCAGGCGGCCCGAAGAATCTGGGCAACGAAGGAACGATCGCGACCGAAGCCGGGAGCCCGCACCCGGCGCAGCGCGGCGAGCTCCGAGCGCAGGACGGGGCCGAGGCCCGCTGCACCGAGCAAACCGAACGCGCGGCCGGCATACGGAAAGCGCGCCTCAGTTAGCGGCGCTCGCCCCCGATCGAGCCGTGCTTGCGGCGAGCCGCCGCTCGATTTCCGCCCGGAGCTTCGGCTCGGAAGGGCGCCCGTAGCAAAAGGGCTCGCCGTCGAAGAAGATGCCCGGCGGCAGGAGGATGCCGCCCTTGCGGGCGAGCTCCTCGCCCTCACCGGTCTCGAGGGAGACCGTCGAGATCGTCAAAGGATATCTGCGCGCAAGCCGCTCGAGCACCGTCTGGGCCGCATCGCAATAGCCGCAATTCGCCTGCGTCAGGATCAGCACGCTCACGCGCGTCATGAGGGCGCCCTGCGCAATCCCTGCCGCAGGTCGGCGAGCAGGTTCTCCACGGGCACGTACATGAAGTACTTGGGCGCCCCACCGTAGTCGGCGCGCCAGAGGATCGTGCCGCCTTCGCCCACCAGGATGAAGCTGTGGCCGTCGCGGCTCTTGCCCATCATCCCGTAGCTGTTGGCGTCGTACGCCCGCGATACCGTGAGATAAGGATCCGACAGCACCGGGGTCGCGAGCCTCTCGAACGCAAGCTTCTGCTTGAGATCGTCGAGCTGATCGCCGGTGACGCTCACCACGGCCTGCACGCCCAGATCGCGGAAGCGCTGCATGTTTCGTTCGATGTCCCGGGTCTGGTCCCAGCACGGCTGGCACATGAGGCCCTCGTGGAAGAAGAGCAGCACGCGCTTGCCGCGCCACGCGGCGAGATCGAACATCCCGCCCGCGGTGGAGGCGAGCCGGATGTCCGGCGCTTTCGCCCCGGGACCGGGCTTTCCGACCTGGAAGGGGAATCTTCCGGCAGCGGGGTCGCTCTCGATGGCCTGGTCCTGAGTCGCGCCGCCTGTCACTTTGTCGCCGCCGGCGATGGCTCCGAGCCCGAGGATTGCCGCTGCGACGCCAATGACGGCCCTGGCCGCGAGGCCGGGGCGAAAACCGCTCGCAGCCCGGCTATCGAGCACGTGCTTGTTGCGGCTACGTGAGTTCATGGGTTGCTCCTTGCGCCGCTTGCGGCTGCGCGAATTCATGGGTTGCTCCTTGACTGGTCGTTGTGCTTAGGCGTCTCGGGTGGAGCGGCGTCCCCGCGTGGGGCGAATTGCCTGAACGCCCGCCGTGCGAGCCATACACCTGCGGCGATCAGCGCGGCCGCCGTCAACCACCCCGGAAGTGTGACGAGCGCGCGGGTCGCCTGCTGGCCGTAGTACTGCAGGCGCATGGCGGCTGGCATCCACCAGCCGCCGCTCGGCATCGCATCGGCTGCGAGTCCGGCCCAGATGGTCGCCACGCCCATCAGCGCGAGCAGCGCGCCGGTGGCCACCGCCGACATGCTGAGGGTGCGCTCGAGCCTGCCGATGCGCCAGGTGACGCTTCTCGGCCGGAAGAGGCGGCTCGCCCGCCAGTCGTAGCGCTCCCAGAGGAGCGTGATCGCGAAAAGCGGCGCGACCATGCCGAACACGTAGGCCGTGCCCAGCGCGAGCGCCAAGACCGTGGACGGCGCGAGGCTCGACAGGGCGAGCACCCCGGCGAGCACCGGAGCGCAACAGGAGCTCGCAATGCCGGAAAACACGCCGAGCGAATAGATGCCCAGAGGCCCTGCCTTCTGGCCGGCCTGCCGGCTCGGCATCGGCAGCTCGAGCTTGCCGCCGAGCAGCACGAAGGCCGCGAGCCCGAGCATCAGCACGCCGCCGGCCACAAACACCGGGCCGTGCTGGCTCACCAGGAGCTGGCGCAGCAGCGAGGCCCC
>DASVPH010000048.1:0-13279 GCA_036382945.1 Casimicrobiaceae bacterium
ACGTGCCAGCCGAACTGGGTCTGCACCGGCGTGGTCGTGAACTTGCCCTTGGGCAGCGCCACCATCGCGTCGGCGAAGGGCTTCACGAAATTCGCCGGCGTATTCCAGTCGAGGTCGCCGCCCTTCGCCTTGGAGCCGGCATCCTTGGAGCGGTCGGCGAGCTTCTCGAACTTCTCGCCCTTCTGCAGCGCGGCGATGATGTCCTTCGCCTCGTCCTCCTTCTCGACCAGGATGTGCCGGACCTTGTACTCCTTGTCGCCCATCTGGGCGCGGATGCCCTCGTATTCCTTGCGCAGCACATCGTCGGGGACCGGATGAGCCTTGAGGTAGTCGGCCATGTAGGTGCGCACCAGCACGGTCTGCGCGGTCAGGTCCATTTCGGTCTTCAACGTCTTGTCGAGGCCCTGCTTCTTCGCCTCGCGCACCAGGAGCTCACGGGTGTTGAGCTCGTCGCGAACGGCCTGACGCAGCTCGGGCGTGTCGGGCTGGCCTTGCGCGGTCCGTTGCTTGAGCAGGAAATCGAAATACGCTTGCGGATAGAGATCCTTGCTCTTGGCCGGCGCGTCGGCCTTGGTCGACGCTTTCTTGGCCGGTTGCTCCTTGGCCGGTTGCTCCTTGGCCGGCTGCTCCTTGGCCTTGGCTGCCGGCTCCTGGGCGAGCGCGACGGGCGGCGCTGAGAGCAGCGCGGCAGCGACCAGGACGGGGAATACTCGGAAGAACATGGGCATGAGATGGTCCTTTGCTAGGTACGGATAGGGTCAGGAATACTCTTCAGGCGCCAACGCCCTGATCGAAAGCGCGTGAATCGGATGGGGTAAGAGGTCGGCGACCCTCGCCATCACGGTCTGATGACGCTTCAGCCGCGGCACGCCGTTGAAGGCCTGTGACACGATCAGCAGCGAAAAGTGTCCGGCCCCGGACGCGGCGCCTGCGTGGCCGGCGTGCGCGGCGCTGTCGTCCTGGATCTCCAGCGCGACCGGCGAAAGGTCGGCCAGCCGGGTCCGCAATGTTCCGGGGATGTCCATCACCGCTCGCCGGGTAGATAACGGGCGACCGAGGCCACCGTCCCGATGGCGAGCACGAAGAACAGCGCCATCGCGCCCCAGACCTTGAAGTTGACCCAGGTCGCGGTGGAGAAGCGCGTCGCCACGTAGAGGTTGGCGCCTCCCATGCCGATCAGAAATGCGACCCACACCCAGGTCACGCGCGCCCACACCGCGTCCGGGAGCGCCAAGTCCTTCATCAACGCAGCCATCAGGTTGCGCTGGAACGCGAGTCGACCGACCGCCAGGATCGCTCCGAACAGCCAATAGAGCACCGTGGGCTTCCACTTGATAAAGGTCTCGTCGTGAAGGAGCAGCGTCGCCCCGCCGAACACGGCGATGATGGCGAGGCTCAGCCAGTGCACGACCTCGACCTTGCCGCGGCGCCAGTGAAAGTACGCGATCTGCACCACGGAGGCGACGATGGCCACCGCGGTCGCGACGTAGATGTCCCAGAGCTTGAACGCCGCGAAAAAGAGAAGCAGCGGAAAGTAGTCGGCGAGAATCTGCACAACTTTTTATTTTACCCCGAAATCAGCTATACCTTCAAGCAACGGGTCAGCGGCGTTCGTCCAGCCCCGCCAAGCGCCGGAATCGCGCCCAGTCGAATGCCGGGCCAGGATCGGTCTTTCGCCCGGGGGCGATGTCGCTATGGCCGGCGGCGTCCGCGATCGGATAGCGGCGGCGCAGCGCGCGGGTGAGCCGGCCGAGCATGGCGTACTGCGCCGTTTCGTAGGGTAGCTCGTCGGTGCCTTCCAGCTCGGCGCCGACCGAGAAGTCGTTACAGCGCTCGCGCCCGCGCCACGACGACGCGCCCGCGTGCCAGGCGCGCATCGCGCAGGAGACGAACTGCGTCAGCGAACCGTCACGGCGGATCACGAAATGCGCGGACAGCCTGAGCTTGGCCACCGTCCTGTAGTACGGGTCCGCCGCCGGATCCAGACGATTGGTAAACAACTCGACGATGCCCGGCCCGCCGAAGCGCCCCGGCGGTAGCGATATGTTGTGAACGACGAGCAGGGTGACGGCCGTGCCCTCGGGACGCTCGTCGCAGTTGGGCGAGGCTATCTGCGCTGCCGCGCGCACGAAGCCGGCGCGGTCGACGGCGATCCTCACGAGCGGTCCGCGGTGTCGAGCGCGAGCTCTGAGAACTGCATCGCGATCGCCTGCAGGAGCATGAGCTCGGATACCGCTTCGCGCGACAAGCGCTTGGTGCCGGCACGCGGGTAGATGAGGGTATCGCGCAGATTGCCGATCACCTCCGGCCGCCCCCAGGTGTGCACCAGTTGGGAGACGAGGCGGGGATATTCTCGTTCGAGCGCGGAGTAGCCCGCATAGCGCTCGACGTGCTTGGCCAAGTCGGCGTCGAAGGCGAGCTCGGGATCGTCGCGCTGGGCCGAGGGCGTCACGGTCGGAGAGGCTGCCGGCGGTGGCGCGGCGCGAGGCGGCTTCGCCGGCACAGCGAGGCGTCCCGTATCGACGATTTCCGATTCCGGCAGGAGCGTGGAGCCCATCGTATCCGAGTCGAGCGCGGCAACCGATCCCAGCGCCGAACGCTTGAAGGTGGACCGGCCCGACCACATCGCCACGGCGAGCAAGCATACCAGGGCGATCAACGCCGCAAACAGCGGCCAGTTCCCATAGGACGCGCGCTCGCGCGGCGCCGAGCGCGCCTGCTTCGCGGCCGCCTCGGCCGCGTCGCGTGCGGCCTGCGCGCTGCGCAACTCCTGCTGCATGCGCTGCGCCGTCTCGGAGAGCTCGGCCACGCGCCGTTGCAGCACGACCGTTTCGACCTCGAGGTCGGCAAGCGACGGCTGCACGGCGGCGCCCGCGGCGATCGGGCCCGATGCCGCCCGTGGGCGCTCTGCATCGTCCGCGCCGCGGGACACGCTGAGCTGAGGGTTCGCGGCAGGCGCAGGAGAAGGCGGCTTGGGGGCGGCCGCTGTCGCGATGGCACCGGCCCCCGCAGCCCGGCGCTCGGCATGACGAATCGGTTTTGCTCCGCGGGGCGCTCGTCCGGAGGAGGCCGCAGGGCGATGGATTGTCGCACGTGCGAGTCGGGCGGCCGTCTCGACCGGCGCTTGGAGCGCTCCCGCCGTGTGGCTCGGAGGGCTTGCGTCTGCCTGCGCCGTTTCCGCCGTCGGTGGCTCGATCGCCGGCGGATCGAGCAGGAGGGTGTATTGCCGGCGGACCGAAGCGGTGCAGCCGACCTCCACAGTGACCGTAAGCACCGGATCGTTGATCGGCCGGGTGGTAGTCACGACGAGGCGGGTGCCGCGGGCGCTCTGCTCGAGCGACAAGCGCCCGCCGGTGAGCCTCGGCACGTCGGGCTCCGACCGATCGACTGGGGGCTCAGAGAGCTTGAAGCATTGGCCCAGAAGGTCGCTGGTCAGCGCCTTGTCGTTGCCGCTCAAGATGACCGGAATGACGATACGGAGCGGCTCGCCGAGCGCGGACTGCTGCATGAACTCGTCGAGCCCGAGGGCGCTCGCCGCCCCGGCCGCCCACAGCCCCGCGAGCAGCGCCAGCGCAGGGACCGCCAGGCGCTGCGCGCTCGGCAACCGTTGCGCACGCACCGAGCCTCGGTTCGATTCGACGCGACCCGTACCGGTGATGGAACACATCGCTCGTAGCTCGATCGGCGCTCATGGAGCAACTCATCATTGCCAGCAGGAACCATGCCGGGTAAGCCGGTCGTGGCGGGCAGCGCGCTGCGGGCGCGTTCGCCCGAGGCGGCGTTACGCTCGCGCGAGGATCCAGTGCGAGGCGCGGGCCATGCGTCGCCAAACGGATTTCCGACGGCGTCAGGGGTGCGCGGGCCGACTGACGTCCCGCGTCAGGCTCGGTGACACAACGCGGGGGAGCGACCTGTTCGATCCCCAAAGGCCGTATAACGCACCAGAGCGCGACCGTGGGTGTAGGCGCCGCGCGGGCCGCGTGGCGGCGAGTCGCTCGTTGCGGCTCGCTAGCTAGGCGCGTGGGCACGGGCCCGCGCACCCGGCGACCGCGGTCAGTTGTTGACGTTGAGCACCGCGGAGAAGTGCAGCGATGCTTGGCAGCCGCCACCGGTTGGTCCGGTAAAGTAGCCCTCGATCCCCTGGCCCGTCGGATGCAGTCCATCGATGGTCGCGGGCTTCGGCGAGCCGCCGGGTGGCACCGGGCCGCCCGCACAAGTCGATTGGCCGTTGAACTGGTAGAGCCGGCCGAGATGGGTAAGCGGTCCGGACAGTGTGCAGACTAGGCCGTTGTGCTTCGTGTCGACAAACGTGAACGTGAGCGACGCCGACTGGTCGCCGTTCTGAGTGACCTCGAGGCCGTAGCTGCCGCGGAAGGGCGTTTCGTTAGCCGTCGGATCCGTGCAGCCGCTGATCGACCCGGCCATCGAGCCGGAGTACGTGCCCGACAGCACGTACGGCGTCAGCGTCTGGCGCTGGACTTGCTTCGTCACGGTCCCGACACCGTTCACGGTGTAGGTAAGCGTGGCGTGATAACGATCGGTCGGCTGGAACGACAGGGTTCCCACCGCATTGGCGAGGTAACCTTGCCACGGAGCGGCGAAGTACGTGCCAGTCGTTGCGTAGAGCGTGCCGGTGTAGTTTCCGGTGCCGTCGTCGGCGATGATGCCGACGTACCACGTTGGCTTCCCGTCCGGTCCGTAGATGAACAGCGCGAGAAACTGGGTCGTGTCGCTCTGGACGAGGAAGGCACCCCATCCCGACTCGGCAGGGTCGTAGTAGACATCCGTGTATTCGCGGGCTTCTGCGCGGACCGAGATCAGAAGCAAGGCGATGAGAACGAATCGTTTGAGCATGGCCGCCTCCCTTTGCATGAAATGGGCTGGCAATTCGAGTGAGGTTGCTCGAGTGCTTCGGTGACCTTTATGCCCCGGCACCGGGCCGTTTAGTAACCGGCTCGGGCGTCAGTACCCACATTCGGGTTCAACACCCTTCGCTCCGACTTCGTCGCTCCGACGATCTCGATTCCCTTGCAACCCTGGATGCTTGCCAGCGGTAGGGCCACGCAGAAGTCCATGAGGGCGGGCAAGCCCGATGCGGTCAAGCGCCCTACGACTTCGATCATCCAGAAGTCGGGCATTTCGCGATAGGGCAGGGGCTCGAGGGTCACTCGAAGATCCGCCCACGACTTGACGCCGGATACCAACAGCAATCGGCCGCCGCCGAGTCGCGCCGCCTCGCGCACCTCGACGAAATCGAAATCGACGCGTCGGCACGCTCGGGCATAGGGTAGTGATTGGAAGGAACTGTCCAGCATTCCCATGTCCCTGACTCGCTCGACGCGGCCCTTTCGAACGACCTGTGCCATTGTTAGAATTCGCAGCAAGGTTGGGAAGGGGGTACGGGGTATCCAAAGGGTTGCAACGCCCCGGAGAAGAATGGGCGCAACGGATCCCATCACGCCGGAAGCGCTCGCGGCGGAGCTCGACCGGATTTGCGAAAGTCCGGCGTTCCGCCACTCGCTGCGGCATCAGCAGTTCCTTCGGCATTTGATCGCGTGCAAGCTCGCCGGCCGGCTTGCGGCGCTGCGCGAGATCGCGCTGGGCATCGATTTCTTCGGGCGCCCGGCCAGCACCTACGATCCGAAGACCGACGCCGTCGTGCGCGTCGAAGCCGGCCGCCTGCGGCAGCGGCTCGACCGCTACTACCACGGCGAGGGCATCGCCGCGCCGTTCGAGATTTCGCTCGACAAGGGCAGCTACTTGCCGACGATCCGCGCGCGGGCGCCGGCCGCGGTGCAGATCGGTGCGCAGCCGTCCGTCGCCGTGCTACCCATGCCACCCGCCACGGCTGCAGTGGTCGATATGGAGCTTGCCGCGGCGCTCACTGACGAGATCGTGCGAACGTTGTCACGCTTGCCGCAGGTGCGCGTGTTTGGGCCGGAAGCATCGACCGCCGCGGACGTAGCGGCTTCGCCTTCCGAGGCTCGGAACCGGCTCAACGTCGAGTGGATCGTGGGAGGACATTGGCTGGACGGTGAGCCACGGACGCTGCTGCTCGAGGTCATCGGAACCGCGGGCGGCGAAACGGTGCTCGCGCAGCGCATCGACACGGCGGCTGCCGACGCGCTGGCCGTCAATCAGCAGGTACGCAACGGCATGCTGCACTGTTTTGTGCCGTTGCTTGCGACGCATCCTGGTGAGCAAAGCCTCGCCCCCAACCGCGCGCGCCCGGTGACGCCGACCCGTGATCTCGGCGCTTTCGATCTCTACCAGCGCGCTCGCTACCTGCTCAAGCAGCGCAGTCAGGCCTTGCTGCCGAAGGCGATCGGGCATCTGGAGACAGCGGTTCGCGTCGATCCCGGTTTCAGCGCTGCCTGGTCCGAGCTCGCTCTCGCGTACGTGCGTCGACGCCAACTCGTGGTCGACGTCGCGCAACGCGACCCAGGTCCGGCCACGCAGGCCGCACAGCGCGCCATCGAGCTCGATCCCGAGGCTGGACCCGCCTACGCGATCCTTGCCGGGCTTGCGTACATCGCGGAGTTCGACTGGCCCAAGGCCGATCGGCTGTTCGCGCGCGCGCTCGCCGCTGCGCCGCGCGACGTAAGCGTCCGCTCGGCCTTCGCCTGCTTTGTCATGTATAGCGCGCGGTTCGAGGAGTCGCTGCGCGAATACGACGTGATCCAGGCGCTCGATCCGCTCGATCCCGCCATCCGCTGCAACAAGGGGGCGTTGTACTTCTACTGGCGTCGCTATGATCGCGCCGAGACGCTTCTCACCCAGGCAATCGAGATGACGCCGCACGACGTGTACGCGCGGTTGCTTCTGGCCGATACCTATGCGCAGTCCTGCCGCCCCGAGGAAAGCCTCGAAGCTTCACGCCAGCTCGCCGCGGTCGCGCCCGACTTTGCCAATGCATACGTCTATCAGGCCCGTGCCCTGTACCTGCTCGGGCGCAATGCGGAAGCGGCAGCGGTCATGAATCGGGCCCGCTCGCGTTTCGACGACACTTCCATCACCGAGTACGAAGAGGCGATGCTGCACGTTGCTCGAGGTGATAGCGTGAACAGCCTTGAGTGTCTCGAGCGCCATGCCCTGCGCAAGGCCAACGGTGCGCACTGCATGGTGGACGATCCGACCTTCGGAGCGCTGCACGGCGACGCCCGCTGGCGTTCGATGCTGGCACACGTCGGGCTGCCGGATTTTTCCGCGCGCCTCTGAAGGCGGCTCGGCGCTACTTGATGCCCAGCCGCTCCATGCGGTAGCGCATGGCGCGGAAGGTAATGCCCAGGAGTTTGGCCGCCGCGGTGCGGTTGTAGCGGGTCTTTTCGAGCGCCTCGTTGATCGCGGTGCGCTCCACGCGGTCGAGATAGTCCTGCAACGGCCATTTGTCGCCCGCCGGCAGGGCCGCGTCGACCTCCTCCGGCGGCGGCGTCAGGTGCAGGTCCTCGGCGGTGATCTGCTGCGGATCGGCGGCAAGCGAGAGCCCGCGCTCGAGGATGTTCTCGAGCTCGCGCACGTTGCCTGGAAACGGATACGCTTCCAGCGCGGCGACCGCCGCGGGATCGAGCTTCGCCGGCGCGGCGCGCGAGAGCTTGCGTAAGATCGCGTCGGCGATCGTCGGAATGTCCTCGCGCATCTCGCGCAAGGACGGCATCGCCAGCTCGATCACGTGCAGGCGATAGAAAAGGTCCTGGCGGAACTCGCCCGCGTCGACCAGCGCCGGCAGCTTCTTGTGCGTCGCGCTGATGATGCGCACGTCGACCGGCTCTTCGGTCGTCGAGCCGACCTTGCGCACGCGCTTCTCCTGGATCGCGCGCAGGAGCTTCACCTGCATCGGCAGCGGCAGGTCGGCGACCTCGTCGAGGAACAGCGTGCCACCGTTCGCCGCCTGGAAGAAGCCCTCGCGATCGGCCTCGGCGCCGGTGAATGCGCCCTTCCGGTAGCCGAAAAACTCGCTCTCCATCAGGTTCTCGGGAATCGCGCCGCAGTTCACCGGTACGAACGGCTGCTCGGCGCGCGGACCGCCGAGGTGAATCATGCGTGCGGCGAGCTCCTTGCCGCTGCCGGAGTCGCCCGTGATGAACACCGGCGCCTGGCTCTTGGCGAGCCGGTCGATCATCTGCCGCACCTGCTCGATCGCCTGCGACTCGCCGAGGAGTTGATACGACGAGGGCGCCGCGGGCTTCTCCGGCACCTTGAGCGCCTGCTTGACCAGCGCGCGCAACTGCTCGAGCGCGACCGGCTTGGCCAGGTAGTCGAACGCGCCGGCCTTGAGCGCGGCCACCGCGTTCTCGGCGCTGCCGAAGGCGGTGATCACCGCCACCGGGACGTCGAGGTCCTTTTCGGCGATGTGCTCGACCACGCGCAAGCCCTCGCCGTCGGGCAGCCGCATGTCGGTCAGGCACAGATCGAAGGGCTGGCTGTCGAGCGTGCGGATCGCCTCCGCGACCGACTGCGCCCGCGCCGTGTCCAAGCCCATTTTCGACAACGTGAGCTCGAGCAGCTCGAGCAGATCCGGCTCATCGTCGACGACCAGTACTTTGGGTTGTCCGCGTTCGCGTGGTTTCCGGCTCATGATCGCCTCCGTCGAAGACTCGCACCGCAGCTATTTGTCGACCGGGTTCAACGCGCGCCTCATGGTCAGGCGGAAGTGCGCGCCGGGGCTTTTGGGCAGAAGCTCGAGCGCCCCGCCGTTGGCGTCGGCCAACTCACGCGCGATGTACAGGCCGAGCCCCGTGCCGCCGGGCCGCGTCGTGAAGAACGGCTCGAAGATCTGGCCGCGCAGCTCGGCGGGGATCCCCGGTCCATCGTCGCTCAGCTCGCATATTATGGCATCGCCCATGTAGCCGGGGCGCCCCAGGATGCGGATGCTGCCCTGCTTCTTCTGGCAGTGCTGCCAGGCGTTGCGCACCAAGTTCCAGACGATCTGGTTCAAGTGACCGCGATCGAAGATCACCAGCAGCTCGCCCGGGATCTGCACGACGGCGCCGCCGGCCGGGATGCCTTCCGCCTGCACGATCTCCTCGAGCAGCGACCCCATGAATTCGACGAGCGGAATGACCTCGGGTTGCTGGCGGTCGCGGCGATTGAGCTGGAGCACCTCGCCGACGATGCGGTCGATGCGCTTGGCGTTGCTGCGGATCATCGAGAGCAGCCGCTGCCCTTCCGGTGCCACCGAGCCGTCCTCCTCGAGGAGCTGCGCCGCCTGGTTGATCGCGGAGAGGGGATTGCGCACCTCGTGCGCGATGCTGGCGGTGAGCCGGCCCATCGCCGCGAGCTTCATCTGCTGCGCTTCGCTCTGCGCGCGGCCGAGGTCCTCCAGGTAGATCAGCGTGCCGCCGTTCAGGCCCGCGCCGATGCGCACCAGGCGTACCCGCAACAGCCGCTGCGTGGCCTCAACCTTGAACGGAGGCAGCGGCTCGGCAAAATCCTCCTGCCATCGCCGCCAGTAATCGTGCAGGGTCGAGCTGAACTCGGCGAGCCGCATCCCGCCGCGCATCCGGCCGAACCCGCCCAGCAGCCGCGTCACCTGCGCGTTGTGGCCGCGCACCACGCCGTTGAGATCGACCACCAACACGCCGTCCTGCATGTCCTGAATGATGAGGCGGTTGACCTGCTCGAGGTTGGCCACATCGATGCCGCGCTGCAGGGCGAGGTCTTCGCTCGCCTTGGTGTAGCGGCCGAGCGCAAGCGCGATGCCCACGGTCGCGAAATACCCGAAACCCACCAATCCAGTCTGGAACATCTGTGTGCCCGGGATCACACCCTCGAGGAAGCGCCAGCCGTCGAGCGTGAGCAGCACCGCGCTGGTGAGCGCCGCGTGGAAGAACGCGACTTGCGTGCGCATCAGCCAGCCGCTGGCGGCGAGCTGCGGGAAGAGCAGGATCGAGAGCTGACCGGCCGCGCCGCCGCCCGAATAGATCAGCAGCGCCAGGAAGGTCAGATCACCCCCGAGGAGGGTGAGCAGCAGCGCCGGCAGCGGCAGGGCCTGGCTCTCGCGCTGCACCCACAGGAATGCGCCGAGGCCATAGATGAAATACAGCCCGGCCGCGGTGATGAAAGCATTGGGCGCGCCGATCGCCATGGCGCGCAGGTCGAGAAACAGCGCCGCGCCGAGCAAGAGCGCGCCGGAGACCGCACGATACAGGCCGACGATCCAAAGGATGCGCCGCGTCGAGTCGGTGACGAGCGACGGCAGCGGCGGCGGCTCGAACGCAGGGACGGCAGGGCGCGGCTGCATGGGGTGTCAGCGCTTCCCGGCGCATTCGCCCGTGGCACAGGCGTAACCGCCGCTCACTTCCTGCGCTTCCTTGCGCGGCAGATACACGCCGCAGCGCACGCAGCGCACCATCGGCTCCGCGCCGTGCCCGGCGCCGGCGGCGCCTGACTCCGCGCGCTTGCGTTGCGCCCGGGCATTGCGCAAGACGATCAGGCGCAGCGCGAAGAGCACCACGAAGATCAGAATGAGCCAGGCGATGATCTTCGCCATCGGCGTCTATACAACCTTGCCCGGATTGAGCAGGCCCGCCGGGTCGAGCGCGCGCTTGAGCCGGCGCATGAGCTCGACCTCGACCGCGGCCTTGTAGCGCGTGAGCTCCCCACGCTTGAGCTGACCGATGCCGTGCTCGGCGCTGAAGCTCCCGCCGTGCGCGGCGATGAGATCGTAGACGATGCGGTTGGCGCGCGCGCTCTCGTCCATGAACGCGGCGGGTGACACGCCCGCCGGCGCCGAGAGGTTATAGTGCAGATTGCCGTCGCCAAGATGTCCGAAGACGACGTAGCGCACGCCGGGAAACGCGGCATCGAGGCGGCCTCGCGCCTCGCGCAGGAATTCCGGAATGCGCGACACGGGCAGGCTGATGTCGTGCTTGATGTTCGGGCCGTCGCGGCGCTGCGCCTCGGTGATGTGCTCGCGCAGCGCCCACAGCGCATCGGCCTGGGCGGCGGACTGCGCGATCGTCGCGTCGCGCGCGATCTCGCGCTCGATCGCGGTGCCGAGCGCGGTCTCGAGCTGGCCCTTGAGCGGCGAGTCGGCCGCCGGATCCTGGCCCTGGAGCAGCGCGTACCACGGATGTCCGGGCAGCGGGTCGGCAAAGGCCGGGAACGCCTTGCGCGTGAGCTCGATGCAGTAGCGCGAGACAAGCTCGAAACCCGTGAGCCGATCCCCCAGCGTCTGGCGCAGCACCGACAGGAGCGCGATCGCGGCATCGACGTCCGCGATCGCCGCGAAGGCCGTCGCCGACGTCCGCGGCTTGGGAAAGAGCTTCAGCACCGCGGCGGTGATGATGCCGAGCGTGCCTTCGCTGCCGAGAAAGAGCTGCTTCACGTCGTAGCCGGTGTTGTCCTTGCGCAGCCCCTTCAGGCTCTCCCACACCCGACCGTCGGCGAGCACGACTTCGAGCCCGAGGACCAGCTCGCGCGCATTGCCGTAGCGCAGCACCGCAGTGCCGCCGGCGTTGGTCGACAGATTGCCGCCGATCGTGCAGCTGCCCTCGGCGCCGAGGGAGAGCGGGAAGAACAACCCCGCCTCGTCGGCCGCCTGCTGCACGCGCGCGAGCGGGACGCCGGCCTCGACGGTGAGCGTTGCGTTCGCCGTGTCGATCGCCCGCACGCGAGCCAAGCGCGCGAGCGAAACGACGATCTCGGTGCCGCCCTGGTGCGGTGTGGCTCCGCCGCACAGCCCAGTGTTGCCTCCCTGCGGGACGATCGGCGTGGCGTGCTCGCCGCAGCAGCGCACGACAGCGGCGACTTCGGCGGTGGTGCCGGGACGCACCACCGCGCCTGCGCGCCCGTGATAGCGGTCGCGCCAGTCGGTGACATAAGGCGCGACGTCAGCCACTGCGGTGAGAACATTGGCTTGGCCGACGATGGCGCCGAGCGTGGAGAGCAGGGGAGCGGCAGATTCCGCCATGGTGCGTTATATTAGCCGAAAAGGGGGTCGGCGCCGCGGTTGGCGCGCCGCGCGCCGCGGCCGATTCCAGGAGGAGTCATGTCGAAGTCCACGTCGATGCCGTTTACGCCGCAACAGGCGCTCGAGTTCATGCAGAAGATGTGGAATCCGTTCGGCATGGCAAGTCCCGCGGTCACGCCGCAGCCCGCACCGGGGCTGCCGCCCGCCGCGCCGTTTCCGAATCCGATGGCCATGTTCGCCACGCTCGATCCAGCGGAGATCGAGCGCAAGATCGGCGAGTTGCGCGTGATCGAGAACTGGCTGGCGATGAGCCTCAGCTTCATGCAGATGAGCATCAAGACCATGGAATTGCAGAAGGCCTCGCTCGAGGCGCTGCGCGCCGGCGCGGCCGCGGCCTCCGAGCCGCCGCCGGAGCCGCAGCGGGAGCCGCCGGCGCATCCGCACCCGAGAAAGACCAAACCCAAGGAGAGCCAATGAGTATCACGCTGTACTACGGATCCGGTTCACCGTACGCCTGGCGAGCGCAGCTCGCGCTCGAGCACAAGGCGCTCCCGTACGAGCGCAAGGTGCTGTCGTTCTCGGCCGGCGACACCCGCAAGCCGGAATTCATCGCGTTGAATCCCCGCCATCGCGTGCCCACGCTCGTCGACGGCGATTTCGTGATCTACGAGTCGAACGCGATCATCGCCTACCTCGACGCCGCGTATCCGGGTCGCGGCGCGCCGCTCTTTCCGGGCGACGCGCGCAGCCAGGCGACCGTGTGGCGGCTGATGATGGAAGTCGACAATTACGTCCTGGAGGCGACCGACCTCGTCGGCGACTACGCCTTCTATACGAAGCCCGAGGATCGAAACCCGCAGAAGCTCGCGGAGGCCCGCAAGGCGGTCGCCGAGGAGTTCGCGCTGATGAGCACGTATCTCAAGGGCGACTTCCTGGTGGGACCGCTGTCGGCGGCCGATTTCTCGCTCTACCCGGCGGTGGCGTTCATCTATCGCGCCCGCGTCAAGCTCCCCGATTTCGACGCCGACGGATTGCTGACGCCCGAGCTCAGGGCCTGGAAAGCGCGAATCGAGGCGCTGCCGTACTTCGACAAGACCGTGCCGCCGCATTGGAAGCAGTCGTAGGTGCGAATCTCATGCAACGAGACGGTGACACGGTGCATGTAGTGGTCATCCCGGCGAAGGCTGGCCTAGTGCATGTAGTGGTCATCCCGGCGAAGGCCGGGATCCATACATGGTCGCCCCCGTTTTGCCAAGCATCTCATTCCAGATCGCGAGAAGGTAGTGATTGCAGCCATACATCCGGCCTTCATTGAGGCCACAAAGGCCTCGGGCCCTGATGGAATACGCTGACCGGGGGCTCATCAAT